>JAZOMJ010000123.1:0-30402 GCA_045653865.1 Eubacteriales bacterium
TTCAATTTTCAACAAACCAGTATAACGTTGAAACCCACCGACAAAAATCGGTGGGTTTCTTCCTTTTTTATGTGGCTTTTTAGTCGCGCTTTGGGTCTCTTTCGTACCCTCGTACGCCGACGAGAACCAAATCACGCCTTCTGCATCTAAATGAAGCAGCCCCGCTTTTTTATTTTTTATTTTTTTCTTGCTTTTTTGGATAATTTTCTTTTGGCGAGAAATACTAACCAAGCGAGAGAATATCAAATCGTGCAAACGATTGATTTTCGCCAATGGGTTATTTGCAAATACCCTTATAATTGTATTTGAAAAAGGAGATTTATATATGAAAGCTACCGGAATTGTTAGAAGAATCGACGACCTCGGACGCGTCGTAATCCCCAAGGAGATTCGCAGAACCATGCGTATTCGCGAGGGCGACCCCCTCGAAATTTACACCGACCGCGAGGGCGAGGTCATTTTTAAAAAGTATTCCCCCATTGGGGAGCTGGCATCCTTTGCCGCACAATATGCAGAAACCTTGCACAAAACCTGCTCTCTTTCGGTTATTATTTGCGACCGTGATGCGGTTATCGCTTGCTCGGGCGTCTCTCGCAAAGAGTATGCCGACAAAGCCGTATCGCAAGAAATGGAGCAAATTATTGAGGGACGTTCCCTCTATGTTTGGCACGAGGGAGACACTCCCCTGCCCGTTCTTGCCGATGGCAGTGCTCACTATATCAGTTGCGCCATGCCCATCATCAGCGAGGGCGATATTGCCGGCTGTGTGGTATCTGTTTGCGACACTCCCGGCTCCGACCGCCGCGATATGCCCGCCGCCGAGGTGGAAACCAAGCTCATCCTCACCGCCGCCGGCTTTTTAGGGAGACAATTGGAAGGGTAACGGACTATATTTTTTGTGGGGGAACTTTTTGAAAAAAGTCCCCCCACACCCCTTCAAAAACTTTCCTAACATTTTTTCAAAATAAATTCATCAGTTCACAAACGGACAGTCGACGCAAGCCAAGGGCTTGCTTTTGCTAACGCTAACGGTCAGGCACCTCCAAGACCCTGCCCGTTAAGAAAGTTGTTTTACAATCGTTGTGTATCCAAAAGCCTTCCCCAGCGGGGGAAGGTGGCAGCCGCTTGTCGGCTGACGGATGAGGTGTAGGATGCAAAGCATCCGTAAAAAAACAGAAAAACGAGATAGCTTTCACTATCCCGCTTTCTGTTTTTATTCTGCTTTATTTTCTTCTTTCTTTCTATCCAAGCGGATGGTGCCGATGATTGCAGAACCAATATTGAGAGACTCGCCAATGATACCACCCAAAGAGAAGAAAATGGCGTTATAGGTCAGCCACATGGGCGAGCTGATAAAGGTTACGCGACGCAAAATTTTGTCCTCTTTATAGCGGAAAGCAATGGTGGTAACGGTCATTGCCAACACGGGGAGAATTTCCAAAATCAAGTTCTTTACAGTAGGCTCTTTCCCAAAAACGGTGAAAACCGAAATGTAGGAAAGGATGTATGTTGCGGTCAAGCCGATTGTCCACGCAGGGTGATCTCCGTGAACCTTATCCTCATAAATGAAGATGAGCGCACGCACAATGGCAACAAAATTGAGAATGGCACCCGAAAGTGCATTGATCATAAAGAAGTGAATCACAAACAAAGACGCGCCAATCAGTTGAAAGGTCAGGATGCGTGCCTTTCCCTTTTGCTGATAAGAAAGAACGCCCATCAGCATACCAATAATGCTAACAATTTGTGCTATAATTTCAATCGGTGTCATATCAATCAAACGCCTCCGCGCAAAATTTTGGAGCACTTCATAATGCCTTTTGTGCTCTCACCGCAACATTATACTACATATTTTGCCACTTGTCAAGGTGAAATGGGATTTTTCAATAAAAAAGAACAATGGACTATCTCTCGATTGAAACGATGCATCGCCATGGGCGATATGATGTTATGCTACGCATAATGATGTTGCTCGTTTTACTCGCAATGATGCGATGTTTGCCATAAAATGTGGCGAAGCCACGCATCATTAGGCGAAGCCGTCATCATTGGGCGTTGTCCAACATCATTTGCCGAAGGCAAACATCATTCAAAAAGCTCTATTTGTCAAAAACAAATAGAGCTTTTTGTTGGAGCTGGAGATGTGACTCGAACACACGACCTGATGGGTTATTGCCCCCGCAGTGGGGCAACTTACGAATCATGCCGCAAGGCAGATGAGAAAAAGAAAAGCCCCGCCTTTCGCGAAGCTTGGAGCTGGTGATGTGACTCGAACACACGACCTGCTGATTACGAATCAGCTGCACTACCGACTGTGCTACACCAGCATATTGCGTTTTGCAACGTATCTATTATACCCGATTCTTTCCCTTTTGTCAATATTATTTTTCAAAAAAAGGAGAACAATTTTTGTTTTTCGCGTCACCGCTCTTGATTTTATCTCGAATGTGTGGTAGAATAAAGAAAGAAACGTTTGAATAGGAGTTCCCCTATGAATTTATGTGATATTAAAACAGTAAAACAAGTAATGGGCATGTTCCACCTAACCTTTCGCAAGGAGTTTGGACAGAACTTTTTGACCGACCGCTCGGTTGTTGAAGACATTGCCGACTCTTGCTGTGATGATGAAAATAGCACCATCCTTGAAATCGGCCCCGGTATGGGTACGCTTACCTACGAACTTGCTCTGCGCCATAAGAGCGTTGTTGCTCTTGAAATCGACCGCGGTCTCATTCCCGTTCTCGATTACACGCTTGGCGAATTCGATAACGTAACCGTGCACAACGAGGACGTTATGCAAGCAGACCTCGAAGCACTCCTCGCACCTGCGTTTGCCGAGGGTAAGGTATCTGTTTGTGCGAACCTCCCCTACTATATTACATCCCCCATTTTGATGAAGCTACTGGAATGCGGTCTCCCTTTTGACTACATCACGGTTATGATTCAAAAAGAAGTTGCCGACCGCCTCTGCTCCCCTGCAGGCGGCAAGGATTACGGAGCCATTACGGCGGTGCTTTCCTATTACGGAGAAGCTGAAAAGCTCTTTGTGGTTCCTGCCGACAAGTTTATTCCTGCACCCAAGGTCGATTCTGCCGTTATTCGCATTCGCCTGTATAAGGAACGTCCCTATCATCCCAAAAATGAAGCACTGATGTTCCGCACCATCAAAGCCGCTTTTGCACAACGTCGCAAAACACTTTCCAATGCGCTCTCTGCCGGATTTTCGGAATTGACCAAAGAGCAAATCAATGATATCATTGCATCCTGCGGTCACGAGCTCACCGTGCGCGGTGAACGCCTTGACATTGCACAATTTGTAGAGCTCTCCGATAAGATTGGCGAATTACTAAATTAAAAGCAAAAAGAACAAGCACGCAAGTTTTTTCTTGCGTGCTTGTATCATTTTAGAATTTGCTTGCAATTTTGTCAACAACTTCTTCTACTTTATCAACAATGCTCATGATCTTATCCCAATAACCCTGAATGGTGTCGCGATATACATAAGCAAAATATGCAAGAATGCACAAAACAATTAAAGTGATAAACACTTTTGTCAAAAATGCGTCGCGCTTTTTGCGGTCTATCTTCTTTTTCTTTTTCTCTTTTTTAGGTTTGAGCGTTTTTTCTGCTTTCACCTTTTCTTTATCGGCTTTTGTTTCTGTTTTTGTACTTACAATAGGCAAGCGATTGGCGCAAGAGGAGCACATCCATTCTTGCGGAGAAGTTTTGCCGAATTTGATTTTACCCTTGCGACGGGAAACACTCAAATCGTATTGTGTCGCTTCGGGTCTGCGGAATGTATCCACTTTTATTACATTGACAATTCTCAACTTTCCACCGCAAACAGGGCAACGGTAATTGTCATAACTCATACCAATATCCTCCTAAAGATAACAATCATTGGACTATTCATATCTATTATAATATACTTTTGAAAAAAATGCAAGTACTTTACCAAAAAAAATACAAAAATGATGTTTTTTATTTGTTTTTTCAAAAAAGCAACACCGAGCACAGGCTCGGTGTTGCTTTTTTTGCTATATGTTCTGAGAGTTATGACCTGTTGAAGATGCTATAAAACCAAGAAACGATACAGACAATGGGAATTTGCGATTAGTCTTGAGCTTTTCTTCTTGCTTCGAAGCAAGCGCTGCAGTAAACAGGACGATCGGTGGAGGGTTGGAAGGTGATCTTCGCCTCGCCGCCACAGTCTGCGCAAACAGCGGTGAAGTACTCGCGGGGAGCCTTGCCGGCGTTCTTCTTTGCATCGCGGCAAGCCTTGCAAGCCTTGGGCTTGTTCATAAAGCCCTTTTCGTCGTAGAATCTTTGCTCGCCTGCGGTGAAAACGAATTCATTGCCGCAATCTTTGCAAACCAACGTCTCATCAACGTATTCTTTTTCTACTACTTCTTCTGCTGCTACTACTGCATCGTTGATTTCTTCTTGGAACATGGTGTAATCCTCTCTTTGTTGTGAAAATGGTGTATTTTTACCCTTGGCGGATTTTCACCGCCATCTTTGGAGTTTCCTCCAACGCTTTGTTTAAGCTATTCGGGCATTGCACTGTTTGGGTGGAGCGCGGCACGCAGTTTTTTACGAATGCGATAAACGGCATTTTGCACGCTTCTCTCATCCTTGCCAAGGCTTGCGGCAATAGCACCTGTGGTCTGCCCCGAAAGATAAAGCCACCAGACATGACTTTCGTAGGGAGAGAGCACAGCCTCAATGCGGCGGTAAAGCTCCATATACGCCTCCTCGGCTACCACACCTTGGGTGACGTCTTCTTCTGTTTTTATGCGCTCTTCCAGCGGCAACACCGACTCGCGACGGCGAAGTTTGCGTGTGTAGGAAATTAGCCGATTTCGAATGCAAAGCTTTGCATAAAGACCAAAGCTAACCTCTGCCTGATCACTATTGTAGCTTTGCACAGCCTTATAAAGAGCAATGCAAGCCTCTTGACGCAAATCCTCATGACTCTCGGAATCATCGGTGGCTTGAGCAAAGGAACGGCTCATTGCATCAATCAAGGGCTCATATGCTTCAAGAAGCGCTTCAAACGCACTCTCGTCGCCCGCACGAGCGGCAATTATCAAATCGAGGTGTGCATTTTGTTCGTTCTTGTTCATCGGGCAATCCTTTCGGGCGCATAAAAAGTATTCTACACTTTAATTATAACACTTTTTTGTGAAATGTCAACATATTTTTTTACACTTCCCCCCTTTCTTTTTTGCACATTGGTACAAAACTCACAATTTAACTTTTTCTTTTTTGGATGTTTCGACGGTTTTTGAGCATTTCTTTGTCCATTTTATACATTATCAAATGCAAAAAATTGTTACTTTTGGTATGTGATATTTTCTAAAAAAATCGCATAAAGAAGAAAAATGGCTTTTTCTTGGCAATCTGCAACGTTTTTGCGCTCATATTTACCCTCCATAGCGCATAAGATGTAGCACAAAAATGGATAGAAAAGGAGCAACCGATATGGACAACTACACAAAAACAGACTCCGCCGCCTTGCGTGTGCAAACTTTGTTTTGCGACAAATTGGAAATGAGCGAGATAAATGCTGAAATTTCCCTGCCCGACTACCACCCCGAAGTAAAACGTCTCGTACGCGTGAGTGCAACCGCCTCTCCTTCTGCGCGCTATGTGGGAGCGGCAAACACCGAGCTTTCGGGCAACGTGGATTTTTGCATCCTTTACACAGGCAACGATGGCGCGCTTTATTCCACCACACACACATCGGAATACCGCATCAGTATTCCAACAGATGTACCGAGCGACGCCGCTTTGGGCGAGGGATTGGTTTGTGATGCCGACATTCTCCCCGAGCCATGCCAAGCGCGTGTGCTTTCCCCTCGCAAGCTCTCCATCAAGTGCCGCTTGCGTGCACGGATGCGCCTTTATGGCATTCGCCTGATTGAAAACGGTGACCTGATTGCCGGTATTGCCGCTGAAAAATTGTATGGCTCTTGCGATACATCCGAGCTGTTTTCGGGTGTTGGCGAACCTCTTTTGCTGCACGACGAAATCGTTTGCGACACACAAAGCGAGGATGTGCGCGTGGTGTGTGCAGAGGGTCAGGTGTTTATTTCGGAAGCATCAGCCGGAAGCGGATGTGTCAACTGCCGTGGTGAGGTGGCACTCAAACTGCTTTGCGCACACGATGCAACGGGAATGGCTCCCACGCAAATCGTGCGCCGTATTCCCTTTGAGAGTGCCGCCGTGGTGGATGGATGCGAGGTCAACTGTGTGGCATCTGCCTTTGGCACCTGCACCGATGTGAGCGTAACCGTTGAGGATGGGCGCATTTTGTGCGACCTCTCCATCGTTTTGCAAGGGCGTGCACAACGCGACCGCAACATCACCTATGTACGCGATGCCTATGCCCTAGAATCGGTGAGCGATGGCAAAACATCGGCTCTCACGCTTCCAAAATCTCGCAGTTGTGTGTGTGCAAACTTTTCGATTGGTAGCACACTGACGGCTGAAGAAGCCGGACTGCGACCGGGAATGAGTGTAGTCGATACGCACCTGACTCCCCTTGCGGCAGAATTGACACAAGAACACGGAAAAGACATTTTGAGCGGTCGTTGCCGCGTACATTTGACACTCTGCGACGATGCAGGAGAGATTTCCTCGCAAGAGGTAGAACTGCCCTATCGCTATGAGGCGGAAAGCAAGGAAATGCCGCTTGCCGACTCGCTTGTGCATATCTCGCCCATCAGTTGCCGTGCGCGTGCGGATGGCGAACGCCTTGGCATTGACGGTGAGCTTGCCGTCTCTGTGATGACAAGATCGCAAACGCAGATTCAATATCTTTCCGCTTGCAACATTGGCGAGAAATGCCAAAAGACAGAGGGGGAATGCACTGTTTGCTTCCCTGCCTCATCCGATACGCTTTGGAGCGTTGCAAAACGCTATCACAAGCCTCTTTCGCACCTCATGGGCATCAACACCCTACCCCAGCAGGCACAAGCCGCCGCGGCGGATTCTAAAGCCTCTCTTGCGGGTGTGAATTATTTGTTGGTGTAATATCGGGAAACAGAGCCACTATGGTATCTCCATAATGGCTCTTTCTTTTATTTTTGCTCTTTCAACAATCGCTCGCACTCCGCGAAAAAGGCGGTGCGTCCCTCGGGGGAAAGAATGGCATAGACCACGCAGTTTCCATAAACACGCACCTCGGCATCGCGGAGCTTGGGCGTTTCGGTGGGCATATAGGAATCGTACCACTCGCGGTTTTCCTCGTAGCGTTTTTGCAAATATTCCTTTTCGATCAGCTTGCGCACCTCTTTTGTCCGATCTCGCGCCACCTCAAAAATGCCGAACTCATCCAAGGAGTTGGTGTTTTGCGCGTAGCAAATTTGCAGTTCACGAACAGACTCGGGAATTTCGATATACTCTTTGAGAAAATTCTCATTTTCGCTCACCCAACTGCTCTCGGTGGGCACTTTTTGGCTCAACTGCACCGCCATTTTGACGGTGTTGACATCTTGTTTGTATTCTGTTTTTGCGCAAGCCGAAAGCATCAAAGCAACGCACGCAAGCATTGCGCAAATGATTTTTTTGATGGTTATCTTCATTCTTTTTTCCTCTTTTTACTCTGTTTTTGCAATACGTTGGCTCAAAAACGACAAAATGATGCGATATGCCTCGTTTGTTAGATGAATGCCGTCGCCCACATCGTATGCGGTATTGAGCGCACCGTTTGCATCAAAAAGGAGCGCGGCAGTGTTGACGTATTCGACGTTTTGATATTCCTCGGCAAGAGAAGCAACGTGCTTGTTGAGATTGTCAATTTGCGCGTTTATTTCGCACACGGGTAGCGAAAAACAGGTGTTCTCCCCTATGGGATAGACCGATTGCAAAAGAATTTTGGTGCTCGGGGAACGCTCCAAAATGCCCTCTATCAGCGCCCGATAGTTGCGCAAAAAGGCATCGGGATCGCGGCTCCAACGCGTGATGCCGTTGAGCCCAAAGGAGAGTACCAACACACGCGGTTGGAGTTTTTCGACAGCCCTTGCAAAAGAGATCTTTTCTCCATCGCAAAAAACAGGTGAGGAGAGAATACGCATATCCAAATATCGCGTTCCACTCTCGTCTCGCAGAACCTTTGCGCGGTGGGCATCGCTATCGAGGACGCCACCCACGCGAGAGAGATGTGCCGTGGTCGATTCCCCAAAAAAATAGACACCCGAGAGGGTGTCTGTTTCGTTTTCCTGCAAAACGAAAGGCTCCCCACGCTCGGCTTGCACTTGCACTGTAAGAACACAAAAGAGTGAGATAACAGTTAACAAATTGAACCAAGTTTTCATAGGGGAGCCTTCCTTTGCATCAATCCTCTTCTACCACGCGACGCCAGCGAGCGGTGAAGATATGTACAATGCCAAAAAGAATCCAATAAATGACGGTGAGGAGCACGAGCATCAGCAGCACGTAAACGCCCGAGGAAAGACTGCCTGCAGGCAGGAGCATAAAGACTAAAAAGGACACGATAGAGATGCCGTAGTGCAACAAAATGCGCGACCAACGCGGCAGCTTGCTACGGTACAACATCCCTGCCCCCGACATCGAAAGTCCAAACGGAAAAATGAGCAAAAAGGACGTTGCCGCAATTACGTGCGTGGCATTGTTATAGGAAATAATGAGATCGATCATCAGAAATATCAGCGAGATGATTGCGTACCACACGCAACCGACCACAAACCATTGTTTGATTTTTGCAAAGGTGTTCATAAAACGTCTCCATTCTTCGAGTTGCTTTTATTATACCACGCTTTCGCGCCATTTTTGCAAAAAAACAAAAATGTTTACAAATTCATTTGAAAAAGAAGAATGTTCGAGAAAAACCACGGCTCTTGGGAAACCGTGGTTTATGTTTATTAGAATATTTATTCCGCAGATTTGGTTTTATCAGCTATTACTCACCGTAAACAATATAGCAAGTTAAGCCATTGCCATTTAGATAAACGGACTGACCGCCACCGTCTACATCCAATGTCCAAAAATCCACACACCACATATTAGCATCCTTATCTTGAGATACGGATATGGTATCGTATTCCACGGTAAGTTCAAACTGTGCTCTTATGATGGCATCGATGGCACTTGTCACCTCACGCTCAACGTCGGGATTGTTAAAGTTTTCGTGCTTTACACCGGGGTCGCCGATTTTGTATTCCTCAAGAACTTGAGCATAACTGAATTCCTGTAGTCCGCTGACAAAGGTACAGGATTCCTTGCAACGGCTGCAATGGAGAGCTGTTTTGCCGTTTGCGGTTTCTTCTATCCAATTATGATTTGGCAAAACCGAATCGCCGTGGACTAATTGTTGCTGATAGCATTTTGAGCAACCATAAGTGATGGTTGTAGACCAACAATCGCTTGTTTGACCGACAAATTGCCAATCGCACGCCTCGGACGCTAACTGTTTTTCATTACATTCCACGCAGATTCTTGCGTGCTCACCCGAAACATCTTGCCATTGATGAATGTGTTCGGGGGATTGAGTCGTTTCTGCAGCTTTTGTGGTTGCCTCACTTTGCAGAGATTCAAAAAAATCACACGAGGTCAAACAACAAATCAGTAAAATAAGCACCAAAAATATACTACCAAACTTTTTCATACAAATAACCTCCTTAATTCGTTTTTATTTGATAGGTTAGACACCTAACCAATTTCATTATATCATAATTTCGTCGAAATGTCAACACTGCTAAAAAGCCTCCCTTGTGTAAAGGGAGGTGCCGAGTGAATACGAGGCGGAGGGATTGTAAAAGTTGGTTTTTACAACAAAACAATCCCTCAGTCAGCCATATGGCCGACAGCTCCCTTTACACAAGGGAGCCTTTCATAATTCCTTAATGACATTCCCCCTCAGAGGGAGGCGATTTCATTTTCACTTCAATTTCATTTTTGCAAAAAAAACAAAAATGTTTACAAATTTCTTTGGGAAAGAATCAGGTAGTTTATTTCAAAAGCAACTACTCATATTATGGCGAACAATTCTTTTTAGCATCGAGGGCTCCTTCCACCGCTATCGCGGTCCCCCTCCCTCCCGGAGGGAGGCTGCTTTGCTCACCGCTTCAACTTCGATTTGGCAAAAAATATTTACAAATTCCTTTGCAAAAGTCAATTATGCCGAGAAAGAAATCCAACGCTTTGTCCAAGCAAATAAGATTTCGGACATGGGAATAAAATCAACCGCTCCACCATTTTTTAAGTTCAAAAACGTATTGATAATGGCCTGCTCATTGGGTGTTGCGACTGCGAGCAATTCTTCCTGATGCTTCACATAGTTTCCTGTCTCTGAAAAAACAATCGCCTGTACAACAAAAGAAGCTGATTTATAGAGACCGCGCAAAACATCTTCGCTCTTTTCGTGAAGCATATTGTGAACACATCCGTGATAGATGTTGCAAACACCGATTTTGATGGCTCTTTTGACAGCACTTTCGTCAACAACAGATAGGACTTCATCAAGACTTCCTTTGATGGGTGTTGTATCATAGCAAAATTGGAACAAATCGGACGGTGCCCAATTCATAATTTCCTGTTTGCCCGAAAGAAAACCGCAAATCAGTTCTCTGTTCGGCAAAGAATTCAACATTGTGTTATACGTTTGGATATCCGCAGCGGACAATTCATCCAAAATAACAACCACGTCAATATCACTCGTTTCGGTTGCTTCACCGCGACCGTAACTCCCCTGCAAGCCAACAAACCACACACGGTTTGCAAAAGTCTTATTTAATGTTTGCAAAAAGTTCTGCATCCAAATAGTAATGTCTATCATTTTCGTCACCTTGTCAAATTCATTTTTTTCGAAAGTTTTATCGCTTTTTAAGCCTTGTATTTCTTCCCCTGCCAAGAATCTCTTGCAAAAAGGAGTTTGTCAATATCGTTGATGACCGTTGTCTTTTTGCGGCTCCAAAGGGGGGCGAGCAGGTCGTCCGCCATGCCGTCGCCCGTCAGGCGCGCGATGACAACGTCGGGTGGCAAAAGCTCAATGGCATCTGCTACGAGGCTGATGTAGTGTTCCCGCTCGAGCGGTGTGTATGCGCCGCTCTCGAAAAGCTTGGCAAGCCGCGTGTGCTTGAGCACGTGCAATAAGTGAATTTTGACTTGGTCGGGGTGCAGAGTGGCAACGTCGCGCACGGTTTGCATCATGGTTTCGTCGTCTTCTTCGGGGAGACCGAGAATGATGTGCACGCAAATGCCAATTTTGGGGCTCGCGGCACGGAGTTTTTCAAATCCGCGACAAAAGATTGCAAAATCGTGACCGCGATTGATGCGCGCGGCACTTTCATCGTTGGATGTCTGCAAACCGAGTTCCACCGTCAGCACTGTGCGCTCGGCAAGGGATGCGAGGTATTCCACAACGTCATCCTCAAGGCAGTCGGCACGGGTGGCGATGTTCAGCCCTACGATGCCCTCTTGCGCAAGAGCTTCCTCGAATTTTTCTTTTAAGAAAGAAAGCGGCGCGTATGTGTTGGTGTGCGCTTGAAAATAAGCGATGCAGTTTTTCACGTCCCACTTGTGGGAATAGTTTTCTTTTTGCTTTTGAATTTGCTCAGTCACCGAAAGCGTGGCTTCGGGAGCAAAGTCACCACTCCCCCGCCCCGAGCAATAAATGCAACCGCCCGTGGCACAACGCCCATCGATATTGGGACAAGTTAAACCGATATCCAAGGGAAGCTTGGCACACTTTGCACCAAGTGTATGGCGCAGATAATAGTCATAGGTATAATAGCGCTTGTTGCTGTCGCTGTTTGGGTATGGATTGCGCGATGCCTGCGTCATAACGGGGCTCCTTTCTGTTTGATAAAAATGCGGACCGCTCTTTTTTGCAAGGGCGATCCGCACAGTCTTACGCTTCTGCTTCTCCTGTCAGCTTTTCAAGGGCGGCGATGCGTGCACAAAGGGTGAGAATGCACATAGCCGACTCGAGATCTTTGAGACTGGGATAGGTAGGCGCAATACGAATATTGCTGTCATCGGGGTCGAGGCGATACGGATAGGTCGCACCGACGTTTGTCATGGTGACACCTGCCTCTTTGCAAAGTGTCCATGTGCGCTTTGCCGTTCCCGGAAGAACGAACAAGCTGATAAAATATCCACCCAAGGGGCGCGTCCAATGCGCGATACCTGCGGGGATGAGGTCGCGCGTAAGGATCTCGTGTGTCAAATCAAACTTGGGGCGCAGTTTTTCTGCCAACATTTTCATGTGAGCGTGAATGTTCTCCGCATTTTTGAAGTAGCGCACGTGGCGAAGCTGATTGAGCTTATCAAAACCGATGGTTTGTGCGGCAAGAATGGGCAAAATTTGCTTGAGGTTCTCGTCGGATGCCGCCATAACTGCCACGCCTGCACCCGGGAAAGTAATTTTTGAGGTGGATGCAAAGAAGAAAGGACGGTTGGGGTTGCCTGCTGCCGTGCAAGCTTCAAAAATGTCGGCAAGGGTATCTGCTTTATCGGGATAGAGATCGTGCACTGCGTAGGCGTTATCCCAAAAGATGCGGAAATCTGGCGCGGCAGTCTTCATCGAAGCCAAACGCGCAACGGTCTCATCAGAATAGGTAATGCCATCGGGATTGGAATACTTGGGAATGCACCACATACCCTTGATGGATGCATCGTTTGCTACAAGCTCCTCAACGGTATCCATATCGGGACCTGTGGGGGTCATTCTGACCATAATCATTTTGATGCCAACAGACTCGCAAATGCCAAAATGGCGGTCATAGCCGGGAGAGGGACAGAGGAATTTGATCTCTTCCTCACGGCACCACGGGCGTTCACTGCCGTACACGCCATAAACCATAGCGCGCATCACTTGGTCATACATCAAATTGAGCGAGGAGTTGCCCGCAACAATGAGGTTCTTTTCGGGAATGTTCAACAGATCGGAGAACAGACGCTTTGCCTCGGGAATACCCGTAAGCAAGCCGTAGTTACGGCAGTCAACGCCATCCTCGGTGTAGCAATCCACACTCGAATCCATACTGTCGAACAAATCGTTCATCAGGTCGAGCTGATCGGCACTGGGCTTGCCGCGAGAGAGGTCGAGGGAAAGTCCCTTTGCCTTTGCGTTTTCATATTCGGTTCTAAGTTCTTGCAGTTGCGCCAGTTGTTCGGCGCGACTCATTTGTGAGAATTCCATATCAATCTCCCTATCACTTTTTTGTCATCTGCTACAGTATATCACACTTGATGGCAAAATGCAATAGGTTTTTGCAAGATTTTTGATATTTTTCTGCAAAAATTTCGTCTTATTTGAATTTTTTCCAAAAAATTCGCAATATTTCTGCAAGTTCGGGTGCATTTCTTGCAATTGTTGCAGGTTTCGACCAATGCGCATCCCATTCGTCGTTTCCTTTCTCACTTCCCCACGAATCGTCGACGAGAACAACCACGCCGCGGTCATCGTCACGTCTGATGACGCGTCCTGCCGCCTGCAAAACACGGCTATAGCCGGGATAGCGATAGGCATAATCAAAGCCCGAGCCGCGCGTGTTTTCGTAGTATTCCGAGAGGATGTTGCCCTCGTTGGAAATACCGGGGAGCCCCGTGCCCACCACGATAGCACCGATGAGCTTTCTGCCGGGCAGGTCAACGCCCTCGGAGAAGGAGCCGCCAAGCACGCAAAAGCCGATGCGCAGGTTGGTGTCATCCTTGAAGGCATCAAGGAACTGTTCACGCTCGGGGGCAGTCATTCCTCGCTTTTGCACCACAGTTGTGACCTGTGGGTACTTTTTGGAAAAAAGTTCTTGAACCTTATTCATATAATCATAGGACGGGAAATAAACAATGTAGTTACCTGCCTTTGCCGATGCCGTTGCCGCAATAACGTCCACAAGTTTTTTGTAGGAGCGCGGACGGTCCTCAAGCTTTGTGCTGATGGAGTTGACGGTGCAAAGTGCAAAGTTTTCGGGGTCGAAGGGCGAACGCAGATGTAGAATGGTGGAGTGCTTGGAAGAACCGCCCTTGCCACCGCCAAGAACATCGGCATAATAAGACATGGGCACCATAGTTGCCGAAAAGAACACGCATCCGTGCAATTTCCGCAACCGCTCGTCAAGCGCTTGTGAGGGATCCAGGCAAATGAGACGAACGGTCAGTTCTTCGCCCTCTACTTCAACAAACGTAACGTGGGTTTTATCGTAAATTTCCGCAATGGTCTCCACGCGTCGGAGCGCGCCCGAAAGTGTCCAAATCTCGCTCTCACCGATCTCACCGCGGTGCGTTCGCATCCACGCGTCAAGAATGGGGCGCAATTTTCTGACCGAGGAATGAAAAGATTCCATCGCTCCGTGATTGAGGTCATATCCGCGCTCAATACCCTCTCCGTCGGTTTGGAGGGTGTCTCGGCAGAGGTTTCGATAACTTTGCATCAGCCCCAAGAGGTTGTGCAAATGATCGCGGAGTCCGCTCTCGGGTGGTAAAACCTCAAGTGCGGGAGATAGGTCGCTACATTTGAGCGACGCCGAGAACATTGTACGTGCACGGTCGGGTAGATTGTGCGCCTCGTCGACCAGCACCGCATATTTACCTGCGGGGATATCCTCTCCAAAGTAGCGTTGCAGGTGCACTTGGGGATCAAAAACGTAGTTGTAGTCGCAAATAATGACGTCGCAGAACTCCGAGAGTTCGAGTTGCAACTCATAGGGACAAACGTTGTATTTGGCGGCAATCTCTTCCACAACGGCACGGCTGTATCCGCTTTGTCGCTTCAAAATCTCGCAAATTGCCAAGGGGGCTTTCTCGTAAAAGTCGCGTGCGCGTGGGCAGTCCTGCGGATTGCAATGGCGCGAAATGCCTGCCGCGTCCTCTTTGGCTTCTTTGTTGACACAGACCTGCTCGCGTGCCGTGAGTACTACGGTGCGATGGCGTGAGCCTGCCTCAAACAGCTTTGCCGATGCCGCATAAGCCTCGCGGCGCGTTGCCGCCTTGGCGGTGAGATAAAAGACCTTTTCGCACTTCCCCTCTCCCAAAGCGCGCAGAGCGGGATAGAGCGTGGAGACGGTTTTGCCGATTCCCGTAGGAGCATCGACAAAAAGTCGCTTGCCAGAACGAATGGCGCGGTAGGAGGCACGAATGAGGTCATCCTGCCCACGTCGAACAGAGGAGAACGGAAATCTTCCCCCTGCGATAGCAGGAAGCAAAACCGTTTGACGCTCCTCGAGGATTCTTGCGCGGTATTCCACGCGCGAAAGAAGATCGGCATAAAACTCCGCCAGCTCGGCGGCGGTGTGTTCTTCGTCGATGTATCGAATTTCGCCATCGTCTACGCGATAATAGGTCAGGCGAATTTGAATGCTTTGTAAGTTTTTTGCGCGGCACAAAAAGTGCGCATAGCACTTGACCTGCGCAAAATGGATGGGCGCGGGCGGCATTGAAAAAGCAAAACCGCTGACAGTTTTAATTTCATCAACGATATAAGGATCGCCCGCAATTACGCCATCAGCGCGTCCCTCAACCTCGAAAGTAAGGCCGTGGAATTGCTCGGCGTGCGTCATAGTTACCTCGGCTTGGTACCCTGCTCCTGCCGCGGCTTGCAGCTTGCGATGCACCTTGGCTCCCAAAACCGCGCGCAAAAAAGAAGGCCTGCCGCCACCTGTGCCCGGTCGCAGATACAAGTCTCCGCCCGCGTACGCCATTTCACACAATTCGCGCACCGACATTTCAATGCACGCGCGTTCAATATCATATTTCATTGGCAGGTCTCCTTTCGTAAGGGATGCGGTTTCGTGGGGGAACACTTTTTCGCGAAAAAGGTTCCCCCGCATTCATCCACAAAATCACTTCGCCTCATACCAATTGTTTCCTATATGAATATCCACATCGAGGGGGACGGAGTAGGAAACGGCGTTTTCCATCTCAAATTTGAGGATCTCGCGGGCGCGGTCGGCAACCGAGCGATGAGCTTCGATGAGAAGTTCATCGTGCACTTGCAGAATGAGTCGGGCATCGATGCCCTCTTCTTTGAGTCGGTTGTGAACGCGCACCATTGCAAGCTTGATGATATCGGCGGCGGTGCCTTGAATGGGGCTGTTCATCGCCACGCGTTCGCCAAACTTGCGCTGAATGCCATTGCTTGCCTTGAGCTCGGGAATGTAACGGCGACGACCGAAGAGGGTCGTTACGTAAGCATCCTCATAGGCTTGTTGGATGGTATTTTTGAGATAAGCATCAATGCCGGGGTAGCCGGCAAGGTATTGGTCGATATAGTCCTGCGCCTCGGCACGGGAAACACCGATGTCATCCGAGAGCGAGAACGCGCCAATGCCGTACATAATGCCAAAGTTGACCGCCTTGGCTCTTTTGCGGAGCTCGGACGTGACCGCAGATTCGGCAACACCGAACACAGTCGCGGCAGTAGATGTGTGAACGTCAACACCCTCGCGGAAAGCTCTAATCATATTGGCATCGTTTGAAATATGCGCCAGGAGTCGCAACTCGATTTGCGAATAGTCGGCATCAATGATGACGTAATCATTGTTTTCGGGCAAGAAGAAGCGGCGCAGTTCCCTGCCGAGCTCGGTTCTAACGGGAATGTTTTGCAGGTTGGGCTCGGTGGAAGAAAGGCGACCTGTAGCCGTGCCCGTTTGTTTGAAGTGCGTGTGCACGCGTCCGTTTTCGTCAGCCACCTTGAGAAGCCCCTCAACGTAGGTACTGCGAAGCTTTGTCACTTGACGGTAATCGAGAATATCCTGCACAATGGGATGTGCGGGACGGAGTTTTTCGAGAATTTCCGCATTGGTCGAGTAACCCGTTTTGGTCTTTTTGGCGTGCGGAAGTCCGAGAACGTCGAAGAGGATTTCGCCAAGCTGCTTGGGGGAATTGATATTGAATTCCTGCCCTGCGTGAAAATAAATTTGCGCCTCGAGGGCTTCGGCAACGGTGGTGAGCTGCTCACCGTATTTGGCAATGCCCTCGCGGTCGATGCGAAAGCCTGCCATTTCCATATCGGCAAGCACCAAGGCAAGCGGCATTTCAAGCTCTAAAAGAAGTTCAGCTTGTCCGCTTTCCTCTACCGCTGTTGCTATGAGGGGATACAAGCGTGCGATATATAAGGCAGCAGAAACATCGGGCGACATCACCTCGCCAAGATAATCGGAAACGAGAGTTGAAAGATCAAAATTGCTCTTGGAAGAATTGGCAAGATATGCACCAAGCATCAAGTCATACACGCTACAGTCGCGCAAAAACGCAAGAGCGGAATTTTTGTAAAGAGATTTGGAGTCGTAACAAACAACGGTTTTATTGGCAAGTCGCGCGGCAATCCTCTCACCATCGCACTCCCAAACAGATTTGCCGTCGGAGAGCGTGAGTTTTCCATCCTTGCAATCAAGCGCCACAATGTCGAGATTGGAAACCTTTGCACAATCCATCGGTGCTACCTCTACGGGTGCCTGTGTTACGGCTTCCTCGGGTGTGGGCTCGGCATCCAAACCAAAGCGTTTGATGAACACCGAGAACTCCAATCGAATCAGCAAACGGCGCAATTCTGCTCGGTCGATACCATCATAGGAGAGTGCTTCAAGGCTCTTATTCAAGGGTACCTCTTGGCAAATGCGCGCAAGCGTTTGCGAAAGATATGCGCTCTCGCGACCGTTTTCAAGCTTGGATTTTACAGAGGGTGTCAGCTTTGCTTCGGGCAAATGCTCGTAGATGCCGTCAAGAGAACCAAACTCGGAGATGAGCTTGATGGCGGTCTTCTCTCCAATGCCGGGAACACCGGGAATATTATCCGAGCTATCCCCCATCAAGGCTTTGACGTCAACAAACGTTGAGGAGGGCACGGTGTATTTTTCGAGGAATTTTGCCTCGTCCATATCGATGGTGTCATTGTTGGTTGCCAATAAAACGTGCACGTTGGGCGAGATGAGCTGGAGAGCGTCGCGGTCTCCTGTCATCAGGTATGCTTCGCAATCGGAATCGGCACTCATACGCGCAAGGGTACCAAGGATATCGTCAGCCTCGTAGCCCTCCATCTCGAGCACGTGGTAGCCAAGAGCCGAGAGCACCTCTTTTGCCACGGGAAATTGTGCCAAAAGCTCCTCGGGAGTTGCGTGGCGACCTGCCTTGTAGGCGTCATACATTTTGTGACGGAAAGTGGGCGCTTTGAGGTCAAACGCCACGGCACAGTAATCGGGTTGAATTGCCTCTGCTTGACGGGTGATCATGTTGATCATGCCATAGAGCGCATTTGTGGGAAAGCCATCCTTTGTGGTTAAGGGACGAATGCCGTAAAACGCACGGTTGAGAATACTATTGCCATCGATTGCGAGTAATTTCTTCTTCATTGTTTCCTCCAAAGACACTTTGTGTCTTTCTTTTTTGTTCTTCCCCATTATTGTACCACATTTGCACGGTGTTGTCAAGAAAAAAGGGAGAACTCAACCGAGTTCTCCCTTTGCTGTTAATGTTTGAATCTTTTTGCAAGAATGGTGCGCATTCCGCCAAGTAACGCGGGGGCATTGAGCGCACAAATGGCAAGTGTACACAAAAGTGTCCACCAAATGCGACCGGGGATGTCAAGAGTCATCACTGCCGCCGCTCCCAAGAGCAATGCAACGCTGATGCAAAGACGCGGTAAGCAAAGCCCGAACGGAATAAGACGCGGTGCATCCACAAGGCGCAAAACAAGCACCAAAGCATAGCTTGCAAGGGTTGCAATTGCCGCACCGAGCGCCCCCATGGTGGGGATGAGCCACAAGTTGAGCGCGATATTGGTTACGGCTCCCGCAAATGCGGTTACAAAGGAGTGACTGCTCTTTTTGCGCACAAGGTAAACGCTTGCAAGAAAAGAAACGAGTGCCTCGAGGGATGCCGCACACAACAGGGTGGGCATATATTCCCAAGCACCAAAAAAGGTGATGTTGAGAAGCAATTTGGCAAGGAAACGCGAGAACAAAATCAATCCTGCGCCACCAATCATAACCACCGACAAAAAAGCTTTCCACACGTTTGTATAAAAGCGCGAGCAAGCGGTGGCATCCTTTACCTCATTCACGGCAGAAAACTGCCACGCCTGCAAAAAAATGCCTGCAACAAGGTTGACAATGGTGGGGATTTTATACGCCGCCGCGTAAACGCCGTTGACGCTCTCGCCCCAAAAATAAGTGACCATTGCACGGTCGGAAAGGTCGGTAATAAGCCAACAGAGCGTGGTGGGAATGAGCGGCAAACTGAAGCGGAGCAATTCCTTCATCAATCCGCGATCAACATCCGCAAACGAGAACACGCGCCACAGCTTTGCGCGGCAAATAATAAAAACGGTGGTGAGCAAATTGCCCACAATAACAGAAAGCACATACCCCACAACGCCCATTTTGAAAACGAACAAGAACAGGACATTGCACGCAATCGTCAGGGCGGTGTTGAGGATGCCCTGCCCGGCAAAAAGTGCGGTGCGGTCAATAGCACGCAAATACTGTGCGCAAACGGCTTGCAGGTCGGCAAAAAAGACGTAGAGAACAACCAACCACACATACGGTTTGCAATACGGTATCAACAAAAGCGTGGGCGAGAGGAGCAAAAATCCGCCAAGTCCAAGCCCCAAAAGGGCGATGGATGAGGAAAACACCTTTGCTTGGTCGGCTTCGCGATCTGCCGCAAAACGAAAGATGCCTGTGCTAACACCAACACACGCAATGGGGATGAGGAAATTGGCAATGCCCGTAATCATTTCGGCGGCTCCGTATTCGGCGGTGGTCAACCACGCCGTATAGAGCGGCATCAATAAGAAAACGAGCAATTTGGAGCCAAAGGTTCCAATACCCAAAATGACGGTGTTAGAGGCTAATTTTTTATATTTATTCATTTTTTCTCCCGATAATCGGTTTCGGTATCTACCTCACCGTTGCCGTCGGTATCCACGTAGAGCGCATCGATGGTGCCGTTGCCGTCGGTATCGACAAAAATACGCGAACCGGTTATATTTTGGCTCTTTTTGAGCACTCTGTGCATCGCAATCAAATAAACAATGCTCAAAACAATGAGGGCAACACCTGCCACATCAAACAGTACGTCAATGGCTTTGGCGGGTCCCAAAAGAATAAGAACCGCACCCAAAATAAGCTTGGGAGACTCGGCTTTGAGAGTTGCCTTGCGGTCATTCGACTTAACAATGGTAAGAACAGGTTGCGCAATCATGGCAATGCCCACAAGAATGAGCAAAATGCCGCTGTGCCAAAACAGCATCAAAAAGCCTGCGGCAACCGCAATGGCGGTGACAATAAAGCTCACACGTCCAACCTTTGTACTGCAGAAAGGCAACAGAGAGATGAGCGTTGGCAAGCTGATGGCAATGGTAACAATGCCCATCATGAAGAAAACAAGGTCAATCAAAAATCCAACGTCGATGATAATCAAGAGCAAGCCCAAAAGAACACCAAGACCCGCTACACTCAAAGATGCACGTGAAAATCCACGGCGTATGTTTTTCAAATTCAAATCATTTTCCTCCGTGTTCTAAAAATTTTGTCAAAAGCAAAGGAATGACATCAGGGTGAACGATATCCTCCAATGTTTCGCCATCCGCCAAGCGGCGGCGTACCTCGGTGGAGCTGATGTGCTCAACCGAACTTTTTGCCCGAATCATTTCGGTGCGAAAACGCGGATTGTGCGAGGAATTCCAATCAGCCATATGCAATTCGTAGTCATAATCCCGTTGGTTTCTCCACCCCTTGCAAACGGCATCGGCGCCAAGGCGATCAAAAAGATCAATGAGCAGCCCACTATCGGCAATGACACACACGTTGGGAATTTCTTTAACAGTCGCTTCGGCAACGGCTACGCGCGTTTCGGTATCGAACAGATACTTTTTGGAGCGATTGATCATGACCGCAACCACAACCTCGTCATAGCGCTTGGCAACCGTTTTGACAATTTCCAAGTGCCCGAGCGTCATCGGGTCAAAGCTGCCGGGAACAATGGCAAGGCTCATTCTTCTCTTTCTCCTTTTTCTAAAATCGTAACGCATGCCGCACCGTAACGTGCCACACGTCGAACAGTAAATTGATTTTTCAAATCCTCATCGCCGCCAAAGACATCTTCTTCATTCGCGCTCTCGCAAACGATGACCGCGCCATCCGAAAGCAGATCCCACTCAATCATTTTTGCCAATACCTTTGGCAAAAATCCGCCTGCGTAGGGGGGATCAAGGAAAACCAAACCAAAGGTCTCTTTGTTTGCAAAGCGGCGCAGGACGGCTTGCCAGTCGGTGGAAAGAATCTCGCACGCGTCGATCAGTCTCGTTTTTTCCGCGTTCGCGCGAATGATAGCCGCGGCTTCTCTTGACGAATCGTTGAGCACCGCGCTCTTGGCTCCTCTGCTCAAGGCCTCCAATCCAAGCTGACCCGAGCCTGCAAACAAATCGAGCACCCTCGCGCCTGCAATATCAAAATTGATAATCGAGAAGACCGCTTCTTTCGTCCTCTCTGCCGTCGGTCTCGTCGCCTCGCCCGCAAGCGTTTGCAGCTTTGTGCCTCTGGCTTTTCCTGTTATTATACGCATCATAGTTTGTTCCTTTTTTTCTTGGGGAAAACTTCTTGAAAGAAGTTTTCCCCAAACCCCTTTCAAGAACTTTCGCACAATCATTTTCTAAATAAATTTGTTAGTTTACGGATAGACGGCTGGCGCGAAGTGCAACTTCGCTCTTGCTGACGCAAACGGTCAGGCACCGCCAAGACCCTGCCCGTTAAGAGAGTTGATTTGCGGTGAAGGTGGATTCAATTAAAAGCCGCCGCAACAATAACCGAGAAGAAAGCAATGATGAATGAGCCCCACAATACAGCTTTAAAATAATTCATAATCTTATTTTCTTCATCCGTCAAATGGATGCGCTCGAGCATATTTACAAAAACAATATTGGAAACAATCATATGTATTCCAAGTGGCATAATGCCAATGCAAAGTATTCCACCAAGGAAGATACCAAAAATAATATCCAAAATCGCATAAGCCAAATGAACAATGGATGTAACCTTGAAGTATTTTTGAATAAATCTCGCCCTTGGATTGCCGACGGTTACCTTTTCACCGTTTTGAGAGTATGCTCTTTGCACCAAGCGATACTCTTTGGTAATTTCCGTAAAAATTGAAACACCAATTCCAATAGCGGCACCAAAAGCAATCAATCCCAAAAAGGTTGGACTAAAAAACCAATACCATAGCGGTCTTGAAACAATCGTCGTACTACTGCCATCTTCTTCTACTCGGTAAACCTCATACGGAGAAAAATAAATATCACCGTGCGAAAGGTCTTCAACAGAATCATATCCAAAATCGTAATCCAATTCAAATTCCAATTCATCTACAAGCGTTTTGGAAACAAAAGCACCGTTTTCTGCGTTGTAGATGTAAGCGTATTCGGAATCGTAAATAAACAGTTGCTCGTCGAAAATATCGAAATAGCTGTTTCGCAAATAAGGAGTTGCAACAGCCCAAAGAAATTCGCCCGATGTGTTATATACATTGACATGTGAAGCATCGTTGTAGCACACGTAGATCTGTTGCAAGCTGCTTTTGGTCATAACTGTAGCAATCGGCTCGTGAGAAAACAATTCGGGTTGAAACACTTCATAATCTTCAACATTGCGTTGATAGAAAAACGTGCTCGTCAAAAGGGTGGCAATGGAAAGCATAAACAATGCAATACATATGCAAAAAAGAACACCTTTAGTCTTTCTCATTTGAATGGTCTCCTTTCGAATGAAAATGTTTTTCTAACAACAACAGAAAAAACAACAAATCAACCTGTCATCCTGAGCTTGTCGAAGTTTTTCTGAGCGAAGAGCGAGGAAAAACCGAGGCGCCAAAGCGCCGAAGGGATCTCCGAACGAGTTTGGGTGGCTTGCCAAGGAAAATGTAACATCCCATCAAAAACCACCAAAAGTCGTTACGAGATCCCGCTTCGCCTGAGGGCTCGCGCTTCTGTATCGCTATTCGCTCAACAGAAGTTCGACAAGCTCAGGATGACATACAGTGGTTTTGTTTGGCAATAACCGTTTGTCTCGTGTTACTTTTTAAAATATGCAACAATATCATCGGCATTCTTTTCCGAAATGCCCGATACAGATGCAATCTCCTCACGTGTTGCCTTTTTGAGGGCGGCGAGACCGCCAAAGGAGGAAAGAAGCTTTTTGGCTTTGGCATCGCCAATGCCGGGGATTTTGGTGAGAGAGGACGTACGCACTGTTTTGCGCTTGGCTTGTGTCATGCGACCAACCGTGTAGCGGTGAACTTCCTCTTGAATGCGGTAAATGAGCGAGAAAACGTCCTGCACGCGGGCAATGGAAATTTCCTCGGTTTCGGTACAAAGCGCGCGTGTTTTGTGGTAGTCATCCTTAACCATGCCAAACACGGGAATATCCACCCCCTTTTCCTCAAGCAATGCGCGAACAGTGGAAACGTGTCCGCGACCGCCATCGAGCAGAATAAGGTCGGGCAGGTTAGAGAACGAGCCCTCGGCATCATCGAGGTGAGAAAGGCGGCGGTCAAGCGCCTCACGCATTGAGGCGTAGTCGTCCGTTCCTTCTACACTGCCAATGCGAAAAGTGCGATAATCGGATTTTTTGAATTTGCCGTCCTCGCATACGATCATACCTGCGGTCAGGTGCTCCGAGCCGATGTTGGAAATATCATAAGCCTCGATGCGTTCTGGATAGCACTCCAAAGAAAGCATTTCCGAAAGGCGCACAAGAGTACCCTCGGTACGGTTGGTTTGTGCCACAAACAGGCGCGCTTGCTCGGCGGCATTCTTTTGCGCCATATCGCAAAGCGTGTGGAGCTCTCCGCGTTCGGGAACACGCACAGACACGCGACGCCCCGAAATGTGATGGAGATATTCTCCAAGGGTGGCAATTTCTTCTTCGTCGGTGGAAAACGCCAACAAAACACGCGTGGGAATATCCTCACGCATACCGTAATGGCGGCAAAGGAATGCGGTAATCTCCTCGGGCTCGGGGAGCGCATCCGCACCGAATAAAAAGTCGTTTTTATCTTGCAGAACACCTGCACGAATATAGAAAACCGAAATACAAGCGCAAAGCTCGTCGGCATAAAACGCGATGACGTCTTGGTCGGTATCGGGAGATGCCACCACCTTTTGGCGCTCGCTGATGCGGTCGAGAGCCGTGAGGGTATCGCGACATCTGGCGGCTTGCTCGTAACGCTCGGCTTCGGCATGTGCGTACATCTCTGCTTCAATTTCGCGTTTAACGTCCTTTACCTTACCGCCAAGCAGCTCGGCAGCAAGTCGCATGGTGGCTTTGTGCTCCTCGGGTGTTACCTTGCCCGTGCACAGCCCCGCACAACGCCCCATTTGGTAATAGATGCAAGGGCGTTCGCGACCAATATCCTTGGGAAATCGACGGGAGCACGTGGGCAGGCGCAAGGTGCGGGAAAGCAACTCGATAAGCGAATATGCCGTTGACGAACCCGAATAGGGGCCGTAGTAACGCGCTTTGTCTTTTTCTCTTTTGCGCGTAAAAACCAAACGAGGGTATTCCTCGTCGGTGATTTTGATATAGGGATAAGACTTTGCATCTTTGAGACGGATGTTGTATTTGGGGGTGTATTGCTTGATGAGGGTGTTTTCAAGGGAGAGTGCCTCGATTTCGGTATCACAAATGTAACAATCGAAATCCTCAACCGATGCAACCATACGCGCGGTTTTGAGGTTCTTTTCGCTATTTTGAAAATACTGCGACACGCGCGATTTGAGCTTGCGCGATTTTCCCACATAAATGACCTTTCCTCGTGCGTCGCGCATAATATAAACGCCCGGACAAAACGGCAAATCGTTTGCCTTTTGCAAAAGGCGACTCATTCTGTCAGCTTCCCGTGTCATACGCGACCTCCTTTTCAGCATCTTTATATAATCGAAACAAGCTTCCACTCAAAGGGACAGTATCAAATGTCGCAGGCAACAAAGGTGAAAGGAACCTGCGCGACTAAAATATTTTTAATGCACGGTGGGCTCCCTCACCCGACTTCGTCGGGAGCTCCCTCCCGGAGGGAGCCTTGCGGTAAGTTCACCTAAAAAACAGTGTTGCGGAACAAAAACGGCGTGCGCACAAAGGGCTCCAAGCCCTGACTGCCACACGCCGCCTATGCAAGTTATAGATCAATATTCCGCAAAACCGTTTTCGATCAGTTCTACCAAGCCTGCAACTGCGGCATTCTCATCCTGACCGTCAGCAATGAGGGTAATGGTCATACCCTTTGCAACGCCCAGCGAAAGAACGCCCAAAAGGCTCTTGGCGCTAACCTTGCGATCCTCTTTTTCTACCCAAATGGAAGCCTTATAGCTGTTTGCCTTTTGGATAAAGAAAGTGGCGGGACGCGCGTGTAATCCACTGGAATTGGTGATGGTAACCTGACGTGAAATCATACGTTAATCTCTCCTGTACTCTCGTAAATGAATAGAAATATCCGACACTGCGGATACAGTTTGTTTATTATACTATTATTATAGCAAAAAGTTTTCAAAAAATCAATATGTCATTTTGTTGTTTTTTGATAGACTATACTATCACTTTTCGTGCAAAATATCCACAAAGGGGCTCTTTTTCGTCACTTTTTGCTCACTGCGAGCACACAAGGCAGCCATCGACCAAAACGGAACAAGCATTGCAGGTGCATACCAAAGGTGGTCGAACAGCCCCATTACAAGCACGCCCATCAAGGATGCAACCGCGGCTGTGTTTTTTTGTTTCAAGCCACAAAAAATCGCCTTGCAAATCAACAATAAAAACACAACCAATCCCACAACGCCAAGTTCGGCGGCAACCTGCAAAAGAATGTTGTGTGCGTGCATCACGCGCGCCGTTCCACTCACAGCAAAACGCGGAAAAACCGTACGCCACGCCCTCTCTCCCACACCAATGCCAAAAGGATGCTTGCCAAGCATTTGCCAAGTTCCCTGCCACGTCAAAAGACGGTAACGGATAGAGCTTTCGCCAAGGTCGCCAATGCTATAAAGCCGCCCACGAAAATTGCTTGGCAACAATGGAATTGCAAATAGTAAAAGCGGCAAAAGGCAAAGCCTTTTTCGGCTCCTTTTGCTGTGCAAAAGCAAGAACAAAATAACCTCTAAAGCAAGACCCAACCACGCTCCGCGTGACCACGTCAAAAGGATGCAAAGAGCGCAAAAAACAGTGGTTGTTGCATAGAAAAGACGCATACGCCAAGTATTTTGCAAAGAAAAAACAGCGTGCAGAGAAAACGGAAAATACAAAAGCAGATACACCGCTAAAATGTTTGGATTGGAGAAAAGAGATGTCACACGTCCGCCAATATCACCAAAGCGAGAGGCATCTACCCAACGCAATTCGGCAAGCCCGAAAAGATACTGCCCCACACCAACGGCAGAAACAACGCACAACGCCACAGCAGATAAAAAGACAAAACGGTCTCGGTTCTCTTCCCCAACAAAAAATCGCCTTGCCGAGAACCAAACAGATGTCAAAAGTGCAGCAGTCAGCGCATCCACCGCGCGACCGTATCCAGTAAAAGCGGTGGAAACCTGCGAAAGTAAAACGAGCAGAACAAGGAAATCGGCAAAATCAATTTTGATAGTTTCTTTTTGTGTTACAGAGGCGCAAAGCAATAAAAGCATTGCGGCACAAATGGGCAAAAGCCACATTGTGGAATGCTTGAAAATTTGAAAAAACGGAAAAGCAGAAAGCAAAATCAAAAAACACAAATCGTGCAAATTATAGTTTTTTTCAAAGGTATTTATTCTGTAAAGTATGCGGTTTTGCCACAAAAAACGCGGTACGTGTATGCAAAAAGACATAAAAACTCCCCCTACACAAAGTATGTAGGAGGAATCATTTTTACTGTTCGTTTTTTTCGAGCAGATCAGGGCGAAGCTTTTCTGTCAACTCTTTTGCTTGCTCATCGCGCCAAGCATCAATGTTTTTGTGGTGCCCCGAAATGAGCACGTCGGGCACCTTTACACCGTGAAATTCATAGGGGCGTGTGTATTGGGGATATTCGAGAAGCCCCGAAGAAATGCTTTCTTTCTCATAGCATTCGGCATCCGAAAGAACGCCATCACAAAGACGAGCAACACAGTCGGTGAGGATGCAAGCGGGAATTTCGCCACCCGTGAGTACGTAATCACCAATAGAAATTTCCTCGTCGACGATTTCATCCACAATGCGACGGTCAACACCCTCGTAGTGACCGCAAAGGAGAATGAGATTATCATAGTCGCGTGCGAGCTCGGCAGCTTTTGTTTGATTGAGCACTTTTCCCGTGGGAGAAAGATAAATCACACGTCGCTTTTCGCTTACAAATCCCTCTTCGGCTTGCATACGCAAAATGGCTGTGTAGCAGTTGTAAATGGGGGGCGCCATCATCAGCATTCCCTTGCCGCCACCGTAGGGAGTATCGTCTACGCGGCGGTGCTTATCCTCGGAATAATCGCGGATGTTGTGCGTTTTTACGGTAATCGCGCCACTTTTTTGTGCGCGTCCGATAATGCTTTCCCCAAGAACGGTATCCACCAAATCGGGAAAAAGCGTCATAATATCAAATCGCATATCAGTCCTCTCCTCCCTCAATCAAACCGGGGATGGGGCGAACGTAAATCGCATCGTCGGGGTCAATATTCGTAATGAACTCGGGAACTGCAGGCACGTAGAACTCGCCCTTTTGATTCTTGACCACATAAAGGTCACGCGCGTTTTGCGTGTTGACTTCCTTGAGCTTGCCAAGAAGCGCACCCGTGTCGGCATGCTTAACGGGGAGCCCGATGAGGTCGGCAATAAAGAAGCTTCCCTCCTCTACGGGCAAATCCTCACGAGCGGCAAATACTTCCACGTTGCGCAAAGCGTTTGCGGCTTCCTCGCTCTCCACGCCCTCCAAATCCATCAGCACAAATTGCTTAAAGACCGATGCGTGCAAAACGCGACGGGGCGTGTATTCTTTGTTTTTGCAAAACCAAACAGTATCAAGAGATGCCAAAATTTGCGGTGCATCGCACCAGCTTTCGAGTTTTACCGTTCCGCGAAAGCCGTGCGTATTTACAATCTTGCCGGCAGGCAGATATTTCTGTTTCATAAAGAAGAACATTTCCTTTCCTCATAATGCTTATAGTATATCATAACCTATCAAAAAATGCAAGTAGTGTGCATGTTTTTCATGCTTTTTTCTCTCACAAAAAGAAAAAAGTTGAGCAATTCTCAAAATATTTACAAATTTGCCCTTGCATATTGTGCAAAAAGCGTTTATAATAATTAAGATATTTTATTAAATGGAGGAACTATTTATGGATTTTACAATGATTTTGATGCTTGTTGGCCTTTTGGTTGTTATGTATTTTGTAATGATTCGCCCCCAAAAGAAGCAAGAAAAAGCACAAAACGATATGCGCAACAACCTGGCTGTTGGCGATGAAATCACCACCATTGGCGGCATCATCGGCAAAATTGTTAGCATTAAAGAAGAAACCTGCGTAATCGAAACCTCTCACGAGCGCACCAAGATTCGCATTCTCAAAACTGCTGTTAGCCGCGTTGACGTTAAGGCTGAAGACGCTGAATAATTCAATTTTGTGTAAGCTATCATAAAAACACTCCGTGCAGAATACGTTGTAACGAACGGTTTTGTACGGAGGTTTTTATTTTATGAAGAAGATACCCCAAAAATATCAAAAAAAACGAGAATCCAAAAGCAACACGGGAGAGACCACTCTCTTTTTGCGTGGAACACTCGGAACGCTTTTACTTTCGCTTGCGGTTGGCGGTGGGCTTTTGCTGCTTTTTTCGCTTGTACTGACATTTGCCCCTGACCCTCTCTCTTTGGTATTGCCAATGGGGTTGCTCACGTGTGCCATCACCGCCTTGATGGGGGGATTTTTTGCTACTCGCATCTATCGTTTTTCTCCCCTTGGAGCGGGACTCATCAATGGAATTTTATTAACTGCGCTCTCACTTCTCTTTTCGCTTTTGTTCGCAAAAAATGCCGCTCTGTACGCTACGGGATATTCGGCAGTGGTATCGACACTCTTGCACGCAGGTGTAGTTGGTCTTTCTATAGTTGGTGCGTTTTGGGGTGGACACAATCCTATACCAAACAAACACCGCAAAAAGAGATTAAAACGATAAAAAAATCGCTTATGCTGTGTACATACACGGCATAAGCGATTTTTTATTTTCATTATTTTAACCTAAGTTTTGCAAATAGGAAGCAAGCCACATAGCTCCATCGGATGTAATACCGTAAACTTTGCGTCCACGTCCCAAAGCGCCCTTTTTGACAGCTATCTTTCCGGCAACTTTCAAGTTGTTGATGTGCTTATAAAGTGTGGACTTGTTTACAATAATACGAGACTTGGCATTGTTGATTTTATTAACATTCTTAACAGACTCTAAAATTTGCTTAACAGATAAATTTTGAATTTTCAGCATATTCAAAATGTAGAGATCCAAATAATCTCCTATCAACTTAGTAGCCATATTTTTCTCCTTATCTTGTACAACGCAATAACTTCATCGCGTTTGCATTTTTAATTTAATTTTCTCCTACCTCGTACATAAATCCAAACATAGCACGGAAAACTTTGCAAGTCATGCGGAAAGCAGCCAGCGACCACTTAATGAACACGTGCAACCAGCCAAGGCATGCAATAAACAAAAGGACAGCCACAAACATACCCAAAGCCATCCAAACAGTGCTTGCGGACAAATAGCCCAAAATAACCTGCACAGCCCCATAACCAAATACCCCAGCCAACGATACGGGAAGCACGATCATAATGATGGCAGCCAACAAAGTGGCAAGAATGGTTACACATGCCAAAGGCAAGTAGAGGGGGAACCACAAAGGGAACAGAATACCAAAGGAGAAAGGAGACCAAAAACGCTTGTCTTTGTGTTGCATGCGTGCCTCTTTTTCCATTCTGTCTTCAAATTTTTTCAAAAATCTTCTACCACGATTGGTAATCGAATATATAACCTTTTTCGCATCCTTATCGCGCTTTTTGACAGCAATCTTTCTTTCCTTTTCAAGCGCATGCAAAATATTGTACACAGTTGCTTCGCTTTGAATGCCGTAGCCATCGTGAAGCGTACGGAAAAGCTGAGCGCCATAGGACTCTCGATTGCTCAAAAGTTTTAAAACGAAATATTCCAATTTTCCTTGCTTTAATATCAAACGGGTATCCATAGTGTACCTCCGCATACAAAATATCAGTTTTATTATACTTCTATTGGTAGCATTTGTCAACCCACTCACCCAAAAAGAAACAAATTATTCACACTTCATACACACAAGCATCATAAAAACGCTCACATTCTGCTACTAGCAAAGTGTGAGCGTTTACTGCTTGAAATTTATTGAGCAGGAGAAGTCGGAGGCCAAGCGGTCTTAGGAAGA
>JAZOMJ010000124.1:0-2661 GCA_045653865.1 Eubacteriales bacterium
CAGCCGTGCATCGTATCGCAGGCAACCTTGAAGTTGACTACGCAGAGGTAGCACAGGACGCAGAAGTTTACACAAATCACAGTGACCGCATCCGCTGTGGTGACAATGGTATCTTTAAGGGTGTCCCCGTTACAGACGAGCAGAAGAAGCTGTCGGCTATCGCAAGAGCAATCTACGAAAAGCATCCCTTTGACGGCAAGTACATCTTAAACGGCGACCGCTTGATTATCTGCCAGAGCAATACCAAACGCAAGGAACTCAAAGCAGATTACCCCGGTGCTGAAATCAATCCGCTCGGTGATTGGAGTGGTGGTACTGACGTTGACAGCGGTGCTACCAACCGCAAGCTCGGCTCGGATATGGCAGACAGCGTGACGGGCGGTGGACTCCACGGCAAAGACCTCTCCAAGGCTGATGTCAGCGTAAACATTTATGCTTGGCTCAAAGCACAGGAAACGGGCGCTCCCGTCGAGTTCTGTTGTGCCATTGGAGATGAACGCATTGATGGTATTCCTTACGAGGATATCGTCGCAACCGCAAGAGAGTTTATTAAGAAGCTCGGAGGATTTGAAAGGTTCGCTGAATGGGGCTTGGTGTAAACCACAGCAAGCGAGGTGATACCTATGAACGTATTACGCATTGATGTGGGTGTTCACACCCTCCTTCACATTAACCTTTCCAACGTTGATTTTACGGGTATCAAAGAAATTGTTTTCACTGTTAAAAATTTCTCCTCCGTAGAATCGCCCGTCATTATTGAGAGAACCTTTACTGAACCCGGATTTTACGAGGTTATGATTTCTCCCACAGAAAGCATTGCACTTTTCCCCGGTGCCGAGTACGATTTCCACCAAGTCCTAAAGGATGGAACTCGTATGAAGATTTCCGACACAGGCAAAATCATCTTACGAAAAAGCGTAGGTGATAGCTTTGTTTGATAAGCAGAATCCGCATATCGTATCTATTCCCCCAAAGAAAATAGATATGGCGCAATGCTGCGGTGGCAACGACATCGAAATCACGAGTCTGTGGCCTCTTGCGAAAATGCGAGAGTACGAAATTAGACTCGATACCAAAATCCCCAAAGAACTCTCAATTCTTCCCCAAGTAAACAGTGACGACATTTCAACGCCCAAGGCACGTGCAGACGGAAAAATCTATATCCAAATCGGTGATACTCCCGCCTTTGCAACCCTTGAGCAAATCAAAGAACTTAACACAAAAACGGTGTTCGTGGATAAACTCACCGACACCCAAATCACACAATTAAGTAACGAGGACATCGTTATGCTAAAAAAGGAGTAAAAAACTATGGCGCAGAAACGCACACAATACATTAAAACAGCAACCGGGCTTGAAAAGCAGCTGATTGCCTCCGCTGCTGACATCGTAGAAATCGATGCCATTACCGGGCTTGAGGCAACTAACGTTCAAGAGGCTCTTGTCGCAATCAAGGACATCGCAGATAACGGTGGCGTTACGGGTGTCAAGGGTGAGGCAGAGTCTACTTACCGCAAGGGCAACGTAAGCATCTCCAAGGCAAATATCGGTCTTGGCAATGTGACTAACGACGCACAGGTCAAGCGTTCCGAAATGGGTGTGGCAAACGGTGTTGCAACCCTTGGTAATGATGGCAAAGTTCCCGCCGCACAGCTTCCTTCCTACGTGGACGATGTGCTTGAATTCGACAAGAAGGCATCGTTCCCCGCAACGGGCGAGGCTGGCAAAATCTATGTAGCAAAGGATACAAATCTTACCTATCGTTGGAGTGGTTCGACTTATGTCGAAATCTCTGTATCTCTTGCACTCGGTGAAACATCTTCTACCGCTTACGCAGGTGATAAAGGTAAAGCTCTCGCAGACAGACTGACCACGGCAGAAGGCAACATCACTTCTAACGATGGTGACATTGCTACTCTCCAAGGCAGAGCCACCAAGCTCGAAGATGGTACAACCCCGGCGGGCAAGGCTACCAAGCTTGCAACCGCTAGGAAGATTTCCCTCACGGGAGATGCAACGGGCAATACTACCTTTGACGGTAGCGCCGACAAATCTATCGCAGTTACCCTTGCAAATACGGGTGTAACCGCAGGTACTTATTCTGCAGTTGCCGTTGACGCAAAGGGTCGAGTTACTGCGGGTAGCCAAATCATCGAGTGGGGTACGAGCGGTCAGAAAGAACCTAGCGCAAGCCTTGCAGTAGGCGGACTCTTCTTTGAACTCGTTGAGTAAAGGAGGCTTTTATGTCTACCTTTACACCAAAACGAAAAACCGCATCGGGGGTTGAAGATATCACTCTTCCTGTTACCGCTATCGGTGGCTTGGAAGAACAGCTTACAATCCTCGATAAAAACTCACTTGCAATGCCACGAATCCGTGTCGGTAGCATTACCGATATTGAGGGTACGATGATTATCGGTCCCGAAAATCCCTTGATTTTCACGGTCGAGATTATCGATGGTCAGCTGCAAGTGGGTGATCAGGTACAAATCTGCACACGACAGTTATTCACCTATGACGAAGGCAGACGTCGCAAGATGCGCCTACGAAAAGTGTGGCAAACGGTGATTGGAGAGGAAAATGTAAACGAAAGGTTTATTTTTATATCCGTGGCGCAATCTTCAACGGAAAAAGCTCAAAGGCTTTTTAAGACGGGTGCAG
>JAZOMJ010000125.1:0-16148 GCA_045653865.1 Eubacteriales bacterium
CAGGGGATGTTTATTCTTTTCTGCGCAGAAAATAAGAGTTTCATCATAAAATGCGCTATTGTTATTTTTCGTCTTTGTTGTTATAATATAGTCGTAAGCTTACGAGAAACAAATAAAAAAAGGAGAATTTATATGAACTCAACTGTGTTTTCCGAAAATATGAAAAAGTTTCGCACTGCGAAAAAATATACGCAGGAAGATGTTGCGGAAAAACTTTGTGTAACGGCTCAAACAGTATCTCGCTGGGAGTGTGGAACTACCTTGCCCGACGTATTGATGCTTCCCGATATTGCCAAGTTTTATGGCGTTATGGTAGATGACCTTTTTAAAAAGCAGTCCGTGGCTTATGATAATTATGCGCAAAGGTTGTCGGCACTCTATGAAATTAGCGATGATCCGGAAGATTTTTTAAGATGCCGTTTGGAATATCAAAAGTTAATGAAATCCGGTGAGTTGTCTTTGCACGACAAATGGGATTATGCGTGGATCCATATGGCTATGATGTATGATTGTAAAGACGAAGCACTAAAATGGTTTGATAAGGTTTTATCTGATACAACAGATAAAAATTCATTGCCGTATCGAAGAGCGGCATCTATGAAGCAGGATATGCTGTTTTCCTTTGGTAAGGGTGAAGAAATTTTGAAAGAACGTCAACGCAAGATGGATGAGGCAAACGGAGAGTTGGACGTGAGAGAATGGCTTTTGTTGATCGAAGCATATGAGTTTGCACATCAATACGAAAAAGCACTTTCTGTTTGTGAGGAGGCAAACAAAAAATTCCCCGACAATTGGGAAATCTTTTGCTCTTTTGGAACAATTTATTATGCTATGGGAAAATACGAAGATGCAATTTCCTATTACGAAAAAGCCGGAAAAATAGGAACGTATTTTTGTGATGAAAAGTATGAAATAGCAAGATGCTATAAAAAACTCGAAAAATTTAAGGAAGCATATCAAATCTATTTGGAAATTGCGGATATTCATCGCAAAAACGGATATGATGTAGAAGCCGATCAAGCTTTGGGTTATGCCAAGGAAATTGAGGATAAAGTATAAGTTTTCATCATATCTTTTGTAAGATAAGGTGCGTTAAAGGACAGAGAAAAGTCTCTGTCCTTTGTCGTAGGGGCGATTCACGAATCGCCCGTTTTTTGTTTTGTATATACTTTGGAGGGCGAACATAGTTCGCCCCTACCGTTAAAAAATTCAACTTGCTATTCTTTTATATCTTCTGCCTATCCTTTTTGTCTCCGCTATCCTTTTTCACCCTCACAAACAGAGAGAGCAACGCGCGCCCATCAAAGGGAATGAGCGGATAGAGATAGGACCGTTTTCCGTTTACGGTTTTGTTAGTGACAAGTAACAGAATAATAATCACCGTTCCAATGCCAAAGCCAATCACGTCGAGGAGTTCTACAAGGATGATGAGCAAAATGCGCATAAATTTGAAGGCATATCCCAATTCATAACTCCGTTGCGTAAAGTTGGCAATCGAAACAAACGCCATATAGAGAATCACCTCGGGAATGAGCCATCCAATGCTCACGGCAAAGTCTCCAAGTATCAAACCGCCAACGATTGCAAGCGAGTTGGAAAGCATACTCGGGGTGTTCATCGACGCGAGCCGCAAGCCGTCAATCATAAACTCCATCAGCATCAGTTGCGCAAAAATGGGGATGCGCCCTCGGTCTTGTGGCACGATAAACCCTAACCAATCGGGAATCCACTCAGGGTTGCGAATGAGTAAAAACCAAACGGGAACGAGAAAAAGCGTTGACCAAAACACCAAATGACGCACAAGACGAATATAAGTGCCCGTCAGGGGAGGGAAATAAAAATCATTGGTCTCTTGCATAAAATCAAAAATGGTGCTGGGCAGAACCATCACCTCGGGCGAGTTGTCGCAAATGATGAGCACGCTCCCCTCAAGCAGCTGTGCCGCCGCCGCATCGGGACGCTCGGTGTAGCGGATTTTGGGAAAGGGATTGTACCATCTCTGCCGAATGAGTAGCTCCGCAAGCGATTCGTGACCCATCGTCAGAGCATCGGTTTTGATAGAATCGAGTTTTTGGGAAAGCTCTTGCACATATTTTTCATCGGCAAGCCCCTTGATATAGCAGAGCACCACATCGGTTCGCGAGCGTTCTCCCACACTCGTGTAGTGCATTGTCAAGTTGGGGTCTCGGATGCGCCTGCGCACCATAGCGGTGTTAAAAACGAGCGTTTCGACAAATCCGTCGCGGGAACCCATCATCACGCGGTCGGTTTCGGGTTCTGCAACCGATCTGGCAGGGTAGGTGCGCGAATCGATTACCACCGCAAACCGCCCAAAGGTTTGGGCAAGCATCAAGGTTGTGCCCGAGAGTAGCATTTGCAGTATTTTGTCGCCATCTTCCATCACATCGGCTTCCACAAAGGGCATATTGTGCTCCACAAAATAGCGCGCGGCGGCATCTTCGGCATCCGTTTGAGGTGTTTCCAAAGTCTTCAGCGTAAGAAAGTACGCCATCAATTTGTTCAAAGAGCCACCGTCCACAAACCCGTCAATATAGTAAAGCGTTGTTTCTGTGTTTGCAATAAACAGCGTCTTTTTGATGATGTCAAAATTCTCGCGTACGCGCAAAATTTCATCCGCACGTCGCACGTTTTCGCGGTAATCGCCGCACAATTCCAGCATAAAAATCTCCAAAATCTTTTTTTCTTATTGTTCCGCAAAATGGCAAAACTATTCATATTGGCGCACCGCGGTGCATAGAATGGAAACAATCGGATCGCAAAAAAGGAAAGGAGATAGATAAATGATTACCGATAACTTTTTACCCGAGGGGGCACTGCTTGAAGGTGCACAAAACCGAGAATATCTTTCATCGCTTGCAGGACTTGAGCGCGCTATGCGACAAGGCACAATTGTGGAAGGAATTGCCACACTGTGCGATGAGGGAATGCGCCTGCACGTAGATTTGCACTGCGCACACGGTGTAATCGATGCCGATGAGACGGTTGCTTGCCGAACAGGGGAGAGCAAAAAGGATATTGCCGTCATCACGCGCGTCGGCAAACCCGTGGCGTGCAAAATCCTTGCCATCGAGTGCAAAAACGGAGAACCCATTATCAAACTCTCGCGCAAGGCGGCACAAGAGGCGTGCATGAAACACTATATGGAAAATCTCAAAGCAGGCGACATTCTCACGGCACGTGTTACCCATTTAGAGCCCTTTGGCGCATTTGTCGATATTGGTTGCGGTGTGCCGTCGCTTTTGTCGGTCGATTGCATGTCGGTCTCTCGCATTTCGCATCCGCGAGACCGTTTGGCGTGCGGCATGACCATTCCCGTCGTTGTCAAAGCCGTTAACCGCGAGAGTGAGCGCATTTATGTCACACTTCGCGAGCTTCTTGGAACTTGGGAAGAAAACGTTGCGGCATTTGATGCAGGGCAAACCGTTACGGGAATTGTGCGAAGCGTGGAAAGCTATGGCGTATTTGTAGAACTCGCCCCAAATTTGGCAGGGCTTGCCGAGGTGAGCGAGGAGGAAGCCACCATTCTGCGCGCAAAAATAGGGCAGAGCGTTGCCGTTTACATCAAAAGCATTTTACCCGAGCGGATGAAAATCAAGCTTGTGCTCACCGATCCCTGCTGTTCCGCACCCACATCGCGCACGGCATTGCGATTTTTTGTTGATACTTCGGAAACATTTCATATTTCGCATTGGAGATATTCACCGATGCGTTCCTCTCGTATTATCGAAACTGTTTTTTGAAGAACCGACGTGCATATATAACAAAAACACACCCTTTTGCAAGTGCAGAAAGGGTGTGTTTTTTGCATACGTATGGAATTAAGCGTTTTCTTCGTCAGAGAGGAGCATTTCTTCTTGATTTTCAAAAGAAAGGGTAGAGAATTCGTCTTCCTCACCGGTGTAGTTTACTGCGTTGAGAATAGCCGCACCAAGGCCGTCAGCGATCTCGCGTGCAACGTCAGCATTTACGCGAATTTCCAAAGAGGGTTCTTTTTTCTTCTTCTTGGGCTGATTTTCATCGTTGTTGGAGTTGTCTTCAATAACAGCGGTTGTCATTACGGGGGTTACGGGATGATCGGTAAAGATGGAGAAGCTAACAATGTTAACAAAGCTTCTCAAAAAGTCAACCAGCTTTTTAATGGCAACGATTGCAAAAGGAGCTGCAAGAATCAAGAAGATGTAGGAAAACTTTTCAGCGAACTCCATTGTGGAAAGCAAGGCGATTGCAATTGCAACTACGGCATAAATGATTGCTTGTACCAAGAAGGAGTAATCACAGCTCTTACCCATTACAGTTTTTACATATTTTGCATCAGCAACGGGCATTTCTTGGCGCAAGATCATTTCGTTGCCACGTGTTTCACGAACTGCTTCGTGAATAACGCGTTTGTTGGTAACGATCAAGCTCTTAAAGGTGTCATATTTATCCTTCTTTTTGTTGTAGCCAATGGCTGCGTAATTAAAAGATTTTACTACTTTTTCATCTTTTGCAAATTGAATAGACATAATTTTCATTTCCTTTCATTTTTTTGCAGGAATGCTGCAGATACTTAATCATACCACATTTTGCAATTCTTGTCAAGTATTTTGTTGTTTTTTTAGCTTTTTGCTTGATTTTTCTGCCGCTATGTGATATACTTTTAAAAAAAGTGGTTATGTGAGGTTAAACAAAATATGAACCAAAATGCAATCAAGGAAAAGATAAGGGCATTGTTTTCCTGTGACGAGCGAGAAAATAAGCGAGCGGTTGCTTTTGCAACGTGTGCTTACATTATAGTGCTTTTTTGGGCGTTGTGGCTCAAATTTAACGATTTTTATATGGTTGTGCTCAACTATCAATGGTTGAGCGAAATGACTGTGAAAGAACGTTTTTTGTATGATATCGTTCCGTTCCAAATTCGTTATGATTTCATTCGCGAATTGTTGCAATTTCCGGCAAATGCAATTGTGTTTGCGCCATTTGGCGTTCTTTTGAATCATCTGTTTTCCAAGAAGAATATTTGGCGCGATCTTGCCATTTGCTTCGGCATTTCGTTAAGTATCGAAATCGTTCAACTCTTCACAATCATCGGTAATTTTGCCACTGCCGACCTCATTATGAACACGCTCGGATATTTCATTGGCTTGCCGTTTTACTATTTGATTTTTGCAAAGCTTTCCACAAAACAAACAGTTTGGGGCTATCGCGTAGCCGACACGATTCTTTTTGTAACTTTAATCGTAGTGGCTGTCACAACCATTGATAATTGGGAATTGATATCCGCTATTCTCACAAAAACACTGTAAAAATACATTTGTGAAAGGAAATGAAAAATGGAAAAAGTACTTGTTATTACAGGCATTATTTTGTTGTCTTTGGCACTCATTTTTTGCACCTTCGTGATTATTAACCAAGTAGGCGAAAAACAAATGAATGCATACATCGACACCTTTTCTTCCGTTTCGTTGGATGATCCGCTCACAGCCACGCTTGAAGATGGCGAATATTATTTCACCACCGACAGAGAATTCCGCGTGATGCAACTCACCGACGTACATCTTGGCGGAGGATTCCTCTCTCGCAAAGAGGATAAAATGGCAATCAATGCCATTGCGGCATTGGTTCAGGCAGAAAAGCCCGACCTTATCATTGTTACGGGTGACGTTTCCTTTGCTGTTCCGTATATTAGCGGCACTATCAACAATGCCATCGCACACCGCATGTTCCAACGCCTTATGGAGCGTCTCGGTGTTTCTTGGACGATTGCGTTCGGAAATCACGATTCCGAGGCATACAACTACCACAACCGTGTGGCGGTGAGCAAAATGTACGATGACGAATCCCTCGAGCATTGCTTGTTCCTGCTCGACGGTGACCTTTCTGGCGAGGGCAATCATGTTATCAATGTGAAAAACTCGGCAGGTCTGATTACCGAAAGCTTTTATATGATTGACACCCATTCCTACACCGACAAAGATCCTCTCGGCATCAAATGGGATTATGACTACGTAAAGCAAGATCAAATCGAGTGGTATGCAAGCAAGGTGGATGCACACAATGCCGCCAACGCTGCCGTGTATGCAACACTTTCCGATGAACAAAGGGCGCAATTTGCCGATTTGCTTGAGCCCAAGAGCTTGATGTTTATGCATATTCCGCTCCGCGAGGTAAAAGCCGCCTATGATGAGTTTGTAAACAACGAGCGCGAGGATACCGACAACGTTATCTACCTGCGTGGCTTTGATGGCGAAAGCGATGAGGTTGTATATTGCTCTCGCACAGATGAGGAGTTGTTTGAAACCGTTTTGGAAAAGGGAAGCACCATGGGACTTTTCTTTGGTCACGATCATCTAAACAACTTAGTGCTCAATTATAAGGGAATCAACCTCTCTTACGGATACAGTATAGATTATTTAGCGTATAGTGATATTGACACCCTCGGTTTCCAACGCGGATGTACAGTAATTACTTGTGCACCCAATGGAGATGCAACCATCACCCACGAGAACTATTATCAAGATAAATACGTTTCGCTTTACCCCAAAGAAGAAGTGAATATGACCCCCTACAAAGCAAAATAAAAGAAAACACGGCTTGCCGCTTGGCAAGCCGTGTTTTTTTATGCCATGGTTTCGGGGAGCTTTTTGCCACCGAGGATGTGGAAATGCAAATGCTTTACCGATTGGCAACCGTCCTCACCGCAGTTGGTGATGACGCGATAGCCGTTCGAGAGCCCCTCAGCAGCGGCAATTTGAGGAATCGCCTCAAAGATGCGAGAGACATAAAGGCTGTTTTCGGCATTGATGCCGTCGGCAGAGGGGATATGCAGCTTGGGCACCACCAAAACGTGAACAGGCGCCATAGGAGCGATATCGCGGAAGGCATACACATATTCATCCTCATAAACCTTGGAGGAGGGAATCACGCCCTCAATAATTTTACAAAAAATGCAATCAGACATCATTAATCATCCTTTCAGATAAGATAACAACAGTATACACCAAACAAAGGGAAAAGTCAATGGGTTTGGTGTTTTATTTTATAATGAAAGATACAAACCGTATTTATTTTTCAATTATGTTAAAAATTGCTTTACCTTTTTGACGTGCATATTGATAGGTTTTAGATGCACCGCCCCAAGAATGATCTATGGCACAAATAATATAGTCCGATTGATCAACCACCCATTTGTTTCGGTAGGTGATGGCGAATTTCAAAGGCTTATTTTCGATATCGGGATAAATAATATTGTCATACTTGCTTTTTTCATTTTGCAGATGATTTTTCTGATAGTTGGGAGTTATGTATGGAGTTACAAATGTTAGGGTGACATGCGGATGTATTTCTTTGTACTTTTTACAACATTCGTAAGCAAAATCATCAAATGCTCCATATCCGCCCAAATAAAATTCAGCAGCGTTGTTATGAACCTTGCTATGTAAAATAGCAAGGATTTTTTCTTCGTATTCCTTTGTTTTTTGAAAATTCGAGTGACCACAAAACGATATAATCATATTCAAACACCTCGATATGTAGGTATGCCTTCATATTATATCACAAGCCAAAGAAAAAATCAACCCAATATGTAGGTATAACTTCTTATATTTTTTGAAATTTATTGCTACAATATATGTGTAGTTAAAGCTACATGGTGAAATTTATTTGAAGGAGGTGTTTTCGTGACTGTTAATAACGCTGTTGCAAAAAGAGTTTCAAAGCTTTTACAGGAAAGAAAGATGTCCCAATATCGTTTAGAACAAGAATCTGGAATTCAACACGGAAGTATGCAGTGTATTATGAACGGACGCAATAAAACAGTTACGTTGAGCACCGTTATGATGCTCGCAAAAGGATTCAATATGTCCCTTGTGGAGTTTTTAGATGACGAAATTTTTTCTTCTCAAGAGTTAGAAATTGAACAATAAGTCGCCTTAACAATAGGCGGCTTTTTGTTTTTCTTTCCAAAATGTCAATCCTTTTCTTGACAACCCCTCAAAATGTGGTATAATATAGGTAGAGAAAAGGAAAGGAGGCGAGGCGATGCTACCAAACTGCACGCGCGACCTATGGGAATATCTCGCACAAACAAAAAAGACGGTTGTGCTCTATGGAATGGGCAACGGTGCCGATAAAATTCTTTCGGTGCTTGCCGAGCGCGGCATCCCCGTGGGCGGCGTTTTTGCAAGCGACGGTTTTGCTCGTCGCAACCTCTTTCACGGTATGCCCGTGCGCACTTGGGGAGAGGTCAAAGCCGAATTCGGTGCCGAAAACGTCATTGTTCTTCTCGCGTTCGGCTCATCCCGCCCCGAGGTTTTGGAGAACATCCTGCGCATTCGCGCCGAAGCCGAGCTCTACGCTCCCGACGTCCCCGCATTTGGCGATACGCTCTTCACGCGCGCCTTTTACGAGGAACATCTCGAGGATTTCACCGCCGCACGCGCGCTCCTCTGCGACGAGGAATCAAGGCGCATTTTCGATAACGTCATTGCCTATAAACTCACGGGCGACATCGGCTATCTCTTGGAAGCACAAAACGATGAGGACGAGATTTTTGATACCATCATTCGCCCTCAAACCATCCGTACCGCCGCCGACCTTGGCGCCTACAATGGCGACACCGTGCGTCAACTGTTGGAAAAAGGCGATGGGAATATCAACACGATTTTGGCAATGGAGCCTGACGCGCGCAACTACAAAAAGCTGGAAGCCTACGCCCAAACCGAAACGCGCGCACGCATCATTCCCGTCAACGCAGGCGCGTGGAACGAGGAAACCGTCCTCTTTTTCGACAAAAGTGGCAACCGCAATGCATCTTTTGGGCAAAATCGATCGCACACCCTTGCCGACCGCCCCGTAAAGCTGGACGAGGTCAAGGCTCTGCCTCTCGATCGTGTTCTTGGCGGTGCACACGTCGATTACATCAAATATGATGTTGAGGGATCGGAGAGGGAAGCACTCGACGGCTCCCGTCAAACCCTTGCGGAACACGCCCCCACGCTCCTTGTCTCCCTGTACCACCGCAGTGAGGATATTTTTGCACTTCCTCTGCACATTCACAAAATTGCGCCCCACTATAACGGCTTTTATTTGCGCCGCCTTTGCGGCATCCCAGCGTGGGATCTTAACCTTTATGTCACCAAAGAAAAAAGATAAAAAAGAAAGATAAAAAAGAAAGACAGAGACGAATCTCTGTCTTTTTTCTTTACATTAAAGGCGCAAATATACGGCAAATATTTTGTAAAAAGCGAACAAAAACGTTGTTTTTGCAGTCTGCCACGCTGATTTCTCGACTAACGGAAAGTATATCCCAAATGTCCTTTTTGACATCTGCCACCATTGATGTGTTCCAAAAACACGCACCGCACTCATAGTTGAGATAAAAACTTCTAAAATCCATATTTGTGCTTCCAATCATGCAAAAATCGTCATCCGATAGCACAATTTTGGAATGCACAAAGCCGGGGGTGTATTCGTAAATCCTGACCCCTGCCGAAAGAAGCTCGCGATAGTAGGAGCGTGTTGTAAAAAACACAATTTTCTTATCGGGAATTCCCGGTGTTACAATGCGCACATCCACACCGCTTTGCGCGCAACATTTTAGGGCAGAAATCATCTCTTCGCCCACCATTAAATAGGGAGTGACAATCCACAAGTCCTTTTGCGAGCGCGTGATTGCGTGATTGAAAATGCTCTCTCCCACGTTTATTTTGCTCATCGGGCTGTCGGTAAAGGGAAGAACCCAACCGTCCGAGAATGAGGTGCTTTGGCTGTCGGTAATAAAATCCTGCAGGGAATGGTTCGTTTTTGCAAGCAGATTCCACATTTGCAAAAACATAGCCGCAAAGCTTCCTGCCGCCGCGCCTTGCACACGCACTGCCGCATCCTTCCAATGCCCAAAACGAGGCTTTTCGTTGATATATTCATCCGCCAAATTGATGCCACCCGTGTATGCAACTTTGCCGTCAATTACGGTGATTTTTCGGTGGTCGCGATTGTTTTGCAGAGTTGTTAAAAAAGGATGAAAACGGTTGAATACCTCACATTGTATTCCATATGAGCGCAACACTTTTTCATATTCCACGGGCAATGTGAGCAAGGAGCCGAGGTCGTCGTAAATCACACGCACGTCAACACCTGCGCCTGCGCGTTCACGAAGAACCTTAAGAATAGAATCCCACATCACACCTTCTTCAACGATAAAGTACTCTATAAAAATGAACCTTTCGGCAGAGCGCATATCCTCAAGCATATTGTCAAGCATCTCTTTTCCATCCCCAAAATAGCGGCTTTGGGTGTGCCGATAAACGGGAAAGCCTGCCGTATTTTGCAAATAGGAAAGCAACCGTTTGTCTTGTGTATTCGAAAAAGCAGGATTTTCCGCCCCCAAGAGAGCACTATATTCCGCTTGCTGTGCATTCTCTATTTTTTGCAAAATTTTGCGAAAGCCTACCGATGCCGTTTGAAAATGAAAGATCCAGTACATCACACCGCCAAAAAGCGGGAATAGCAGTATGAGAAAGGTCCACAAAATTTTAAAGGCATATTTATCGGGGCGAGTCATCAGGTGAGTGGCAGTTGCCACGCTCAAAGCAGTTAAAAGAATGCCCAACAGGTGCAATTCTTTGCCGCGCACCAGTATTCCCAAAAGCAGTAGCATTTGTGCAAGCAATAATAAAGCAACAAGCATACGTCTGCCAAAAAACAGGCGTAATTTACTGCGGTATTTGATTTTTTTCATATACAAACTCCTTTCTTTCTGTTTTATAAAACAAAAAGGGACCGATCAGTCAGCCCCTTAGTTGTTAAAATGTTATTTGGATTCTTCACTGTTATCAGAGGGGTTGTCAATGAATTTCTCCATGTATTCCTCAGCGGTAATGAGAATGGTGCGAGGCTTTGAGCCATCGGGAGCAGAAACGTATCCCTCGGCTTGCATACGGTCAATCAGCTTTGCCGCACGGCTATAACCGATTTCCAGTTTGCGTTGCAACAGGGAAGTAGAAATGCGTTTTTCTTCAATGGCAATACGAACGGCATCTGCATACTTGCTGTCAGAGCCCTTGTCGCCACCGTCCTCACCGGCAGAGGGAACAAAGTCACCGCCACTGCGACCCTTGTTGCCACATTGTGCGGCAAGTTCTTTGAGTTTGGCAATAAACTTGTCGTCATAAACGGCAGTGCCGTTGGTAGCACGGATGAATTCGCAAATGCGTTCAACTTCCTTATCGTCAACAAATGCGCCTTGAACACGGGTGTCGCGCATTGAGCCGATGGGAACAAAGAGCATATCACCGCGACCGGTCAGCGCTTCTGCACCGATGTGATCAAGGATTACGCGGGAGTCAACCTGCGATTTAACCGCAAACGCGATACGAGAGGGAACGTTTGCCTTAATCAAACCGGTAACAACGTCAGCAGAAGGACGTTGTGTACCAATGATAAGGTGCATACCTGCAGCACGCGCTTTTTGTGCGATACGACAAATTGCGGTTTCAACTTCATCGCGAGCGGTCATCATCAAATCCGCCAACTCGTCAATGATAATGACAATGTAGGGCAGATGAGGCATATCGGGGTCATCTTTGGTGGCATTGTTATAACCCTTCAGGTCACGCACGCCAACCTGCTCAAACAGTTCAAAACGGTGTTCCATTTCTTCAACGGCTGCCTGCAGAGCACCTGCGGCATCCTTTGGAGTGGTTACAACGGGAGCCATTAAGTGAGGAATGTTCTTGTAAATACTAAATTCAACCTTTTTGGGGTCGATCATAATCAATCTAACTTCGTCGGGAGTTGCCTTGTAGAGCAAACTCATAACAATGCAGTTGATACATACCGACTTACCACTACCCGTAGTACCTGCAATCAGCAAGTGGGGCATTTTGGCAATATCGAAAATGAGCGGTTCGCTTGCAATACCCGACCCCAAACAAGCGGTCAGCTTGCTTTGTGCCGAAGTGAAGGCACGGGATTCAATCAATTCACGCAAATAAATGGTACTGCGTGTTTTATTGGGAATTTCAATACCAACCATGTTGGTTCCCGGAATCGGAGCCTCAATACGAACGCCACCCGAAGAACGGAGTGCCAATGCGATATCGTCGGCAAGATTGGTGATGGTGCGAACACGTACACCTGCGGCAGGCGTTACCTCATAACGTGTAACGGTGGGGCCGTAGGAGCAACTGGGTTCTTCCATAATGTTGACGTGGAAACTGCGCAATGTTTCTGCCAAATCTCGACTGCTTTTTTGAAGTTCTGCACGATTTTCCTCTGTGAGCGGTTCACCGGGTTGCAGGTAAGAAACAGGCGGAAATACATATCTCTTGGGTTTTGCAACTTTTTCGTTTTTTGCGGCAGGGGCTTTGGCTGTGCTAGGCTTCTTTTCGGTAGCAGGAGCGGTGGAAGCGGCTTTTTGGGTTGTTGTTGCGGCACGAGATGGAAGATTTTGTTGTTGTGCTTCCAATTTTTCAAATTCTTCGCTTGTCAAACCAAAGTCCTTGGGTTGCTCAATGCCGCGAGGTGCTTGCTTAATAGCAGAAATCGAAGGTGCAGTAGTATTGGTACCTGTCGGCTTTTGTACGGGCTTAGAAGCAGCAGGCTTTGTTGCCAAAGGCGCTTCGGCAGCCGTTTTTGTAGATTGCGTAGCAGGTTTTTGTGCCGTTGTTGTCGCAGGTCTTGTGCCGGTAGTTCCTGCGGCGGTTGCAGGCTTGGTTGCAGATGTTGCAGGTTTTGTGGTAGAAGCAATTGGCACCTCGGGGGGAACCGGGGCATGTTTTTTGGAGACGCGTGCATCGCTATCTTCCAAATCCACAAAGATATTTTTGAGATCAAAATTGCGGTCTGCCTTGGGCACACGGCGCACTTGCTTGCTTTCCGCCGTTTTTGGGAAAATCGGTTCAACAGCTGCATCACGGTTGAGCGTTGCATCAAGGGCAGGAGCAGGTTTTTCTTCAAAATGAGCAGGGGCACTTTCCACACGTGTTACGGGTTGCGATACGGGGCGCGCAGGAGAACGTGGAGCGGAATAAGGTGCGTTATAGGGTACGGAACGTGTGGTGGGTTCAAAAGCAGGCTGTGCAACAGGAACAGAATCTTGTTCCATAGCCGACATTCTTTCACTGACCGTATCGGGAACAAAGAGCTTGTCCTCCTCGGTAGGGTCAAGACGAGGCATGGGCATAGGAGCAAACTTATCTCCGTCTGCTTTTTTGCCGGGTTGAACTACGCGAACGGCACCCATAGGTGCTTCTGCGGCAAAATCAGCAGAGTCAGCAATTGCTGTTTGACGAGATGTTGTGCGGCGAATCTTTTCGTCCATTTTTGCACGCACTTCGGCATCCTCCGCATTCTGCTTTGAGCGAGAATGCATACGTCCGCCATGTGTGCGGTGATAATCGCGAATGCGGTTCCACAAATGTTGAGGAGTCATCCCCAAAATGTAGAACAAAGAGACTGCCAAAAGGAAGAATCCGATAATCAGAGAGCCCGTAAAACTGCAAAGGCTATACAAGAGATATCCAAACAGACCACCAATCAAGCCGCCACCGGTCATTTCTGCACCGTAGCGCAACAGTGCTTCCTCAATCAGCTTGCGTTGTTCGGGGGTGAGAGGAATTAAGCAGAAAACGTGAATGATGGATGCCAAAGAAACAATAAACGTAAGAGATGCAATAATTTTGGAAGTAGCTAACTTGTTGTCAATGTATTGTTTCCAAAAAATGCCCAAAACTAACAAGAGGGCAGGAAGAGTGAATACCGCGGGGCCAAAAAGGCCGAACAGAGCATAACAAATGTGGTATCCTACCGTTCCCATCCAGTGCTCTGTGGGGTCAGCCAAACTGTTTTTCCAGTTGCAAAAGATGTTGAGAAGAAGAGATACACCAATAAAGAGTGCCAAACCAAAAAAGACATAGGGCAAAACCTTGTGCCCGGGGCGAGAAGAACGCGGTGTGTCTGCATATGTTTTATGATTGCTTTGCGCTTTCTCCTTGTTTTTTGCGGGAGCCGAAGCCTTTTGGGGGGGAAGTTCGTTTTTTGCTTTTTTGGTTGTGCTTGTGGTTTTCTTTTTCTTTTGATCCTGTGGGGGAGTTGCTTTTTTGGGGGCAGGTTTCTTTGTCGGTGTCGCTTTTTGCGGTTCAGCCGTAGAACTGCTGACCCAATCACTTGCAGGAGCTTGTTCAGGAGAGGGGTGTGCAGGCGCCGGGCGAGTAGGGCGATCCAGTTGATCGGCCTCTTTCATTACACTAAAGGGCTGATCGTAAGCCGAAATCTTCTTTTTTTGTTGAGAAGCAGGCTTTTTTTCGCCATTTGGGGTTTGGTCGGTCATAGTTTCCGTGTCCTTTCTGCAAATATCAAACTCATTTAACCTTAAATAAAGCTAAATATAATATACCAAACTATAGTATACCATCTTTTTTTGCCGATTGCAAGACCAAAAAACAAGTTTTTATCAACTTTTTGCAAAAAAATAGGACGTGTATGCATTTTTTGCACACACGTCCACGATTTATTGCTTTACCTCGGCAGGAGACATCATCTTATTCACTTGCGGAATTTTGAACAACAGCACCGCAATCGCCACGCAAATAGCGGTATCGGGAAGCATATAAATGCCGTTGTAGCAAATGGAGTAGAGAACCGGACGGCTGACCCATGCGGTGCCAAATGCAACAAACTCGTCGAAGTTTGCCCACAGAATAACGCCTGCCAAAAAGTGCACGACAAAACGCAAGAAGCAGACAAGTGTTATGCCACCGATTTTCCCCCAAAAGCCCTGCTTGCGGAACATTCCTGCGAGACCGAGAACGCTAAAAGCGATGATGAAATCCATCAATAGGGAAGCAATAAGCATCCCGGGGGTAAGCCCCCAAGAGAATACGCCACCCTGCAAAATTTGCGACCATGAGTAGCAAAAAGCCGCACCGACACCCCATTTGATGCCAAAGCGAATGGAGATGAGGCAGATGGGAAGCATCGATGCCAGGGTGATTGCTCCGTCAAATGGGAGCTTGAAAAATTGGATGTAGCTCAGCACAATGGCAAGAGCCAAGAGAACTGCACTCTCACACAGAGCGCGAACGGGTTTTACTTGTTTCATAATTGTTTTCCTCCTTAAAATAAAAATTGACCGCACGAAATCTTCCGTGTGGTCAATATTTGTCGGGGAACCCCAAAACAATATCTATATCTCCCTACGCCGGCATTATCCGTATCAGGTTAAAGGGTTCGGCTCACGCCGTCTCAGCCGTCTCGCGACAGCACCCCCGATTTTATGCGGTTGTTATGAAACGAGTGTAGTATAGCACAGTTTTTGAGTTTTGTCAAGAGGTTTGCACAAAAAATTCAAAATGGAAACGCCAAACGCATTTGACGTTTCCATCTTGAATTTCAAAAATTATCTCACTCTTTCACCAAGAGGGGTATCTTCTGCGAGGAATACAACGCGCACGGTTTCCTCACCCGAGGCAAGGATCATACCGTTGGACTCAATTCCGCAAAGAACTGCGGGCTTGAGATTTGCAACAAGAATGATTTTTTTGCCAATGAGAGCTTCGGGCTCATAGAACTTTGCAATGCCCGAAACAACTTGACGTTGCTCGTAACCAAGATCTACTTGCAATTTGAGAAGCTTCTTTGCCTTCGGAACCTTTTCGCAAGCGATGATCTTCGGGGTGCGGAGCTCTACGTTCATAAAGTCCTCAATGCCAATGAGGGCACAACCCTCTGGCTTTTCGGGCTTTGCTTCTGCCTTTTGAGCAGCTGCAATGAGTGCTTGACGCTCTGCTTCAAATTCAGCAAGCTTCTTTTCCTCGTCAACGCGAGCAAACAGAACCTTGGAGTCGTTCACCTCGTTACCTGCAACCATGCCGTCAAAGTTGGCAAGAGATGCAAAATCACGCTTGTCGGTGTTCAGCTCGTCAAGAATTTCGGTAGCCGTTGCGGGGATGAAGGGAAGTAACATAACAGCACCTTGACGAATGGTCTCCATCAAGTTGTAAAGAACGGTACCAAGACGCTCCTTTTGTGCTTCGTCTTTTGCAAGCGACCAAGGGGTGGTCTCGTCAATGTACTTGTTGGCGGGGCTGAACATTTCAAAGAGCCCCTCAAGTGCATCTGCAATGTGGTAATCATCCATCGAGGAGGTA
>JAZOMJ010000126.1:0-5744 GCA_045653865.1 Eubacteriales bacterium
AATGGCGATCTCCTCGCCTGCAAGCTTCTCTTCCTTTTCAATTGGTTCTCTTTGTGACATATTTGTCCTCCTTGAAAAAACGCGAGGTGTTGCAAAGTTTTGACAACACCTCGCAGTTATTGCTATGGCTTACTTTCTGGAAACCTCAACGACCTTCATAACGATGGTGCCGTTGGGAACATCAACAGAAATTTCATCGCCTGCTCTCTTGCCGATCAATGCAGAACCGATGGGAGATTGGTCGGAAATCTTGCCCTCTGCAGGGTTTGCTTCGTTGGAACCAACCAATGCGTAAGTAAACTCTATATTTACGCTTTTGTTGAGAACCTTAACAGTAGAACCCAAGCTGATAACACTGCTATCGATGTTGGATTCATCAAGAATAACCGCATTTTCAATCAGTTCTTCCAGTTCTTTAATGCGCGCTTCGTTCTTTGCTTGGTCGTTTCTTGCAGCATCGTACTCAGCGTGCTCGGAAAGGGCACCGAATCCACGCGCGGTTGCGATGTCGTTCTTGATCTTTTCGCGTTCTTCGTGTGTGCGGCGGTAGAGTTCGTCTACCAGCTCTTGATAACCTTGTTGTGTATAAAGTGTTTGCTTTCCCTTAGCCATGATCATTCAATCTCCTTCAATATATAAAAATGATAATAGATTACTTATTTTTAACTGCTTCGATTGCCTTGAGCAGTTGGTTGTCAATATTTTCGGGCAAAAGATAAAAATGATATCCCTGCGCCTCCTCAGACAATGCAACCGAATATCCCTCGGTAGGAGAGATGCCAATATCGTGATAAGTGATGCCGCACTCGGTAACATACGCGTGAGTGGTCATTTTGAGATATCCCTTGTAAAGCCCGTAGCTCATTTTGGAAATATTGATTGTTTGTTGCATAATGCCCTTGCCAAAAGTGGTTTGGCCGATGATGGTTACGTTTTTGTGGTCACGCAAGCTTGCAGTGAAAACTTCTGCGGCACTTGCTGTATTCTCGTTACACAAAACCACCATTTTGAGATTGGCAAACATACCAACCTCTTGCGCGCTGACACTGCAGGAAGCATATACTCCCGTATGGTTTACTGCGCCTGCATAAACTTCTACGTCAGCATTCCCTTTATTGTTAACGGCTTTCAAAATCAAATCATTGTTATCCAACAAATAAGAAAGCACTGCTCTGATGGATTCCAAATCGCCGCCGGGATTGTTGCGTACATCAAAAATAAAATATTCAACGCCCTTTGCCTGCAATTCTGTTACGGCTGTTTTAAATTGAACCGGTGTTTGCAGGTCAAATTCTGCCAAATGCACAATGCCTACCTTATTATCGGTTTCGGATACGCGATAGCTGACAGACTCTTTGGTGTAGGTGTTACGAACGATAGCGGCTTCGACAACGGTATATCCACCATTTCCGTCAGGACGGAAGGCGAGCAATTTTGCAGTGCTTCCCACCTCTCCGCGTATCGCGTTGAGAGCAGGCGTATAACCGCCAAGTTGGGCAACACTTTTGTATTCACCGTCAATCTCAACGGCATAAATGCGGTCTCCCACACGCAAGTCACTGTTTTCGGCAGGAGCATTTTTGAAAATCGTGATGATGTTAAAGGTTAAGAATTCTTGACCATCCACCACCACAGGCTCTTGCACAACGCTGACACCGATTCCTACACCGGCTCCTGCATTGTCGCTGTAAATTGCCGCATATTCTTCTTCGGTATAGTATGCTGCATAGTTATCGCAGGTTGCGGCAACATAAGCGCGCAAGACCTCATCGAGCATTTGCTCTTGGTTAAATTCGTTGGTATAATAAGAGTACTGCTCGAGCAAACTCGCTAATGTGCTCAGTTTGGAGAACTCGTCTCCTTGCCCCAATGAATCCTTTAGTGTATCGATGGCTTGCTGTTGCTCGGCAATGATTTCGTTATCTTGATTGCGCACCCACTGCGAAGTTAAGGTAAAGGTGAAGAGCATTGTTGCCACAACCGTTACCATAAGCAACACCAACAGCACACTAACGGGACAGCGCCACTCTGCTTTTCGTTCTCTCTGAGTGGGGAGGTTAAAGTTATTATTGTTCATTTTGGTTTCCCTTCAAAAAAATCAGATATAACATGTAGGTCAGATTTCAATACCGTATTTTATGGATGTTCGCCTACACTTATGCGCACATATATACAGTATGGAAGCGAAATGCAGAACTTCTCCTACATTTCGCTTTTCCCTACTCTCAGCGATTTCATCGCGAGGTGCTATATCAGAACTTGATGGGCTTGGAATTGAGATACTTTTTAACCATGAGTGCTACCTTGAACGTGATAGCATGCTCAAACTCACGCAGGTCAAGTCCTGTCATCTTGCGGATCTTATCAAGACGGTAAACCAGTGTGTTGCGGTGTACAAAAAGCTTACGGGAGGTTTCGGAAACGTTGAGGTTATTCTCGAAGAACGCTTGAATGGTTTGCAGTGTTTCACGGTCAAGAGACTCGAGACTGCCGCGCTTGAATACCTCTTGCAAGAACATTTCGCAAAGCGTGGTGGGCAACTGATAGATCAAGCGGCCAATGCCAAGGTTTTCGTAGCTGATGATGTTCTTTTCGTTTTCAAATACCTTGCCAACTTCAAGAGCAACTTGTGCTTCCTTGTAAGCGCGAGCGAGGTCTTTGATGTTCTCAACAACAGTAGAGATACCGATGGCTACCTGCGTGTAGAACTCGGCAGAAAGTGTATCGGCAATGTTGGTTGCAATTTTTTCAAATTCTTTGTTTTCGGTGCCGGGCTTAACGTCCTTAACCAATACGATGTCGTGCTCGCCTACGCTGATAACATAGTCCTTTGCCTTTTCGGGGAACATATTTTGCAGCATTTCAAAGGGCAACATATCGGTTTTACCCAAGAACTTGATCAAAAAGATAACACGCAACTCGTTGGTGTTGAAGTGCAACTCCTTGGACTTGATGTAAATATCGCTGGGCAGAATGTTATCGAGAATAATATTTTTAATCAAAGAACCCTTATCGTACTTTTCGTCGTAAAGGCTTTTGATGTTGCCAAGCGAGATAGCCAAGAGCTTGGACATCTTTTCTGCCATTTTATCTTCGCCCTCAACAAAAACGATATAATCGGTCTTGGGGCCGTTTGTCATGGGACGGTAGGTATAGCCACCGCTGGTGATGACATCGCTGGAATAATTCAGTTCATCGCGCACACCTTGACGGATCTCACCGATTTTAACAAGCTCCGAGCAAGAAATAATAACGCCGTTTTCATCAACAACGCCAATTACGCGATCGATCGCATCTTTCATTTGGTGAATAACACCTTGGAACAACCTATTTGACATAAATTCAATCTCCTCTAATGTTTTTGAACATAGGCTTCGTACAAAACTACCTATATTCTACACTATTTTTTGTCATTTTTCAATAGGTTTTTGAATATTTCTTCTAAAAATTTTAATTTTTTTTATGCACAGTGTATAGCGCATCAAAAAAAGCCCCTTAAAAGTGGCTGTTTTTCGTCAAATCAACCACTTTTTGGGGGATTTTGGGGTTATTTCTTCATTTCAAGCTCGCAAACCAGGCACGCAAGGGCAAAACTTGCGGCAGTTTCGGTGCGCAGAATGCGTTTGCCAAGGCCAATGGGAAGAATGCCCTTTTGGCAAATGGTTTCGGCTTCGGCAAGTGAGAAGCCGCCCTCGCTACCGATAATGAGAGCAATGGTGGGATTCTCTTTTGCAAGATTGGCAACTGCTTTTTTGAGAGCTACGGGCAACGGCTCGGTGCCGTCTCCCTCGTAGCAAAAGAGCGCGATATCCGCTTCACTTGCACGGCGGCACATTTCGGAAAAAGAAACGGTAGGATTGACCGCCGGAACGATTCCTCTGCCGCTCTGCTTTGCGGCTTCGAGCGCGATGCGCTGACGGCGTTCGACCTTTTTGGCTTCGTTCTCCCCTTTGGCACGAACGATGCAACGCTCACTTTCAAAGGTGGTGATTTCAGATGCACCACACTCAACCGCCTTTTGAATAACGCTATCGAGCTTATCTCCCTTGGGGAGCGCTTGGAAAACGTGTGCATAATAGGGTGGCTCGGTGTCGCTTTTACGCGTTTCCAAAATCTTGGCAATAACACGATCGGGCAAGAAATCGGTCAACTCACACTCATATTCATTTTTTTGCATATCGCAAACGGTGATGCACTCCCCTGCCGCCATACGGAGCGAGCGGGAAATGTGATGGGCATCGTCGCCCAAAAGCGTTACAACGCCATCCTCAATTTGGTTGGCGCGAATAAAAAATCTTGGCATAATCTACTCCAATTATTGTAAATCGATAAAACGAGCGTAAATTGCGGGACGATTGGAAGTGGTTCCGCTTGAAATTTCGCCTGCAACCTCACCCCACACGGTGATTTTATCACCTACGGCAAGGCGTGTGACGTTTTCTTGGCGATAGTCGGCCACAAAGAACTCCAAACGAATGTCTCCGTTTTGCACGTAGCAAAGGTAAACGTTGGCTTCTCCGTAATTATCCTCGGAGTCATAATAATATGTATCGGAAATTTCCCCAACCGTCAGCTCCATGCAAACGTAATTTCCCTTGTGCGCGTTGCAGTTTCGGTAGAGTGCTTCGGCATTGGGCACGGAGCAAGCAGTTTTGTAGTCGGCTTCGGACATTTCAAGGTTGATGGGCGGCTCGGTGTTGTTGAAATCATAAAATAAATTCATCACAAATCCACCGATGATGCCGCCAAAGAGATAGAAAAAGACCAATGCGCCTGTGGCGATTGCTTTCCAATGTGTTTTCCAATGGCTGTTCCACATCAAAATAAGACCGACGATGGGAACAAAAATGAGCATAAGCACAATGAACCATGCACTATAGTACCACGGCACAAACTCTACGCGTCCGTTGCCCTGAGAACGGCGGTATTTCTTTTGCTTGATGGGCTTGCGGTTGCCTGCGCGGAACTCCTCGGGGCACTCTTTTCCGCAAATAGGACAATTCGCATCCGCAAAGAAGGTTTCGCAGTCGGGACATTTATTCAGTTCGGGAAAATCGCGTTCGCGATCCTCGGCAAAAAATCCAAGATTGGCGCCCATAGGGTCTCCTTTTCTTCATTATTTATTTGTAGAAGTGCCGTAATCGGCATTGTTTTTGATACTTTTGATGTGAGCGAATGCTTCTCTCTCCCCTTTTTGGGATAGGAGCGTGAGCCATTCCTCGAGAAGGTCGGCGGTGTCGGGGTGCATCTTTTTGCGTGCGTTGCCGCGCTGAAAATAGGCTAACGGATGAGAATCGGTGTAATTCTTGCCTTGATAGATTTTGCTTGCCGCCACGCGGTCGCAGAACATTTCCTTTACAAAACGGATGGGCATTTTAACAGGCTCATACATTTTGGTGGCAGGATTGATGTCGTTCCAATACTCAAAATGGTGGCGGTTGCGCCCCTTGTGGTGCATCCACGCGTGTGAATATCCAAAAAGCTCGCGTTCACGCTCGTTGGGGCTTCGCGTGCCCTGATAATAGCGTGCGCCGGGGATAAACTCGGTGGGAGAATACTTGGAGAGGTCGTGAAAAAGCCCTTGCCAGCCAATGCCTGCGCGGAAGCAATGCCGAATAACGCAATGGCGATGGCGTGTGATGGTGCGAAAATGTAAAAACGGGTGTGACATTGCCCTCTCCCTTCTCTTTCGTTTCTTATATCATAGCACATTTTGAGGGGAAAGTCAAGATGTTTTTGCATAG
>JAZOMJ010000127.1:0-14342 GCA_045653865.1 Eubacteriales bacterium
TGGCCTCCGACTTACCGGTGTAAATCTGCACGAGCTTATCTGCAGAAATTACGGGAACATCAATTTCCTTCTTGCTGATGGTGAATTCACGAGTTACGGAAATGGGTGCATAGTTGGAATCGGTTGCAGTAAATCTTGCAACATAATTGCCTGCGTTGGTGGGAAGTGTAGTACTGTATGCGCTATCTTCAGCATCGGCAAGCTTATACTCGATGGTTACTTGACCAACCATAGCGGTTGCAGAACCAAGATCGCCCGCTTGACCGTATACCCAAGAACCGATGGTGGGTTCAACCGTCCATTGGTTGGTTGCTACCACGATGGTGTAGGTTTCGCTCTTGCTTTCGAGTGTTCCGTCGGACCAAATATAGTTATCGCCGGAAAGCGCAATGGTTGCAGTATAAGAACCAACGTTTACACCACCGTTATCGGTGATTACATAACCCTCTGCGCCAATAAGACCGGAGGTCAATGTTTCGCCGGTATATACTTGTACCTTGTTGAGTGCGGAAATGGTAGGTGCGTTAACAGCCTTTTTCGCAACAACAACGGTAATTTCTACTTCACGTCCGTTATAGTTATCTGCATCTGCAGGAGTAAAGATTGCCACAAAGGTGTTGGTTCCTGCGTTGCCTACCGTGGTGGGATTACCTTCGAGTGCCCAAGTACCAAGGGTGCTTGTGGGAAGAATAATCTTGGAGGCAGCATCACCATAAGTAAATCCTTCACTTTGTGTGGTGAGAACATAGTCGGCATTATCTGCCTTGGCAATGGTTACGGTTGTGGTAACCGACTCTGCTGCGAGATAGTTATCGGTTTCGGGAAGTGCAATGGTAACAGTGTAGGTGCCTGCGTTGGTAGGAAGACCTGCCAAATCCTCGGTTGCGCCTTGCAACTTGTAGGAGAATACAGGAGCCGCACCATTGTAAGAATAGGTAACTCCATCAAATGCAAATGCATTGCCGTTGTAAACAACATCATAGCTGTTTTCTACATTGTTAATGCTTGCAGCTGCCTTTGCAACTTCGATAACGAAAACATCTGTTACAGTTTCAAAGTTTTCGGTATCTGCGGGAGTGTAGATTGCTTGATAGGTATCAAATTTGCCCGCACCAGGAAGCTTGGTGGTTGCTTCATCTACCCAAGCATATCCCTCGGGAAGTTGGAAATCGGAAAGTCTGAGAGAAGTTGACCAGATTGCGGTAAATACTTGACTAAAGTCAGTTTTGGGAATCGCTTTGTTGACAATAATTTGGTTTGCAACAAAGATTGCCTCGTAGTTGGTATCTTCCAAGGTCAGGGTTCTGCTGTAGGTGCCCGCATTCTTGAAAGGATCGTTACCAAGAACAACCAAATCATAAACCTTGTTGTTATCTTGCTTATCAACTACGATATATTCAAGCGCTTGGTCTTCACCATTATAAGTAAAGGTAAGATTTGTAACGATGAAATCCAATTTTTTCGCTTCTACCGTAACTTCAACGGTGCGATAAACGGATTCGTAGCGATTATCGTAAGGAACAAAGATAACTGTGTAGGTGTGGACGCCCTTATCACCAACAGGTTGATCGGGAGTTTCCCAAATCCATCTACCGTTCGGGTTGGTCTCAAACTCGATAGAATTCAACAAATCGCCATATGTTGCAACGGGATTGAGCAGAACGGGATCGGAAATAACAAGCTCTGTGTTGTTAATAACGAGAGTTCCCTCTTCTACAACAAGCTCAATGTTGGGGTTGGAGGCGGTTGCGGTAAGGGTGTAAGTGCCTACACCGTTTGCAACAGTCTCGGGTTTGGTAACAGAAATACCGAGAAGACTCAACTGTTCGAGATCGAAACCTTCTACTACATATTCGATCTTAGGAAATACGTCGCCAAGGTCAATGGTGTAGCTTTCAATTTTAACAGTTACAACCGCCGGCTTGATTTCGTAAGTGCCAATCAGTTCACCCTTATAGTTTTCGTGGTCGATTTCATAATAGTATTCATATACACCTGCATCGGTATAGTTAGAATCACCATTAGAGTAGAAAATAAGATTCTCTTCACCGAGTTCAATATCCATATCGAAAATAGGATATTGTTCCTTGCCGTTATAGATGAAACTATCAACAACGTTAGAGAAAACAACTTCTTTTTTGGCTACATCCAAAGTGAGAGTTGCGTGTTCAATTGCTTCACCGGTTTCATACAAAACAAAGCTTACTGCAAATTTCTGCTTGCCGGCAGCATCGAAAATCTCATTTTCGAGACTGTCAAACTGCCAAGAACCAACTACCGTGTAGGGCAGTTGAACACCGGAAAGCTTATCGCCGTAGGTAGCGGTAATGCCGGTAAGTTCGGGAATGTAGGGAGTGTAATTAGCCGAAAGAGTAACATTTTCGGTGATGATTTCGGGGATTTCAGCAGACCAACCGGCAAAAACGTAACCGTCTTTTTCGGGAGCTTCAACTGCTTCCAACTCCGAAGAATTCAACACGTATTGTGTGTTGTATGCTACATCGTCAACCAAATACTGAATTCTGTACTTTACTACAACGGGAACGCTAAAGGTTTGACCCGCGTAGTTGATTTTGAGAACTCTTGCACCGATTTTGCTGGTATCGATTGTCGATACCATGGTGTCATCCAAAGCAATTTCTGTGGATACGCCATTCTCGGTTTTGACAATGGTGATTCGGCTTAAATCCAAATCTTCGCCGAACGCGGTAACATTGTCAAAGTTATCCAAGTTCAATGTGTAGGTGGCTCCATCGTCCCCCGTCTTTTGGCAGGCGTTCATAGCAAAAACGCCTGCAAAAATGAGGGTAACAATGGAAATCCAAACGAGTATTTTTTTCATGCTTTTCCTCCTTTGAAATCAAAGAAATGAAAGGACGTAAACGCCGTGGACCCGTTTGTTTCCTTAAACTGTTACGAGTAAGTTAACTAAAATGGTTGCGTTTGGTGTTTTTTGGGGGGAATTGGTGTTTTTTTGGGAATTGGTGTTTTGGTTTTGTTTCAATTATTTGCGATAGAGACAATCGTAAGCTTCACCACTATTGAGTTTGTCTTGTTGTGTTTGAGGAGTAAACGCAGAGGTTCTATCGTAAATGAAGAAATAGAAGGGTTTGTTACCTGCAGCAGCATCCAAATAAGCTTTTCCTGCGTCGCCAAACGAAATTTCGTAACGACCAAGTTCGCCTACAATGTTGCTGTCGGAATCAAATACGGAGTAGTTCTTACCACCACCAAAGAATACGATACCTGCGTGGACGTAATCGGCACCGTTATGCTTTGTAATGATGTTTTGATTTTCGGGATGCTTTTGGGGATCAGCTGCTTCGTCTACCAGTGCTTGAATGTTGAAGTCCAGGTAGTCCTTGTAAGCACTCACACCGTTGATTTCGATCAACGAGGTACTGTTGATTTGCTTGAGATCCTTCCAGTTGTAAAGACCTACTTCACCCTCGAAATACAGTTTTGCACCGTAAGAGGTTTTTGCAAGTCCCTTCCAACCTTCAATAAAGGGAGTGAGGATACCAAAGCCTTCGCTAGATGCATTGGTGGGACCATCGTGCAGCAAAATGCCCGCAAAGTGAGAATCCATACCGATTGCAAGAATTGCAGTATCCTTAAGAATACAGTTCTTTACAGTAACATAAGTGTTGATATACTTTTCATCGTATTGTGCTTTTTGTGCTTCGGTAAAGGAATAGTATTCTTTCTTGCTTTCATATGCCTTTCCGGTATCGCCGGGGAGGTTGGGAGAGATATTGCCGTCTTTGCCGTTAACAACACGGTTAGAACCAATTCTCAAAATAAACTCTCTTGCGCCACCCAACTCGGAGTTGAAAATGTTCAAATGAATGGGAGCATCGGGATTGCCGAGAATACCGAATACGCGGATAACAGTTCTACCATTGTTAACTCTGGAGTATGCGATAGTAACATTGTCACCCAAAACTTCTACGGTGGTACCAACCTTGTTCAGGTCGATCAAGTCTTGGTTGCCGTCTTCATCGGCTTCCAAATCACAGCCGCGAAGCTTAACGTTGGAAACAGTAACATTATCATAAATAGCAAAGCAAATGTTATCTTGGGCACTAACGCTTGTGGTAGCATCCAATTCTCTCATTTGTACAAAACTGAGCGGGCCTTTGAAAAGTGCATTTTCTTCATCCCAAATCTTGTAACCTGCGGTATCTCTTACATACTCGCCATTGCTATCTGTTTTAAATTTATAGGTAACATTGTGAGCATTGATGGTGTATCCGTTACCGTATACGTTGTTTTTGAAGTTAACAAGAACTTTTACCTTAGTGTTGTTCTCTTCGCCTACATTTTTATAGAATGTTGTATCATAGGTTGTATCAATTTCACCTGCATAGGTCAATTCGCCATTGATATAACCAAAGTCTCTTGTTGTGTTGCCGTTTGCATCAACAACTTCGTTACCGATGTCGTTTTGAAGAACTACGGGCAACTCTGCTTGGGTTGCATAGTGAAGATCGGCATATGTGTAAACGTTAACGCCATCTTCTACACAAAGAACAGTAAAGGAAGCAGTCTTTGTTGCAATTCCGCCATAGGAGAACTCTGCCCAGAATTGAACCTCACCATTAAAGATTTCACCATCATCTGCAAAGGAAATAACGCCATTTTCGCTGATGAGAACCTTTTCGGTGGAAGAATGCCACTTGAAGTTTTCTGCAAAGCCCTCACCCATTGCAGAGGAGGTTGCAAAGTGAAGTGCAGTTGCACGGTTGCCGGATGCAGAAAGAACAAGAGTGTTGTTTGCACCGTATTCGTAGCCACCTACTGCCAGGCGGTTTTCGATGCCGATTTCTTTTACAGATTCATCAATTGCTGCATTCTTAGGTTGAACAACAACTTCGATTTCAACTGTTTTTTGTTGGTTGGAACCGTCGGTGCTGGTAGCAATCAGAGTGATTTTGGTAACACCCGCTTTCTTTGCGGAAACAGCCAAACCACCGTTTTTGATTTCTGCTGTAATGTTATCGTTGCTGGTGAATACCTCGCAAACGAAATCTTCTGCAGCATCTTCGGGAGTGAAGAGATAGGAGAGACGAACGTTTTGACCTTCGAACACACCGTAAGCGCCTTCGTGGTCGAATACAACTTCAACTTCGGGCACCTTGTTAATGGTGCAAGTTTGTGTCATTGCAGAAACACCGGTACCGAATGTCATTTTAACAGTTACCTTACCAACAAACGCTTTATCCAAGAATCTGTAACGGAAAGTAACAACTTCACCCTCTACCTCGAACCATGCCTCAATAGCAGAAGCAGGAACGGGATTGCCGGATTCATCGAAGATTTGATAAGTGAAATCTGCAACTGTAAATGCCTCTTGTGTATCCATCGATACGGGAATGCTTCCCTCGCTCTTATAAATTGCGCTGTAGGAAGGAATATCCATAACGTCCTTGTTCTTTACAAGAATTTGAACGCTGCTGGTAATGTTGGGATCCTCTTCGGAAATAGCAGTGATGGTTGTTACACCCTTTCTAAGAGCAGTAACAACACCGGTGTATTTACCTACCGATGCAACGTTGGGGTTGCTGGAAATGAAAGTAACGTTTTTGTTTGCAGGCTCGGTGGGAACAAAAGTGGTGTTAACACGAATTGTTTCGCCAACCATCAATTCATTCTTTTCAACGGTAGCGTTGATTTCTTGCACTCTTGTAGATTCAACGTAAACAAGAATGTTGTCACGGTGACCACCGATGTGTGTTGAAAGAATAACTTTTGCAGCACCTGCTCTTGTGGGAGTGATGGTAACCTTACCATCTTCCATTTTGTAGTCAAAATCTGCAAGAGGCTCGTTTTCATACGTTTCGGTAGAAACCGAGATCTCTTTGTTTTGAGCGGTTGTGGGATAAACTGCGTACTCTATTGTAAAAGTCTCATTCTTATCCATGTCTAGGTAAACGATACTCTGCTCGTTGATGATATCAAGATCCGTGGGAGGAACCTCAACCAAGTTACTAACCGCTTGGGTTGCAGCGAAGAGAAGTATCATAACAACAATCGGAATAAGAAGCAAAAGCAATATTAATTTCTTTGCCATTGAATAACCTCCTTAGCATTTATGCATATCTGCTATGCAACAATTGTTATTTCGTAAGTTTTGTGAATGCCTTTTCGATATTGATGCTGTAGTGGAGCGCGCTTGCAACCAAATAGAGCAATGCGATAACTCCGGGGATGAGGTAAACGTAAATTTCAAGTACCTCAAAGCCGCCCAAGAACTTGGGAGCTGTGCCTGCAAATACCGATACAAAGAACGTTCCAAAGCCGATAAGAACTGCAAGGAACAAACCAATGCTGATAACCTTTGCAATGGTTCTGTCACTTGTCTTTTTAACCACCTCGGGAGACGCATCAACAACTGCGTGATTGAGGTCGGTTCTTGTAGCAATCAGAATTTGCGAGAAGGAGAATGCAAGGCAAATAACGCCTGCAATGATTGCATCCATCATTTCGATGCCGATAGCAAAGTAGAGAACTGCTACACTGGCAATAACAGAAAGAGAACTGATAATGCCGCAGAAAACTACCTTTGCAAGCAACATTTTAGATGCTTTAACAGGGAAAGACTTTGCCTTGAGTGCAGACTTGCCATCTCTTGTGATGTTGGTCGCACAGAAGGTGTTGGTCAAAATAGTGAACACAAGAACAACGATGAGCGTCAAGGAGAAGCCCATGGAAAGGCCCAAGGTTCTAATAATAAGTTGGTCAAACAAACCGTAGCAACAGTAAACCATGAAGGGCATTACAAACGCGATGGTGAAATAGGAGAACAGATATTTCGGCTCGCGATAAACAGTAATGAACTCCTTGCGCAAAAGGCTTGCAACCACACCGCGCTTAACAATGGGCGCGCGCTTTGCACGTGCTTTCTTGCCGTCACGGTTTCTGTAAAGAACCAAACGGTAAAGTCCGGAGGTGATGAAGAATGTGGCTACAAGTGCCACAACTGCAATCGATACGGAAATGATAAGCGGAATGAGCATATCAATTCCCAAGAAAACGTATGCCAGCGAGTTTGCGGGATAAGCATATACTTGAATCATCTGCAAAACCTTTACAAAATCATCGCCAAACAGGAACTGAATGGAACCTGTTTCGAACAAACGGCGCAAGGTATCCAAAATGTAGGAGTAGCCCAAGAATGCACCTACCACGATAACAGACAGAGCAGCAAAAGAGAGGAAATACTTTGTGCTCAAGAACTTGATGATCATCATATAGGGGAGGATCAAGAGGGTTGCCAACAAAAAGGAAACCATAGGGAGCAACAAGTAAACCAGCAATGTGCCAATCAAAAATTCAACGTTTTGTCCCAACAAGAAATAGAAAATTGCATTGATGGGGAGAACGAGAAGGAATGCCGACGCGTATGTCCAAAGCAAGAGTGCCATAAACTTTGCACGGAAAATGGTTCCACTCTTAACAGGCAAACGCAAAAAGATGGGGGTGTCGGATGTTCTTGTTAACGAGCTGCGCATTTTTTCAAGGCACATACCGCCCAGCGCAACGATAATGATGGCGTAGAGAGCGGTAATCAATTCGTGCGCTCTCGCCAAAGGATTGATCTCTCTGTTTACCTTGAGGTCGAGGTAACCATCTGCAATGGCATAAACCAGCAAACCGAATACACCTGCGATTGCAAGCGTGAACAACAGAGATGTGAGTCCGCCCATAATGTCAATCCGTTTGCTGTTCGAAAAGAGCATTCGGCGCTCATATTTGAATAGTGTTCGGAAGTTTCTCATACCTTAGCCACCCTTTGCGTAATCAGCAAGAAATAGGATTCAAGACTGCAACCGGTTCTCTTGAAGGAAGCCATGTCGATTTCTTGAAGGATCTTGCCTTGGTCGATAATGTAAACTCTGTCACAAACCCTTTCAACAGTATCCAGATTGTGAGAGGAGAAAAGAACGAGATTGCCGCTTCTACTGTGTTCAAAGAAGAAACGCTTAACTTGATTGGAGGTGTGGGGGTCCAAACCTACCATAGGCTCGTCAAGGATGAATACCTTGGGGTTGTGAATCAAGGCGCCCATGAAAGAAACCTTTTGCTTCATACCGTGAGAGTAGGAAGAAATCGGCTTGTAGATGGAATCACCCAAAGCAAGCATATCTTGGAACTTTTGAATTCTTGCCTTGCGGTCACTCGCCTTAACTTGGTAGATGTCTGCCATAAAGTTGACAAACTCAAAACCGGTCATTTTTTCGAACAGAGTGTATTCGTCACTTACGTAACCAAAGTTCTTTTTGGCTTCGATTGCGTCCTCCATCAAATCGTGGCCGGCAATCTTGATGGTGCCCTCCTCGTAGGGGTGCATACCGGTAATGCATTTGATGGTGGTAGACTTACCTGCGCCGTTGTGGCCAAGTACACCAACGATTTCGCCGGGACGACCAACGATGTTGATGTTCTCAACTGCATAGTTGGCTTTTTTGTGGTACGCCTTGTACAGGTTTTTTACTTCAAGTAACATATTTGTCCTCCTTAGGGGGTTCCTTGTGGCATTTATGCCCTTGGAATTTCCCGCTTAAAAATGTTATACAGATTTGCAAACACACCTCACAAAGTTTGCCATTCGCATATAATAATAAATGTGATGGAAACCTTGCGGTGATATTTAAGTGCCTAATTATATCATACAACTGCCAACTTGTCAATGGTTTTATTTTCCATTTCTCGTAAAAACAGTCAATTCGACAGAAAACTTTTCGCTTTTTTCACAATTTGTACACATCCATGCGCTCGCGCACGGTGATTTTAAATATATAATATATAAATCACTCCGTTTATGCCTGTAAACAGATTGTGCAATAATTCTTTCTGTTATGCGCGCCAAAAGCTTGAAAAAAAGAGGAAGTGTGCCCTCTTTGCCACTCTGTCTTTTGCTTAGTGCGAACACTATTTATGGTATGCCTCACACCTTGCCACGGCTATTGAAAGAGCGGGACTTTTTGAAAACAAAAAGCAACAAAAAAGTGTGAAAAAGGTCTTATTTTTGCCCGTTTTTGCAAAACGGTATGCAAAAATGCAATTTTTGTGCCACAAAACATGCGCAAAAATTGCCGTGTAGACACACAATTTTGGGTGTGTCCACACGGCATAAATTTAGTTGAATCTTACGATTTTGTTGGCTATACGGTAGAAGAAAATGGCTACGGATCTGCCGAATTTGCCGCCCAAGCAAACGAGGGCAAGGGGGGTGCGATTGCGGTAGTGTCTGCCCCACTTGTAGTTGTGCTTTTTGCAATTGTTCCACATAGCTTCCAGGTTTGCATCTGCTTCGTCACTGCGGTTGAGGCGTGCAAACATAACCGAAATACCAAAGAGCATGAAGAGCTCGTGCTTGAGATATTTTTTGAGCATTGGCTCTTTGATGTTATCCAAATCGCAGGCAATAAAGCTCTTTTCGCTCACCAAAAGCTGGTGCGTGTAACGCTTAATAACCGCCGCCTCTTGCACAGATTGATCGGGGCGACCGATCCAATAACGGTAAAGATCACGGGGAAAATAATACATTTTTTGCACACGTGGCAGGTTTTTGCAAATCATGAGGTTATCCTCATAAAAAACCTTGCGCGGCAGAGGTTCGTCCCACTCTTTGAAAAGAGACGTGCGGAACGTGCAAGAGTGGATGGTGAGCATTTGGTGCAGGCGGAAACGTTTTGTATCTGACCAGCCGAAAATGCGATTTTTGGGGAGAACGTTGGAATAGTCGATGGAACGGTCGCCTACACCGTCGGTGTGGACGTAAAAGTAGTTGGTAATTGCCATGTCAACACCGCCCTCGCGTTCGCACGCTTCGAGCGCATCCAAGAAAGCGGGGAAATCCTCGCTCATCTTATCATCACTGTCAACCACCTTAAAATAGATACCTGTGGCGTGTTTTGCGCCCTGATTGATGCCCTCACCATGTCCACCGTTCTCTTGGTGAACGACCTTAACAATGTTGGGATGTGCCGCTGCGTATTCATCGGCAATGGCACCTGTTGCATCGGTGGAACCGTCGTCGATGATGATGATTTCCAAACGTTCGCCGCCTACAAGCAGACTATCTACACAACCGCGCATATAGCCCTCGGAATTGTAGCAAGGCACAGTTACTGTCAATAATTTTTGTTGGTTCATACAAGCTCTCTTTCTGCGGTTTCCAAAGCGGATAAAATAACCGCGTCCATATCGTAATAGCGGTATTGACCAAGACGTCCGCCAAAAATGATGTTTTCCTCGTTTTGGGCAAGCGCCTTATATTTTTCATAAAGTGTGTTGTTTGCTTCGTTGTTGATGGGATAGTAAGGTTCGATGCCAAGTGTCCACTCTTGGCTATACTCACGGGAGATAACGGTTTTGGGTTGCGTACCAAACACAAAGTGCTTGTGCTCGATGATGCGCGTGTAAGGTGTTTCGGCATCGGTGTAATTGATAACCGCGTTGCCTTGGTAGTTATCGGTGTCAAGCACCTCGGTTTCAAATCGAATACTGCGATAGTTCAAAGCACCAAAGCAGTAATCAAAGTAGGCATCAATAGCACCCGTATAAACGATTTTGTGCGCAATTTTGCAATACGTGTCGCGATTTTCGAAGAAATCCACGCCGAGTCGCACCTCAATTCCATCCAGCATTTTTTCCACCATAGCGGTGTAACCGTCGGTGGGAATACCTTGATAGAGCGCGTTAAAATAGTTGTTGTCATAGGTAAAACGAACCGGGAGACGCTTGATGATAAACGCAGGAAGCTCGCGGCAGGGTCTGCCCCATTGCTTTTGCGTGTATCCCTTGATGAGCTTTTCGTAAATATCGGTGCCCACAAGGCTGATGGCTTGCTCCTCAAGGTTTTGCGGGTTGGTAATGCCGCTTGCCTCTCTCTCGGCGGCAATCTTTTGCTTTGCCTCCTCGGGGGTGACCACGCCCCACATTTTGTTGAACGTGAGCATGTTAAAAGGCAAGGAATACAACTCGCCACGGTAGTTTGCCATGGGCGAGTTTGTGTAGCGGTTGAACTCTGCAAAACGGTTGATGTACTCCCACACACGGCGGTTGTTGGTGTGAAAAATGTGTGCTCCGTATTTGTGCACTTGAATGCCCTCAACATCCTCGGTGTAGATATTTCCCGCAACGTGGGGGCGTTTATCGATAACAAGAACGCTTTTGCCGGCCTCCTTTGCCTGTTGTGCAAAGGTTGCGCCAAACAGTCCCGCTCCAACAATCAAATAATCATATTTCATAGCTTTTTCTCGATTGCATTCAAATGATAAATTTTATTTTTCCGACTCCTTGAGAGCCTTGTTGAATTTGGAAATATTGTTCAAGTTTTTAAAAAGATCGACAATGAGTCTAGCAAGTCCGCGCCAGAAGTGACCGTTGATCATAAACAAGATATCCTCTGTCATCTTTTTGGAAACGATGCCATTGGACATTTTGGCGATGGAACGAACGGGCATGTTGTAGATGAACATGATGTTGATATCAGGCTTGCCCTTGGCATCTGCCTTTTCTTTGAGGGAGGTCAGCACGCGATAGAGGAAGCGTGCAAACGCGCCCTTGGCGTAATAGAGCTGACAAAGTGCATCATTTTCGGTAATTTCACCGCTCCACTTGCCATCGGGGATAGAGTGGCCCAAAAGTGCTTCGAAATCGGCATCAGATACGTTCTTAATATCCGCGTTTTTGTAGCACGTGGGTGCATTATCTGCCGCTTTTTTACCCGATACATGCAGCACGCTTGAAAGCACTACCTCGTGTGCGTTCTTGGCGATGCAGATGTCATAATCGGCATCCTCAACCGCCCACGTGTTGCTTGCGGTATCAAAATAGCGGAAGGTTTTATCGTCAAACGGAATGCTTACACGTTGGCTCTCGCCTGCGGCAAGGAATACCTTTGCAAATCCCTTGAGCTCCTTTTCGGGGCGATAAACGCCATAGCTTTCATAGGAAACGTACAACTGCACAATCTCTGCGCCATCGCGCTCGCCCGTGTTGGTAACGGTAACGCTGACACCGTTTTGGTCAACTTCGATGTTGCTATATGCAAACGTGGTGTAGCTGAGACCGTAGCCAAAGGGATATTGCACGGGAATGCCTGCGCTTTCGAAATAACGGTAGCCAACAAAGAGACCCTCGCGGTATTCTGCGGTGCGTTCCTTGCTTGGGAAGTAGGGAGTGGAAGAAACGTCGTCAAGAGAGAGCGGCCAGGTTTCGTTGAGCTTACCCGAGGGGTTGCTCTTGCCAAGCAAGGCATCTGCCATAGCGCCGGCGCCTGCTTGACCGCCAAGATAACCGTGAATTGCCGCGCGGTAGGTTCCCGCCTCGGGCATTACAAAGGGAGCACCGCCCGAAAGAACGAGAATGACGTTTTTATTTACCTCACAAACCGCTTTGATGAGCGCTTGTTGAGACTTGCTCAATTCCATGTGCAAGCGGTCCATGCCCTCGGACTCGAGGATTTCATCAAGACCGACACACAAAAGAACCGTTTCGGCACTCTTTGCCACCTCAACCGCTTGCGCGATGAGGGCTTGGTCGGGTGCGGGCTTGCAACGGTCAAAGCCTTGCGCGTATGCAACAATTTCAACACCTGCTTCACTCAGGCAGTCATAAAGGTTATCAAGCTTTGTGGGATTGACCTGCGAAGAGCCTGCGCCTTGATAGCGAGGTGCCTTTGCAAAGTCACCGATAATGGCAACCTTAGCGTTTGTTGAGAGAGGAAGAATGCCATCGTTCTCCAAGAGCACAATGCTTTCGGCGGCACACTTTTGCGCCAGAGCATGGTGTGCATCCTTATCAAAGGTCTTGGGAGCCTTAGCGACCGCCTCATGTGTAGAATTGACAACGTCAAGCAATTCGCAAAGACGTTCGTCAAGAACACTCTCGTCGATTTTGCCCTCTTTGACGGATTGAATAAGACCCAATGCACAATCCACTCCGGGAGAGGGCATTACCAAATTGGAGCCTGCTCTCACACCGTCGGTGTGGTCGTTGTCGGCACCCCAGTCGGTTACAACAAAGCCGTCAAAGCCCCACTCGTCGCGCAAAATATCGGTGAGCAGATGCTTGTTTTCGTTGGCGTATGTGCCGTTGATCATATTGTAGGAGGACATAATGGATTTTGCCTTGCCCTCTTTTACTGCAATTTCAAAGCCCGTTAAGTAGATTTCACGGAACGTGCGCTCGTCGAGAACCGAATCCATTGCCATACGGCGAAGCTCTTGCGAGTTGACGGCAAAGTGCTTGGGGCAAGCCGCCACACCGTTTGCTTGAATACCCTTGATGTATGCCGCCGCCATTTTGCCGGCAAGGTAGGGGTCCTCGGAGAAATATTCAAAGTTGCGTCCGCAAAGAGGACTGCGCTTGATATTGAGTCCGGGGCCGAGAAGCACGTGCACGTCGTTTGCAGCGGCTTCTTCACCGAGCGCGCGACCGAGTTCTTCGGCAAGGTCGAGGTTCCAAGAGTTTGCCATACCTGCCGCTGTGGGAAAACAGGTTGCGGGAATAGAAGCATTGAGTCCAAGATGGTCGGCAGCACCCGCTTGCTTACGCAAGCCGTGAGGTCCATCTGACAAAAAGATTTCGGGAATATTTGCGTGATCAAAAGAAAAGGTGGTCCACACAGTTTTGCCCTGCAGGAGCGCGGCTTTTTCTTCCAGCGTCAGTTTTTTTATTTGTTCGCGTGCGTTCATCATGCACCTCCATCTGTCAAAAAAATCGGCAAAAACCGACATTTATGGAATAGATTAAAAATTACCGCTTATATTATAGCACACTTTTTTCTGTTTTGCAAGGAAAAGTTGAAAATGATGGAGATATGCGTGTTTGACACAAAATGTCGAACAAAAAACGCAAAAAGAAGAAAAGTTTTTTCAAAAAGGGGTTGACAAAAAGCATAGTGTGTGCTATAATAAGCAATGCGAACCGAAAGGACGCAAGTCTCTTGGTGTTACCTGCCGGTGTGGCGGAACAGGCAGACGCCCGGGACTTAAAATCCCGTGATGCGAGAGCATCGTACCGGTTCGATCCCGGTCACCGGCACCAAGGGACCGAAAAAGAATATCGCGGAGTAGAGCAGCCTGGTAGCTCGTCGGGCTCATAACCCGGAGGTCATGTGGTTCAAATCCCATCTCCGCAACCAAAAAGAAAAGCAACCCAACGGGGTTGCTTTTCTTTTTGCTTTTGGAGTGGCTTGTACTACTTGGTCGTAGGGTTATGAGCCCGAAGGGCGAATAACTCGGAGGTAGCGAGAAAAACGCACCGCGTTTTGCGAACGGCCGAGCGGTAGTGAATGACAGTCCGGTGGACTGTCAGAGCCGCGAGGT
>JAZOMJ010000128.1:0-15459 GCA_045653865.1 Eubacteriales bacterium
TGTTTGAGATGACCGACAAGGGACTCCTTGAGGTGGACAACCCCTCGCAAATGCTCCTCGCAGGCAGACCGAAGAACATTTCGGGTAACTGTGCCGTTTGCACCATCGAGGGCACACGTCCCATCATTGCTGAAATTCAGGCGCTTGTTACGCCCACCGCTTTCCCTGCTCCCAGACGCACCACAAACGGCATAGATTACAACCGTATGTGCCTAATCATAGCAGTTTTGGAAAAGAGACTTGGACTCAAGTTCTATCAAAACGACGTCTATCTCAACGTTATTGGCGGTATGAGACTGGACGAGCCCGCTACCGACGTAGCGCTTGCGATGGCACTGATTTCCTCAATGACCGACCGCATCATCCCCGATGACCTGATTGCCATTGGCGAGCTTGGTCTTGCAGGAGAGTGCCGCTCCGTCTCCAATTTGGAGCAACGTATCAAAGAAGCGGAACGTCTCGGCTTTAAGCACGCCATCGTTCCCTACCGTAACATCGAAAAGCGAAAAATTGAGACAGAAAGCATCAATATTATTCCCATCAGAGGGATTTATGAGGTGCTGAATATGATGAAAGAGAGTAAATAGAATGGACAAACGATTGATTGGAAAGTGGTATAAGGAAGAAATGGGTGAAACCATAAATATTTTCGACGAAATGCCGCTTCGCATAAAAATGTCATTTTCATCAAGTGGATATTATAATTTTGAGCCAAACTGTGTTTATGAAAAAGATGGATATTTATGCTATGAAATCAATGACGAATATTACCGTATGGTATATCACGTTCAATATGTCAACGGAGAGCTCAAAGGTTTTTATACCCAGCACGGAGAAACACACCCCATAAAATATACGAAACTTGATGATGTACCGGAAGATGCACCATATAAATATGTGCCGCCAGAAATATATGTCCCAAACACAGATAAAATAAGAATTGAAATCTTGAAGCAATACGCTGAATACGATAGAAGCAAGAAAGATGGCTACGGCAATGAATTTGTTTTAGGTGGTGACGTTCCTCAAATATTGGAAAAATACAACTATTCCAAATACATTAGCGGATTGAATAATACCAAGGATGAGCTCGTTTTCCGTTTGCTTGATTTTGTATGTGACCATTTTGGACATAACGGCTCCGGCGGATTAGGTTCAGGAAGAACTATCACTGATCTAATTGCATTTTGTGAAACAAACGATAATAAATCGAATTGTCGAGGGCTTGCAATCCTATTAGCTTCTATCCTTCGTTTGAATGGTATCAAAGCGCAGCATATTACTTGTTTGCCATATGAAGATCCATTTGAGGATTGCCATGTTGTTGTAGATTGTCTTTTGCCATCGGGTAAACGAGTTATGCTTGATCCTACATGGCGACTGTATTTGAAAGATAATGACGGCAACTATATCTCGCTTTCACGTTTGAGAGAACTCCTGTTGGCTGATGAGCCAATTTTTGAAAACCCTACGGCAGATTATAATGGAACGGGATTTGCGAAAGAGTATCATAGAAACTATATGATAAAAAACACTTTCCGTTTTGCTCGCTGTACCTTGAATAAAGATGGTGTTGATGGACATACAGAGATTTCAAGATATATAGAATTGATTCCGCAAGGTTATCCGATTGAAAACTTCTCTGAACAGAAAAAAGCCGATTTTGTTTATAATGATATTGAGTTTTGGCAAATGTGAGAACAACTACATAAACAGAGCCCCATCCAAATTGGATGGGGCTCTTCCTTTTTTTATAATTCTTATTTCTTCAATTTCAGCGTTTTTTTATACGCCGCGGTGACGGCGCTCATTGCGGCGGAGCGGAAAGAGTTTTGCTCGAGGGCGTGCACGCCTGCGATGGTCGTACCACCGGGGCTGCATACGGCATCCTTGAGCTCTCCCGGGTGCTTTCCGCTTTCAAGAAGCAGGGTTGCCGCTCCCAAAAGCGTTTGCGCGGCATAAAGATTTGCCTTGTCGCGCGCGAGTCCGCATTCTACTGCGCCGTCAGCCAATGCCTCGGCAAAGAGGTAGACAAATGCGGGACCACATCCCGAAAGCGCGCTTGCGGCATCGATTTTATCCTCGGCAATCTCGTCAAGTTTGCCCGCTTTGGAAAGTGCGTGCAAAAATGCGTTGATTTCATCGTCGGTAACGGCATCATTTGCGGTATAGAGAATCATTCCCTCTCCTACCGACACGGGCGTATTGGGCATAATACGAATGACGGGTGCGTTCATTCCGCACATCTTCTCAATTGCCGACACGCTGATGCCTGCCGCCATGCTGATGAGGACAAAACGGTCTTTTCTTGCTTTGAGAATGGGAGAAATCGTCTCAAACAATCCCTCAAAGCCCTGCGGCTTAACGCCAAGGAAGATATATTCGCAATCCTCTACGACTTGTTCGAGAAGAGCAACACCGCAACCGAGAGACTCGGCAAGCGCGGCGGCTTTTTCGATATTGGCATCACAAAGTGCAATTTCAAAGGGATTTGCGGACTTTGCAACGGCCTGCGCCAATGCACCGCCCATATTTCCGCAACCGATAAAACCAAATTTCATTTTCATAATGCATCCTTCCCCGTCAGCGAATCTGTCCGCTGCCGTTGATAACGTATTTGTAGGTGGTCAGCTCCTCAAGTCCCATAGGGCCTCGCGCGTGGAGCTTTTGAGTGGAAATGCCGATTTCGCATCCAAGACCGAACTCGCCACCGTCGGTAAAACGTGTAGATGCGTTGACGTAAACCGCGGCACTATCCACCGCCGCCGTAAAGTACGCGGCATTTTTTTCGTTCTTTGTGATAATCGCATCGCTGTGATGCGTGGAATGGAGCGCAATATGCTCAACTGCCTCTTTGACATCCTCAACCACGCCAACTGCGAGGATGTAGTTGAGAAATTCAGTATCAAAGTCGGCATCCGTTGCGGGAGTTCCTTCAATGATTGCCCCCGCTTTGGCATCTACGCGAAGCTCTACGGGCGTTTTGCCGTCACGGATACGCGCATCGACAAGTCGCTCTTTCAGGAGCGGCAAAAAGTCTTTTGCAATGGCGCGAGATACAAGACAAACTTCCTCGGCGTTACAAACAGAAGGACGCGAAGTTTTTGCATTTTCGATGATATTCAGCGCCATATCGAGGTCGGCATCGACATCTACATAGATATGGCAAATGCCCGTTCCCGTTTGAATGCAAGGCACTTTGGCATTCTCCACGCAAGCGCGAATCAGTCCTGCGCCGCCGCGCGGAATGAGCAAATCGACGTATTCGGTGGCAGTCATCAGTTCATTTGCCCCCGCGCGTGTGGTATCTTCGAGAATATTGACAAACATAGTGGGCAAGCCGAGCGCCTCAAGTCCCTTTTTAAGTGCCTTGACAATGGCGGTTGAGGAACGGTAAGCCTCTTTTCCCCCACGCAGAACACAAACGTTTCCGCTCTTGAGGGCGAGTGCCGCGGCATCGGATGTGACGTTGGGGCGGCTCTCGTAAATAATGGCAACCACGCCCATGGGAACGCGCATTTTGCTAACCTCAATGCCGTTGGGACGGGTAAATTGATCGGTGATTTTGCCTACGGGATCGGGCAATTTTACAACGTCACGAATTCCCTCTGCCATAGCGGCAATGCGCTCACATGTGAGACGCAGGCGATCGATCATAACGTCGTTCATAGTATCCTTTACGCCCTCAATGTCGGCGGCGTTGGCTTCCAAAATGGCATCGGTATCTGCCACCAGCGCATCTGCCATTGCGAGGAGCGCTTGGTTCTTTTCATCGGTTGAAAGCAGAGAAAGCGCACGCGTGGCTTTTTTTGCTCCTTGCAAAATTTCAAGTGTTGTCATGCTCATCTCTCCTTTGCAAAAAAGCGAGTTCCCACCTCTTTGCCCTCAAAAAGGTCATACAAAAGGCCGGGTTCTGCGCCGTTGAGAATAACCATTTCACATCCTGCGTCGCGGCAAAGCTCGGCGGCGTGAAGTTTGGTTTTCATTCCACCCGTACCCAGAGCGGAACCTGCATCGCCTGCAAGCGCCATAATTTCGGGGGTGAGTGCCTCAACCTTATGTATCAGTTTTGCATCTGCACACTTGTGCGGATCTGCGGTGTAAAGACCGTCGATATCGGAAAGCAGAACAAGACAATCTGCCCCAACGCTTGCGGCAACCATTGCCGAGAGCGTATCGTTGTCGCCAACCTTGATTTCTTCGGTTGCGATGGTATCGTTTTCGTTGATGATGGGCAAAACCTCAAGTTCCAAAAGGCGGCTCAGCGTATTTTGGAAGTTGTGGTAGCGTTCGTCGTTCTTAAAGTCGGAACCCGTGAGCAGCATTTGCGCCACGGTGTGATGATAGGTTTGGAAGAGGCGGTCATAGGTATACATCAACTCGCACTGCCCCACAGCGGCAGCCGCCTGCTTGGTGGGAATATCCTGCGGCTTCTCTTTGAGCGCAAGTTTGCCAACGCCCATGCCGATAGCACCCGACGAAACAAGGATGATTTCATATCCGCTGTTCTTAAGGTCGCTGATGACTTTGCAAAGCTCCTCAACACGGCGAATGTTCAATCGTCCATTGGAATGTGCAAGGGTTGATGTGCCAATTTTAATAACCACTCTCATTGTTTTTATCCTCTTTCTTAGGCTTTTCTACATTATAAACAAAAAAACGCCTTTCGTCAAGACTTATCGAGAAAAAAAGGATGCAGAAATAATATTTCTGCATCCTTCGGAATTTATTGAGACACGCCAATGGTAACTTGAACAGTCATTTTTTGATTTTTGCGGTAAAGTTCAAATGTTACCGTTTGACCAACGTAACATTTGTAAAGTTCGGCTTTAAAGGTGTCAAAATCCGATACAGTGACACCGTTCAATCCGCAAATAATGTCGCCAACCTGAATAATGCCATAGGCATTGCTGTTTTGGGAAACTTCCGATACCCAAAAGCCGGGGACGGGGGCTGTATATTCTACTCTATCAACAACGAACACATCGCCTTTGAGAATTTCGACACCGGTAACACCGATTTTTGGACGTGATTGTGAAACGCTGGAAACAAATCCATCCAGCTTTCCGTTGAGAATGGCATCTACTGTAAGCATGGCTTCGGTAATGGGAATAGCGTAGTTCATCCCCTCGTAATCGGTCTTTTTACGCGTAATAATGCCAACCACTTCGCCACGGTCGTTGCAAAGAGGGCCACCTGAATTGCCGGGATTTGCCGTGGCATCGGTTTGAATCATTTTGATTTCGCAAAAATAAGAGGCTTCTTCGATGGAAAGCACACGGTTAAGCGCCGAAATAACGCCTTGTGTGGTGCTCCATTTGCCATCTTCACCGCTTGGGTGACCGACAATTACGGCAACATCGCCCGGTTTGAGAGCGTTAGAATCTCCAATTTGAACAGTAGGATAATTGTTGCCCTCAACCTTGAGGACAGCAATGTCATCCTCGGCACGATAGCCTACCACGGTTGCAGACAAATCGGTACCGTCATAAAGCGTTACTTGAATGCGCAACGCATCCTCAATAACGTGATGATTGGTCACAATATAGCCATCTGAGGAGATAAAAAATCCCGTTCCGCTGGAAGCCGAGTCTTCATCTGCTGCTTGAATAAACACAACGGCAGGATTGAGCATTTCCGCTATAGCGGTGGTGGTTAGTGCCGGTTGCGGTTTTTGTGTTTCTTGTTGTTGTGTTTCCTGTTGTTGGTTTTGATTGGTTTGCGGTTGAGTCTCAATAACATTGGTTTGCTTTTGCAATGCCCACAAAAAGGCTGAAAAAAGCACCGCAAGGCTCAAAATAAACACACAAAACAAGGCAATGACATAGGCAAAAGCAATGGTTCGGGGTTTTCTTTTTTCAGGGACACGTTTTAATACAAATTGATTGTTTTCGTTTTTGCAAATAACGTATTGATCGTTTGAAATTGCCGCTAATTTTTGCGGCTTGTTTTTCTTTTCCAACATAATCGCCCTCTTGTTTTCTTTCCGAATTGCGATTTATAGAAATTAGTTCAAAAGTTCAAATTTATATCCAACACCCCAAACGGTTTTGAGAATCCACTTGTCCGAAACGCCTTCCAACTTTTCGCGCAGACGCTTAACGTGCACGTCAACTGTACGAGAGTCACCGAGATAATCGAATCCCCAAACTTTGTCAAGGAGTTGGTCACGCGTGAATACGCGGTTGTAGTTGGAAGCCAAGAAATACAAAAGTTCCAATTCCTTAGGCGGAATATCCACAGAGCGTCCCTTAAGCTTTAATTCGTATTTTTGCAAACTGATTTCTATGTTTTCAAATTTAATAACTTCTTCTTCACTTTGATGGGGATTTGCACGACGGCAACGACGCAAAACAGCCTTAACGCGTGCAGAAAGAACTTTGATATCAAAAGGTTTTGTTACAAAATCATCAGCGCCAAGTTCCAACCCAAGAACAGTATCAAAAGCGTCGCTCTTTGCAGTCACAAAAATAATGGGTTTAGAAGAGATTTCGCGAATCTCGCGGCAAACCTGCCAACCGTCCTTTTTGGGAAGCATAACATCCAAAAGTACGAGGTCGGGAGAGAAAATTTTAAAGTAGTTGAGACCTTCCATACCGTCGGATGCAATTTTAACGTCGTAACCTTCATTCATAAAATAGGATTTGAGCACCTCTGTTACGTTAGAATCGTCATCAATAATGAGAATTTTAGTGTCTGTCATAAATAGCCTTCTCCTTTCAGCTTGTCCAATTCGTCCAATACATTATAAAGCATTATTGGGGTGATATCGTGACGAAAATATGAATTTTGAAACAATTTGTTCATTTGAATGTGATTTTTCTTGTAACAACATTATAACACAAAATCGAATAAATTGCAAATGGTTTTTGAACTTTTTTTTGAATTTTCGTGATTTTTGTGCAAAATAACGTGTTTTTTGTCATTTTGTAGAATTTCAGGGCTAAAATCTGTTCAAATTTCATTAAGAATATTAACATTTTTCTCAATTTAAAATTATAAACGAGAATTTTGGATTTGGTAAAAGTTTAGTAACATTCTCAAGCAAGACAAATTTGAAAATCTCCCAAACAATTTTAGTTGCGGCTATTGCAAAACCGATACATTTATGGTATAATAGTTAAGATTAAAAAGACAAAGGAGCACAAAACACATGAAACTTGGTATCGTGGGTCTTCCTAATGTTGGAAAGAGCACGCTCTTTAACGCCCTGACAAATGCAGGCGCCGAATCGGCAAACTATCCTTTTTGCACCATCGAACCCAACGTGGGCGTGGTAACCGTTCCCGATAAGAGACTCGACTTCCTCGCAGATATGCACCACCCCAACAAATACACCCCTGCCGTTATTGAATTTGTTGACATTGCAGGCCTTGTTAAGGGTGCATCCAAAGGCGAAGGTCTTGGCAACCAATTCCTTGGCAATATTCGCGAGGTTGACGCTATTTTGCACGTTGTGCGTTGCTTTGAAGATGACAACATTATTCACGTAGACGGCAAAATCAACCCTATGCGCGACCTTGAAACCATCAATCTTGAATTGATCTTCTCGGATATGGAAATTCTCGAGCGCCGCATCGACCGCACCAAAAAGGCAATGAAAGCCGATAAGAAATATGCCGCTGAACTTGCCGTATTTGAAAAGTTGATGGAAGCACTTGCCGATGGCAAATGTGCGCGTACAGTTGAACTCACCGAGGATGAGGAAGCTTGTCTCTACGACACTCCCCTGCTCACTCGCAAGCCCGTTATTTACGTTGCAAACGTAAACGAGGACTATGCCGCAACCGAGCCCAATGATTATGAGGCTTACATCGCACTCAAGGAGTATGCCGCAAGCGAACACTCTCAAATCATTCCCATCTGCTGCCAAATCGAAGCCGAAATTGCGCAACTCGATGCAGAAGAAAAAGAAATGTTCCTCGCTGACCTCGGCATTGAAGAAAGCGGTCTTGACCGCCTTATCAAGGCAAGCTATGCTCTGCTCGGTCTTATCAGCTCCCTGACAGCAGGTCCCGACGAGTGCCGCGCTTGGACCATTCGCAAAGGCACCAAGGCTCCCAAGGCAGCAGGCAAAATTCACTCGGATATTGAGCGCGGATTCATTCGTGCCGAAATCGTTGCTTTTGACGACCTCGTAAAACACGGCTCTATGAACGCTGCAAAAGAGGCAGGCGTACTCCGCAGCGAAGGCAAAGAGTACATCATGCAAGATGGAGATATTGTATTCTTTAGATTTAACGTATAATCCCCACTGAAAAATCAGAAAGGAGATTGTTATGAAGAACGAACATAAAATAACGAAAGAATTAATGATGTCTTGGGCAAAAGAGTTCTACCTTGTCGGTACCCATAATATTGTACTGACCATTCTTTGGTCGATCGTTGGCATTTGCGGCCTTGCTCTTGTAACATTATTCTCTTTTTTCGGTGGAGATTCGGTTGATTGGATTTTTGCAATCTTGTTTCTTTTTCTTTCTATTTATAAGCTCTTTTTAGGAAGATTCGTTTACACTGCAAAACGCTATAAAATGTTTGCAAAAACATATGGTGTTGACGAATGGTTAAGAACAATAGAATTTTTGGAAGATGAAATTCTTCTCACCGACCATACTACCGTTAACAAACTCCAGTATCGCAACATTAAAAAAGTAATAGAAAAAGGAAATGTCGTTTTAATTCTTATGAATGATAACATCGCTTTCCGCATCTACAAAAACGCATTTGTTGAAGGCTCTTGGGAAGAGTGTAAAACACTTTTGAATTCCTACATCAATAAATAATCAAAAAGGACAGAGATCTTGACCTCTGTCCTTCTCTTTTATATTCCAACAATTTTTGCAACGTCGGAAATATCTTTCGTATGATAATCAACCTCAATATCCTTATAAAGGTCATCTTCATCCCATAAAAAGCCAAGCATTCCGGCATTCATACCGGCAAGCGCATCGATTGGGCGGTCACCAATCATTAGGCACTCTTTGGCATCGAAATTACAATGTTCAGCCAAAAACAGGAGCGCATCGGGTGCGGGTTTTGCGGGAAAATGGTACGAAGCATCCAAAATAAAGTCAAAGCAATCCAAAATACCAAGATTTTTGAGAATATCCCTTGCCACGGGACCTGTGTGGGTGTAGAGGTAATTCTTCTTCCCTGCTTCCTTGGCTCGGCGAATCAAAGATACGGTCTCCTCAAATCCTGCAAGCTTTTGATGGTTTTGGGTGTAAAGCTCTACAAAATCGCTGTAGAACTTCTCGTAGCTCATCTTTTCTTCGCAATTCAACCTTGCATAAGCTTGGGGAACGGTAATTTTGAGCATGCGGTAAACGGTTTCGCGATCGTATGGAACCTCAACACCGTTCTTTTCGCAAACCTCGTAGAAAAACTCTACAAAGTGCGGGTAGGAGTTGATAATGGTGCCGTCGAGGTCAAAAATAAGGTGATGTATCATTGTTAGTCCTTTCTTTTGGGCTCACGGTCACTTTCGGGATACTGATTTTTGTGGAAAAATCCTGTATATTTTACATCATGCAAACCAAAATAGTACGCGAGTCCGCAAACAAGAATGGCAGGCAAAGGAATGATGAAATAGGAAATCCAATAAGCATTCAGGGGAGCACCGCTAACTTGGTTAACCAAAAGGCCAGTGTACATTCCTTGTGCAAAAACAGCAATGGCTTGTGCTACACCGCCAATAGAATCCAAAACCGAAACGTTTGGCAACAGCGCACGCAACATAATCAACAAGGCAAAAATATAGTTAATGAGGTTAGCGCAAAGAGAAATAAGAGCACCTCTGTAAGGATTGTTTGCTTTTTTGCCCTGCTCAACCGAAATTTTATCATTAAACCCAATGTCCCATGCCTTAATATACAAAAGCAACAGATAAAACAAAATGGATAAAACGCTGGTTACATTGCGTAAAACATCGTTGTCAATTTTCATAGACGCCAAAACCAAGCTAAAACCAAATAATGAAATGGCAACTTGATTGAGCAACATCGTCACAATATCATAAGAATGATTTTTAAAGAAAGTTTTCATTTTACCGCCTCACGAATAGATTTGCATACATTATAACGAATTTTCTTATTAAATGCAACTGTATGACGCAAAAATTTACAATTTATCAACTAAAATATTGCGATATGATGTATAATAGAAGTATCAACTTGGAGGACTGCTATGGCAAATCTTATTTCAAAGAATGAATTTTCATCTCTCATTCAAGAATACGCATCATACAAGCGAAGCATTCAAGGGTGCTCACTAAAAACAGTAGACGAATATCTGCTGGACCTGCGCACCTTTTTTCGCTATCTTATAGCAAGAGAAAATGACATTTCCTTTCATTCCGATGAGTTTTTTAAAATTGATGTCAGAAGTATTGGACTCGGAGAGCTTGGGAAAATTCGTGCCGAGGATCTTTACGACTACCTTGCCTACATAACCGACGACCGCGAAAACAAGTGGAGTGCCCGTGCGCGCAAGCTTTCGGCTATTCGATCACTATATAAATATTTGGTAAACAAACGGCATTATCTCGAATACAATCCAACCACTGATATCGACTCTCCAAAGGCGCAAAAAACGCTACCAAAAGTACTTACACTTTCGGAATCGCTACGCCTTTTGGCGGCAGTTGACAATGATAAAGAGTCAAAATTCCGCAAACGCGACTATGCTATTTTGACACTTTTCCTCAATTGTGGAATGCGTCTTTCCGAGCTTGTTGGCATTGATATCAAGGACATTGACTCCGATCTGACTACCCTGCGTGTTATGGGTAAAGGCAGCAAGGAGCGTGTGATTTACCTAAACGACGCTTGCCAAGCGGCACTGACCGAGTATCTCATTGAGCGCCTGAGCCAAAAGTATGCACACATTCAAACAAAAGCAGTCTTTTTGAGCCGTTTTGAGCAAAGAATGAGCGTAAAAACAGTGCAAGCGATGGTTTATAAATATCTGAGACTTGCAGGGCTTGAATCCAAGCATTATTCGGTGCACAAACTCCGCCACACCGCAGCAACTTTGATGTATCAATCTGGCAACGTAGATGTTCGAGTACTCAAAGAGATTCTGGGCCACGAGCAGCTCAACACCACGCAAATCTACACGCACGTTTCCAATGCCGATATCGAAAAAGCAATGGAACAAAATCCACTTGCAAATATGAAATCAAAGAAATAGCAGAAGAGCCGCCTCGTTTGAGGCGGCTCTTGATGTTAAATTGTCTTATTTCTTTGATATTTTCGAATCATAAAATCAATCGGATACAAAAGCAGAACGAATGCCGCACACAAATACACAAACAAATTACCAATGTGCGTATAGAGTGTGGTCTCTGTGCACAGTTCCACCTCGGAAATGGCAATTCCTTTGGTTTCGGGTGGGAGCCAAGCCAAATGTTCACCATGCTCGGTGATGATAGAAGAAATGCCCGTATTTCCCGCACGCACGAGATAGCGACCGCTTTCAATGGCACGCAACATTGCTTGGGTTTCGTTTTGATAGGTCTCAACTGAGGTCGAAAACCACCAAGAATCGTTACTTGGTAACATCATTAAGTTTGCTCCGTCCAAAGCACTTGCGCGTGTCAATTCTTCATAAATCGAGTCAAAGCAAATGAGCCCACCAAGTTTTCCCCATTCGGTTTCAAACAATGCGGTGTCGGTTCCGGGGGAAATATCATCATCAAGAGCAGACAATTCTGCCAAAGGCGGAATGAGTGCCATAATAATATCTCGCATGGGAACATACTCGCCAAACGGTACAAGATGCCGTTTATGATAGAGAGTATCCGAAATAATTCCCTCGGGCGTGACCATATACAAGGTGTTATAGGTCTTTTCATCCTCTCCGCCATACAGTGCGCCAACAATTAAGGTAACATCGCACTCGGCGGCAAGATTGGAAACAAATTTCGTCAAAACCGAATAATTGTTCATTTTATAAGGAAAGATGCTCTCGGGCCAAACAACGATTTGTGCGCCATCCTTTACGGCTTCTCGTGTCATTTCACCGTAAACACGCATCAATTCTTTGGAAGCACCACCCTTTGCATCCATGTCCACATTCCCTTGAATAGCGGCAACTTTTACGGTGGTGCGTTCTTCATCCGTTCGATTCATCAACCCAACGCCCAAAAGAAAATTGGACAAAAGAATAGTCACCGCCAAGGATGTGCAAACAAAGGCTTTCTTTTTGGCCTGATAATTGAGAATAGCATATGCCAACAGTCCGTTGACAAGTAAAATCAAAAAGCTGACAAAATAAGAACCAAAGAGCGATGCCGATTGCAAAATGGGCAAATATTCGCTCTGTCCTATGCAAAGTCTACCCCACGGAACACCCGTCCAACCAAGCGTACTTGACCATTCGAAAACAATCCAAGATGCAGAAAGGACGATTGGATGCAAAATGGGCGTGCGATCAAATACGCCGCTCTTTTGCAAAAATTTGAAAATGACAAAGATGAATCCGCCCGGAATGGCTTGCAGAACAGAAAGGCCGATCCATCCTGCGGCTACAACAACCACCGAGGAAGCTTCATCCATACCTGCAAAATCAAGTGGATAAAGGCTTAAAAACCAATGATAAGTAATAAAATAGTAAACAAAAATAATTAAAAAGCCGCCCCAATAGGTGCGCCACAAACTTTTTTGAGGATTGGAGCAATAAATAAACGTGCCGATGAAGAATGGTATGAGTGTAATCCATTCCAAAAATCCAATTTGCGGAAAAATCAAAGTCAGTGCGGTAAGCGTGACGCCCACAAGCATTGCGGGCAACGCTATTTTTTTATATTGCTCGCACATAGGCGCCTCCTTAAACAAAATCTTTGATAAACCAAACGTCTTCCTGATTGATTGCGAAAGACTTTCCCTCTAGATATTTCAATGCTCCATCACGCTCGGTTTGACGGAAGGTCAATCGATATGCATAAAGTGCTTGGAATTTATATCCCTTTGTGCGGTCATTACGATTGACACCGTATTTGCCATCTCCCAAGAGCGGATGTCCGATGTGAGAAAGATGCGCACGAATTTGATGAGTTCTGCCCGTAACAAGTTCTACTTCAAGCAAGGCAGTATCTCCATGTTTTTTGAGAATGTGGTATTTGGTAATGATTTCTTTATATCCCGCGCGGGGCGTGTCAATGACATCTACCGTGTTGTCAGCACTGTTCTTCTTAAGGTATCCCGTCAGCGTTGCCGATTGCTTTTTGGGAACACCGTGAACAGCACAGATATAGCACTTGCAAAGCTCATCATTGCGAATTTTTTCATTCATTTCGCGCAAAGCCTCTGCATTTTTTGCAGCAATTACAATGCCGCCCGTGTTGCGGTCGATGCGATTGCAAAGTGCAGGAGCAAAAGATTGCTCACTTTTGGGGTCATACTCTCCTTTTTGCGCAAGATATGCTTTGACGTGCATAATTAAGGTGTTCTCGGCGGCGGCAGTATCCTCGTGCACAAGCACACCGGGGCGTTTGTTGAGGAGCATAATGTTTTCATCCTCAAAAACAATATCCAATTTGGGAACAATGCGAAAAAGAGCACCGCGATCGCTCTCGGGAGATTCAAAAAACTCATCTCTGATAAAAAGTTGAATTTCATCCCCCTCGCAAAGCAGATACTTTTGCTCGGTGCGTGCGCGGTTAACCTTTATTTTCTTCGTGCGAATGTATTTGTACATCAACGACATCGGCAGGCCTTTTACGGCTTTGGATAAAAACTTATCCAAACGTTGCCCTGCATCGTTGTGTCCAACAACCAAAGTTTTCATTGATGAACAATGCGGGGAGCTATACAGCTCCCCGACACTCCTTTTCAGTTTGTCTTACAGCGTACCAAAAATACGGTCGCCTGCGTCACCCAGACCGGGAACAATATAATCGTGCTCGTTGAGGCACTCATCAAGAGCCGCGGCATAAATATCAACATCGGGATGCTTTGCTTGAACTTGACGAACACCCTCGGGAGCTGCAACCAGACACATGAAGCGAATTTGCTTGCAACCGCGTTCCTTGAGCATAGTCAGTGCATCTACTGCAGAGCCACCAGTTGCCAACATGGGGTCAACAAGAATAACAATTCTTTCATCAATATCAGGCGGGAGCTTGCAATAGTACTCTACAGGCAAATGTGTTTTGGGATCACGGTAAAGACCGATGTGACCAACTTTTGCTACGGGAATGAGACGTTGTAAACCGTCAACCATACCAAGACCCGCGCGCAAAATAGGCACGATAGCCAGCTTTTTACCGGAGATCATTTTTGCTTTCATTTTGGTAATAGGAGTTTCGATGGTTACATACTCCGTGGGCAGGTCGCGGGTCAACTCATAACCCATCAGCATAGCGATTTCATCAAGCAACTCACGAAAATCCTTAGAACCCGTTTTCTTGTTTCGCATAATGGAAAGTTTGTGGGTAATAAGGGGATGATTCATAACAAATAATTCACTCATTTTTCTGCCTCCTCAGCAAGCATATTGAATTACACATCCATTATACAACTTTTTTTGTCATTTTTCAAGTGCAAAATGCAAATTCGAAGCATTTTTTTGCATTTTTTTCTTTACTTTTTGCAAAAATCATGTTAAAATATTGATAATACTGTTAATAGGAGCCATCATGTTACAATCTTTCAAGACGGTTAGCATTCACACCCTTGGGTGTAAGGTCAATCAATATGAATCGGAAGCCATTGCCGAGGGACTTGCATCTCGCGGCTTTTCGGTCGTCCCATTCTCGCAAATTTGCGATGCTTACATCATCAACACCTGCACGGTAACCGCTGAATCCGACCGAAAAGCGCGCCAACTCATTCGCCGTGCAATCAAGGCAAATCCTGCGGCTTACATCCTCGTTACGGGATGTATGGCAGAGGTATTTTTCGATAAGATTTCTAAGATTGATGGCGTAGATTATATTTGCGGAAACGGACACAAGCTGCAAGTTATTGAGGCACTTGAAAAACTGTTTTTGCAGGGACATAAAAATGCTTCCCCAGAAATTTCCATTTCTCCGCTTAATGAGTTTGAATCCATGCAAATTACAAAATTCGACCGCACAAGAGCCTATATTAAAATTGAAGACGGTTGCGAGAACCGTTGTACTTATTGCATCATCCCAGAAGCACGCGGAAAGGTACGCTCCAAATCCCCTGACGACGTGCTCTCAGAGGTTCGTGCACTTACCGATGGCGGTTGCCGCGAAATTGTTTTGACCGGTATTGAAACCGCATCCTACGGACGCGATTTTGATAACGGCTACCGTTTGGCAGACCTTTTGGAAGAGGTGGAGGCCATCCCCAATATCGGTCGTGTTCGACTGGGCTCCTTAGATCCCTCTTTGATGAAGCCCGATTTTGTCAATCGTATAGCAAAACTCAAATCCTTAACACCGCATTTTCATCTTTCGATGCAAAGCGGCTCGGATAAGATCCTTGCCTT
>JAZOMJ010000129.1:0-30151 GCA_045653865.1 Eubacteriales bacterium
TCAAATTTTGGAGGTAAATAACAATGGCATCCGAAAAGATTACTAACATTCTTGAAGAAATTAAGTCCCTTACCATTCTCGAACTCAACGATCTCGTAAAGGCAGTTGAGGAAGAATTCGGCGTATCCGCAGCAGCTCCCGTAGGCGTAGCAGTAGCAGGCGGCGCAGCAGCTCCCGCAGCTGAAGAAAAGACCGAGTTCGACGTTATCCTTGCAAGCTTCGGCGCTAAGAAGCTCGACGTTATCAAGGTTGTTCGTGAGCTCACCGGTCTCGGCCTGAAGGACGCTAAGGATCTCGTAGAAGGCGCTCCTAAGACCCTTAAGGAAGGCGTTTCCAAGGACGAAGCAGAGCAAGTTAAGGCTGCTCTCACCGAGGCAGGCGCAACCGTTGAAATTAAGTAATTTAAACCCTACTTACATTTCAAACATTGTCTTAAAGATAACCGAAATAAAGGCTACCGTAAACAATACGGTAGCCTTTTTTCGTCTATTTGAGTTGCACAAAGCAAAAAAATGAGCAAAAAAGATGAAAAAACAAGATCGAAAATGATTCTTATTCTATAATTTCATATGCAAACATCTCGCAATGCAGTCTTTTGCCCTCGTCGGTGCCCACGGGCAAAAGCGCCAAGGCAATAAAAAGCGGTTCTTCGGTGGGGTTGGCATCATCGCGCAAATAGGCATATTCGCCCTCAATTTTAATAACAGTATAATCCTTGGGTTCCATTTGTTTTCCCCTTTCATTTTCTAACAGTTCGTTGTGTCTATTTTAGCACATTTCCCCCACTTTTGCAAGTATTTATACCGATTTTGAACAGAAAACAGAAAAAATGTCGCAAAAATGAAAAAAATTCAAACTTTTTTGCAAAAACCCCTTTTCTTTTCAAATTTTTTATTGTATAATATAGTTAGATAATTATGTCGTGTTGCAAAACACCCAAGAAAGGATTCATGGTACCCACCTATGAAACAAAAGTACAGCATTACAGTTGCAGATATGAATCTCAACATCATCAGCGACGCTTCCCCCGATGAGGTAGAAAACATTGTTGGCATGCTCGATCGTCGCATGCGTGATATCAACCTCAAGAGCCCTCGTTGCACCAAAAATGAGGCAGCTATTCTTTGCGCTCTCGCATATTGCTCCGAAAGAATGGCAATGCAAGAAGCCTTCAAAAAGGTAGAAAAAGACGCTTTCCGCTTCTCCGCTGAAAACGAAAAGTTGAGAAAAACCATTGAAGGATTGCAAGAGGAAGTAGAAAATTTGCGCAAGGATGCAAGCGTAATGCGTTCTATCCTTGACCACGCCGCTGCTGCAAACGCTCCCGCAAAAGAAGAAAAGCCCAAGTACGTTCCCAAGGCGTTTGGCAAAAAGTCTGAAGACGAAGAAGAGCAAATTTCTGTTTTTGAAGAAGCACCCGCAGAAGTAACCGCAGAAGCAACCGAAGCAGTTGCCGAAACCGCTCCCACAGAAGAAGCTCCCGTTGTTGTAGAGGAAGCCACCTCTCAGAAGAGCACTCCCAAAAATCGCGTTGGCGCGATGTTTGACTTTTTGACCTTTAGCGATGTTTGATAAGCGCATCCAAACCTTGCCCGAGCTACTCTGCCCCGCGGGTTCTCCCGAGGCGCTTGACGCGGCGATTGAAGGCGGTGCCGATGCCGTTTATCTTGGCGGCACCACGTTTAATGCAAGAATGAATGCCCACAATTTCGGCGGAGACGCATTGCGCTCCGCCGTTTTGCGCGCGCACAGCTATGGTGTAAAGGTTTATTTAACGCTCAATACATTGGTAAGTGACCGCGAAATTCCTGCCGCTCTGTCGGCTGCCGAAGAAGCGGCAAATGCGGGCGTGGATGCACTCATTGTTGCAGACCTCGGCTTGGCGGCGGCGCTTCACCGCTCCTTCCCCACGCTTGAATTGCACGCGAGTACGCAGGCATCCTCGCACAATTCCCTCTCGGCAGAAGAACTCAAAAAGATGGGCTTTAGCCGCATTGTCGTGGCGCGCGAAACGCCTGCTGCCGACCTGTTCGAAACCGTGAAGAACTCTCCTTTAGAGGTTGAAATGTTCATTCACGGAGCACTCTGTGTCAGCCATTCGGGGCAATGTCTGTTCTCCTCTTTGGTGGGGGGACGTAGCGGCAACCGTGGCGAATGTGCACAGCCCTGTCGACTTCCTTTTGCTTGCAGAAAAAGCGGCAATGCCTATCCGCTCTCACTCAAAGACCTTTCCCTTGCGGCACACGTACCCGCATTGATAGAAAGTGGCGTGGCATCCCTCAAAATTGAAGGCAGAATGAAAGCCCCCGAATACGTACGTGACACCGCTCGCATTTGGCGTCGCCTTTTGGATGAACGCCGTGCCGCCACGCCAGACGAAATGCGTGAGCTTGCCTCTATCTTCTCTCGCGGTGGATTTACCGACGGATACTACCGCGAAAAAATCGATAGCAAAATGCTCGGAATTCGCTCCGAGGATGATAAATCCGCTTCGCGTACCCTCTCGCCTTTTAGCGGCATTACACGCAAAATTCCGCTTGATTTTACAGTACGTATGAAAGAAAACGAGCCCATAACGCTGACCGTGAGCGACAAAAACCGCTCGATTTGCACAAAGGGAGACATTCCGCAAGCGGCCCTCACCGCTCCCCTTTCTGCCGAACACATTGAGAGAAACCTCTCAAAGCTTGGTGGAACCCCTTATGCAGTCGGCTCCCTGACGGTGGAAATGGACGACGGTTTGATGCTCCCCGTTTCTCGCTTGAACGATTTGCGCCGCCGCGCAATTGCCGCGTGGGAAGCGAATTTGGTGCCCGAAAAAATGGAAAAAACGCCATACGTTATGCAAAAATCGCAAAACGTATCTCAAAAAGCGCGCTCGGCGCGTTTCTATTCCCCCGCGCAAATCACACCCTTAGCAAGAGGATTTTTTGATTGCATTTATCTCCCGCTCGGCAAAGAAACAACCGAAACCGATGGCGTCATTTTGCCGCCCGTCATTTTTGAGCGCGACTTGAAAGTAGTAAAAGAAATGCTTTCTGCCGCAGTTGCAAAAGGCGTTCGCTATGCGCTTGTTGGTAACATTGGGCACATCGATCTTGCAAAAGAGGCAGGACTTGTTCCCATTGGTGACTTCCGTCTCAACGCAACCAACTGCGAAAGCGTTTGCGTTTTGGAAGAAATGGGCATCCCCTCGCTCATTCTCTCGCCCGAGTTGACCTTGCCGCAAGCACGTGACATCAAAGGCGATACTTCGCTCATTGTTTACGGTCGCATCCCTTTGATGACAGTTGAGAAATGCGTCATTCGCGAAATTGCCGATTGCAACACGTGTGACAAAAACGAGGCAAAACTTACCGACCGCCGTGGTGTTTCCTTCCCCGTTTTGCGAGAATGGGAGCATCGCAACGTCATTTACAACAGTTTGCCCACGTCGATGTCGGATCGTCAAGATCAACTAACAAAAGCAGGCATTCTCTCACAACATTTCATCTTTAGCATCGAAACCCCCGACGAGGTGGATGAGGTCATCACCCTTTGGAAAAAGGGTGCCTCTCTTTCCTATCCCGTCAGAAGAATATAAACAAACACCGCGGAATTGCAGACGCAATTCCGCGGTGTTTTAATTACCATACAAAAGGAATGAGACGATATTTCACTTTCTTTTTATAATCTGCGTAGCCATCGAGTTCGGCAATCAATACTTTTTCCTCGTTGAGGATGCGCACAATGATGAGAATGGGATAGTACGCAAAGCAAAGGAGCGACCAGAACGAACCGAGCACAAGCGGAATGGAGAGAAAAAGCCAAATTGTGACAGCGTACATCGGGTGACGGACAATGCCGTAAAGTCCCGTATCTACTACCTTTTGTCCCTCCTGCACCTCGACGGTGCGCGAAAGATAAGCGTTCTCGCGCATGACCTCGGCATAGAGTGCGTAGGAAGCGAGCAGAACAACAGACGATGCGATCACAAGCCACGTGGGCACGTGCGACCAGCCAAAGCGATAGTCAAGTCCCGCAACGATAAAGCCGACAAAAAACAAGAGTCCCGAAAGCGCGACCACGCCCTTTTGGGTGTTTTCTTTTTCCTTTGCGTCAAGGCGTTTTTCCAACAATTCGGGGGATTTGATAAGAAGAACCGCCCCCAAGAAAATCATGGGGATAAACAACAGTGCGATAAAAAGCCATCCGCCCGTAAAGGAAAAACTGCCTGCAGGCAAAAACAGAAGCGCACCTACAAGAATAAGGCCGCACAAAAATTTGGTCAGAGCGCTCAAAAAGAGTTTTGTTTTCTTCATTGTGTTCTCCCTACAGCATCGCCAAAATTTCGGCGGCGTTGGTATCGGGCTTCACCTTGGGCATCACGGCTTCGATGTTCCCATCGGCATCAATGAGGTAGGTTGTGCGCACCACGCCCATAGATACCTTGCCATAGTTCTTTTTCTCTTGCCAAACGCCATACGCCTCAATAGCCACGCGGTCGGGGTCGGAGAGCAGCACAAAGGGCAATTCATACTTCTCGGCAAACTTTTGGTGCGACGCCACGCTATCGCGGCTGATGCCGATAACAACGACGTCACGTGCTTCAAATTCTTTATATGCCCCTGCAAAAGCACACGCTTGACGCGTGCAACCGGGTGTATTATCCTTTGGGTAAAAGTATAATACAACGCGCTTGCCTAAAAATTGCGAAAGCGAAACTGCGTTCCCCTCTTTATCAAACAAAGTAAAGTCAGGAGCTTTGTTATCAATTTGCAACATAGCGGAGTCTCCTTTTGTATTTATTTCGGCAAGCGGCGAATAATGCTCATGCCATTCTTTTTGAGCCATTGATTGCATTGCTCATAATTGGGATATACTCTACGGAGCTCATCGTAAAATTCACGTGAGTGGTTCATGTACTTAAGATGACAAAGTTCGTGTATGATCACGCTATCCATTACCTCAACGGGTGTTAAAAGCAACAAACAGTTAAAATTGAGATTCTTTTTGCCGCTGCAACTACCCCATCTTGTTTTTTGATGACGAATGGTCACGCGGTTGTAATCTACACCGAGTATCGAGGCATATTCGTTGACACGTTGCGGAATAACGGCACGTGCTTGATTCATCAAATCCTCAAGCTCTTCCTTGGTCAAAACCTTACCATTGGTACCTTTGGGAAATTCTTTCAGTTTTTGGCGAATCCACTCTTTGTTTTCGTTCACAAATACCTTTATCTCTTTTCTGCGTGTTTTACGAGGCGCACGAACTGTTACTTTGCCCTCTTTCACTTCCAACTCCATTGTTTGACGATCGCTTTTTATAACTTTGTATCTCATAACAAAACCCTTCCCAATACGAATAATGTGTTTTATAATTCGATTTTATTTACTCCCCTAGAACGCTTGCTACTGCCGACAAAATACCAATGCGCCCGCTCTCATAAGTCAAGCCGCCTTGGAAGAATGCGGTGTAAGGCTCACGCAAGGGACCATCGGCAGAAAGCTCGATAGAACTTCCCTGCACAAAGGTGCCTGCCGCCATAATGACTTGGTCGCTGTAGCCGGGCATTGCCCAAGGCTCGGGGGTGACGTAAGCATCTACGGGAGAGCCCGCTTGAATGCCGCGGCAGAATGCGCAAAGACCTTCGGCGCTTCCCATAATCACAGATTGAATGATATCGTGGCGCTCTTCATTCCAACGGGGTTCTACCACGTATCCGAGTTTTTCAAACATATATGCCGCTAGATGTGCGGTTTTGAGTGCTTGTGCGGTGGTGTGCGGTGCGTAGAACAAGCCCTTGAACATTGACTTATTTTGACCCAAGGTAGCGCCTGCCTCGGCACCGATGCCAACAGAGGTCATGCGGTAGGAAACGAGCTCAACGGCGCGACGTGTGCCTGCAAGGTATCCCCCCGTTTCTGCCATTCCGCCACCGGGGTTCTTGATAAGAGAACCAATAACAAGGTCGGCACCAACCGCCGTGGGCTCTTTGGTTTCTACAAATTCGCCGTAGCAGTTGTCAACCACAACGTATGTTTCGGGATTGATATTTTTGACAAACTTGACAAGCTCTCCAATTTCATCCACGCTCAAGGTTTTGCGGTTGAGATAGCCCTTGGAGCGTTGTACGAATACCATTTTTGCACGGCTTCCGAGCGCGCGGAGCTTGTCCTCGATTTCGGCAAAATGGAATTTGCCATCGGGAGTAAGGTCGGTTTGCTCGTAGTCAACGCCAAAATCGCGGAGCGAGCCGTTGCCGGGTGTGCCCGAAAGACCGATAACTTCTTCAAGGGTATCGTAGGGCTTGCCTGCTACCGAGTACATCACGTCACCGGGGCGCAGGATGCCGAAAAGACCAATGGAGAGCGCGTGCGTGCCGCTGATAATAGTGTGGCGAACAACAGCCGCCTCGGCACCCATCACCTCAGCCCAAACCTCTTCAAGCACCTCACGGCCACGGTCATCGTAGCCGTAGCCGCTAGTGGATTGAAAACAAGCATCGCTGACGCGGTGCGCACGGAAAGCATCCATCACCTTTTGCGTGTTGAGGAATGCAACCTCATCGATGTGCTGATATTGCGCGGTAAGTGCAGATTCGGCTTCAAGTGCCAAATCTTGTATCTTTTTAGAAAATATCATTTTTGTTATTCGCTTTCTTTTAACAAGTAAACTGATTACTCAACGATGTAATCTTCGGGATTGATGCTGGGGAATTCTACATCCTCGGGAGTTTTGCGACCCGAAATTTCCTCGTAGAATGCGGCACGTGCCGTATAGTGGAAAGGCACAACAGCAAAGGTGCCCAAACCGCAAGCACAAGCACCGAGAAAATACCAACCAAAGAAACTGAAATCCAGGCAGAAGAGTCTTCCCTTGTTGCCCTTCATCATCTGTCTTGAGAGGCGCAGAGCTTCAATGGCACCTACCGTGGGGTAATCTGCCATAATCATGTGTGCCATGGAATATGCATAAGAAACAGGGATGCTGATAACTGCAGAAATCACAAGACCGATCAAGGTCAAACCAAAGAAGCCGAGCAGTTCGCCCATTATCATATCAGCGGTGGGAGCGGTAAACATTGCAGCGGAATTTGCAAAGAGCGGAATGCTACCGATTGCCATGCAGACCCAAAGCGGCAAGAACGTCAACGACATAATGAAGCTATGCACAATGTTGAGCAAAATCGTCTTACTGTAGCTTTCTTTGAAGAAACGGAAGAGCGTGCCAACTCGAATTTCGCTCTCGTTGCCATCGAGCACCTCAAGGCAGAATCTTTGGTAACCTACTGTAACGGGAGAGGAAACAAAGAGGGCAAACAAAATACCCAAAATAGAAGCTACAGTAAAAATGACACCTGCGTTAGAAACAATCCAACCAACGGTTGGATCTATTTCTGAAAAAACAGAGCCCATTGCTTCAAAATCACCGTCAGCAATCGCCTGCTCAAGTTTTGCCGCTTGTTCGGGCGTGAAGAGCGGTTCGTTTTCGACAATTTCCTCTTCTCCCTCGAGAGGAATTTCGGAATTACCGGAACCAAAATTATAGTTGAGAGCAATGCTAACACCGCCCAACAGCGATGCGATAAGAGTTACAAGAATAGCAGTCCACCAAAAGCCTTTGAGGGCTTGGCGCGCTGTCTTTCTAAAATCGCGAGCGCGGGAGGGTGCCGCTTGATAGTAAGTTTCGTAGTTCATTTTGTTTTCCTTTCTTTTGTTAGTATTGGTCTATAATCGCACGGAAAGCCATTCCGCGTTCTTCAAAGTTTTTAAAAGCATCAAAGCTGGCACACGCAGGAGAGAGCAAAACGGCATCACCCGGTTGCGCCACGGTGCAGGCAAGCTTAACCGCTTCGGTAAAGTCGGGTTGCAGATAAACGGGCATTCTTCCCTCTTGCACATCTGCTTTTTTAGAGAGTGCAGTCAAAATCTTACCCGCGGTTGCTCCCGTGAGCACAACCGCCTTTGCATATTCACAAATGGCATCGGCAAGCGGTTCAAAGGGAATGCGCTTATCGTATCCACCGCAAATGACAATGGGCTTGATGGGCATTGCCGAAAGAACAGCCGCTGTTCTGACGGGGGTAGAGTCGATGGAGCTATCATAATAGGTTACACCATTTGAAACACGAACCGGCTCCATGCGGTGCTTCACACCCGTAAAGGTTGTAGCAACCTCGCGTACACTTTCGGCAGAGGCATATTCAAAGGTGAGAGAGATAGCCGCCATCAAGTTTTCCAGATTGTGAAGTCCGCGAAGCAATAGCTGTGCCGCCTGCATAATCTCGCTCTCAACACCATCGTTCCAAAGGTAGATTTTGCCGTCTCTTACATATACGGCACTATCTCCCTCTTTGAGGGTAAACGCGGTGTGCGATTCCTTCACCGAGGAAAAATACGTAATGGGAATATCAACATCCTTACCCATTTCTGCCGTGATGGGATTTTCGGCATTGAGCACTACGCGACGGCAAGGAGCGTGACGGAAAACGTTGGTTTTTGCATAGGTGTATTCTTCCATGCCCATGTGCCAGTTGAGGTGGTTTGGGGTAACGTTGGTAATCACAGAAACGTGAGGCGAGCGTGTAGCCTCTTGCAATTGGAAGCTGGAGAGCTCCACCACGGCAAAGTCGCGCTCGGTCATATCTGCCACCATAGGCAAGAGAGGTGTACCGATGTTGCCGCCAACAAAAATACGTGTTCTCTCATCGTCCTTGTATTCCTGCGAAAGGATAAGACCTGTTAAGGTTGTGGATGTCGTTTTGCCGTCACTGCCCGTAATGCCGATAACGGTTGCGGGAGTGAGCTCAAAGAACAGTTCCATTTCCGATGTCAAAACGGCACCGTTTGCCACGGCTTTGGCAAATGCGGGAATATCGGGGCGCATACCCGGGGAGCGGAAAATAATTTCCTCGTCAAGATCCTCAAGGTAGTCCTCGCCAAGTTTGAGGATGGCGCCTTTCTTTTCAATTTCATCTGCGTACTCGCCAATTTCCTCGCGCGTCTTTTTGTCGCGCGCACAAACAATGGCACCGCGCATCAGCAAAAAACCAATGAGCGGTCGGTTAGAAATTCCAAGTCCTACAACTGCACAACGCTTACCGCGTATGTATTGCATCCAATCAAGTAAATTCAAGAGTTCCTCCTTTACTGTCGTTCCCGTATTGGGACTTAAGCGTTATAAACTGTATAAAAACCAGCACACACGCAAAATTTCAGCAAAACAAAAAAACATCGCAAACCAACCCTTTCGACTGCCTTCGGCAGCCACCTCCCCTTGCACAGGGGAGGCCGGAAAATGCGTTTACTTCAAACATTGCCTTATTAACAAAGCAACGTTTCATTCAAAAAAGCAGTTTTGCCGCAACTGTTTTTGCCTCCCCTGTGCAAGGGGAGGTGGCGCGAGCTTGCGAGCGACGGAAGGGTTGTTTTCTTCGCGCCTGCGCGTGCGTTTGTCAATCTATGTAATATTATATTCTATTTTCCTCGAAGTTGCAATAGAAAAAGACGAGAAAATACAAATTTTTTCAAAAAATCGCGCTCTCCCCCTTTTCAAACCGCTTTTTTTCTGTTATAATGGTAATAGATATGACTGTTACACTACGCTTTGCGAAAGGATTTACGCCAATGGCTACAAAAAAGCAAGACGCACAACAATATAACGATCAAAGTATCAAAGCCCTCAAAGGTGCTGATAGAGTTAGAAAACGCCCCTCGGTTATTTTCGGTTCGGATGGACTTGAGGGATGCGAACATTCCTTCTTTGAAATCCTCTCCAACTCGGTTGACGAGGCAAAAGCAGGACACGGTAAAGAAATTAAGGTTACCGTTTTTCAGGATAGAAGCATTGAAGTTGACGACCACGGACGCGGGGTTCCGCTTGGATGGAACGAAGCCGAAGGTCGTTGGAACTGGGATTTGATTTACTGTGAGCTTTATGCAGGCGGTAAATATGAAAACAACAGCGGCGGCGGTGCCTATGAGTACTCGCTCGGTCTCAACGGTCTTGGCGCGTGTGCAACACAGTATGCTTCGGAATATATGATTGTCAAATCCTATGACGGAACCACAGAGAGAAGCATTCGCTTCCGTCGCGGTGAGGTCAACGGTGAGCTGCAAGAACGCCCCCTCGGTCCTAAGGAAAAAAGAACCGGTACGGTTGTTCTTTGGCGCCCAGACCTCAAGGTTTTCACCGACATCAACATTCCCCACGAGTTCTTCCGTGATACCCTGCACCGTCAAGCAGTGGTAAACCCCGGAACAACTTTTGTTCTTCACCTCGAACAGGATGACGAAACCTTTACCGAGGAAAAATTCGTTTATGAAAACGGCATTACCGACTATCTTTTGGAGCAAGTGGGCGACAAGAGCCTGACCGCTCCCGTTTCGTGGCATATCGAAACCCAAGGACGCGACAGAGCCGACCTTGACGAATACAAATTCAAGGCGGATATCACCTTCTGCGTTTCCAATACCGTTACCATGCTCGAATATTACCACAACTCCAGCTACCTCGAATACGGCGGTTCCCCCGATAAGGCGGTCAAGCTCGCCTTTACCTACGCGCTTGATAAATACCTCAAGGCAAACAACCGCTACACAAAAAACGAATCCAAAATCACCTTTAACGATATTGCAGATTGCCTTGCCCTTATCATCAGCGGTTCTTCTACCTCAACATCGTATGAGAACCAAACCAAAAAGGCAATTAACAACGTCTTTATTGCAGAGGCACTCAACGAGTTCCTCCGCCAAAAGCTTGAGGTTTACTTTATTGAAAACCCCAAGGCGGCAGAACTCTTTGCCAACCAAGCGCTCATCAACAAGCACAGCCGCGAAAGTGCCGAAAAAGCACGCGTGGATGTAAAAAAGAAGCTTTCGGGCTCTATTGACGGTGCCAACCGCGTTGAAAAATTTGTCAACTGCCGCTCCAAGGACCCCAAGATTGCAGAGCTCTACATCGTAGAGGGTGACTCCGCATTGACATCCTGTAAGCTCGGTCGCAATGCCGAATATCAAGCAATCATCCCCGTGCGCGGTAAAACGCTCAACTGCCTGAAGAGCGACTATGATAAAATCTTCAAAAACGATATTATCACCGACCTACTCAAGGTTATCGGATGCGGTGTGGAAATCAAATCCAAAAAGAAGAACGATATGGCAACCTTTGATTTGAACAGCTTGCGTTGGTCCAAGGTCATTATTTGTACCGATGCCGACGAGGACGGCTTCCAAATTCGCACCCTGCTCCTCACGCTCTTCTACCGCCTGCTCCCCACTCTGCTTGCAGAGGGAAAGGTGTTTATTGCAGAGACACCCTTGTTTGAAATTACCACAAAGGATGAAAAGTTCTTTGCATACGATGAGTTTGAAAAGGCAGAAATCCTCAAAAAACTCGGACACAAGCGTTATACCCTGCAACGCTCCAAGGGTCTTGGCGAAAACGACCCCGATATGATGTGGCAAACCACCATGAACCCCGAAACGCGCCGCCTCATAGCCGTTTCTCCCACAGATGCCGCCCAAACGGAAATCATTTTTGATACACTCCTTGGCGACAACCTCCCTGCCCGTAAGCAATTCATTACCGAAAACGGTAGCAAGTATATGAAAGACATTGATGTTTGATGACATTACAAAAAGCAAGCCCCTCATTTTTTGAGGGGCTTGCTTTTTTTCATTTACTCAATCAAAAAGAATGCTACGTAGAGGGGCGTGTCGCATGCCTCTACAAATCGCACCGCCAGTGCATTCTCGGGAATGCCCTGCTCTTGACTGTAAAATACGACTCTTATTGAATAATCGGATACAACGCAGTCAAAATCCAAATTCCACGGAATTTCCTCTCCCATTGGGAAAAGATATTTGGAAAGATAGACCTGTGACTTATACTGAGGTTCCTCTTCGCCTTTATAAACGTAGGTGGAAACAATCAGTAAGCCGTCATCTGCCTCGCAAATAATCATGCTATCAGCAGTTTCATCACCACACTTCAAAGTAAAACAATCCAATATCTTTACACCGTCATAATCATTTTCAATCAACACGCGGTATTTTTCTTCGTATTCTTCGCGTTTTCTTCTTCGCTCTTCTTCTCTTTGAATTTGCAACTCTTCTTGACGCTCGGCTTCTTTTTTCGCATACAATTCAAGCCCTGCCGATACCCAAAGAAGAATAACAGCCAAAATACAACAAACGATCCCAACACGGTGGAAAAATTTGATTACCTTGGCGGGATATATAACGTAAAAATCCTCGGTGGTTGCAAGAGGTTCTAACCCCGCTCCGTAAGGTGTTCCCTCTTCGATGGCGCGCAGACCTTCGTCAGCAAACGCGGCATAGCAGAGGTTGGGGGCTTGGCGCGCTTCCTCAAACAACTCTTTTGCGCGATCAACGTCTCCCTTTGCAAGAGCAATACGCGCTTGGGAGTTCACCCCTGCCATGCGGTCCAAGTTGCTTTTCGCCTGTCTTTCTTCAAGCTTTTCACAGGTTTCCCAATCGCCCGCAAGGTAGGCGTTATAGAAATCAAAGAGTTTGATGTAGGCTGCCTGCTTTCCTTTGACCGACGGTTTCTCTGTTTTCAAATATTTTTCAACTTCTTGGCAAACCGCTTGCAGGCTTTCACTGTCTCCCATAGCGTAATACACGGCGGCAAGACGACCGAGGTACATATATCGTCCTTTTTTTGCCGCCTTGGGTTCGGCGAGCTTTTTGCGGCAAAGTTCAACCACGTTGCCAAAATTGCCGCAGTAATATTCACTCCATAATTGAACCCCTGCAAACTTCCCTTTTTTTACGATCTCGCGAAAGAGCGGCGCATTAAGGTCATCCATCAACACAGACAAGATCACCTTGCGAGTGATGATACGCGTTGCAAAAAAGCCAACAAGACAGATTACTATGCCGCAAAGCATCATCACTGTGTTACTTTCAACGTTTAAGTACACCACCGCCATGAAAGAAATACAAATGATTAAAAGTGCACAAATGAGCAAACGGTGTTTTTTGAGATAATACTTCTCGTTTTTCATAATGTCTCCTTTTTCTTTTATTCAAAGTTCTCTACTACAATAAACGGAATTTGTGATGCGTACATCACGCAAATGCGGCTCGCTAATATTTTTATTCGGTGCGATGCCAGTAAGCATCGCTGCGACCAAGTCTCAAATACCATGCCGCGGTTGCGGTGTTTGAAAGCTCGGAGCCGGGGATTGCCGAACCGCTTGTGGCAGTAGGATCTTCTGCACTCCACCAACCGTTGGGATTGGCAAAGAGTGCGCTCGTAAGGTCGTAGCAACTACTGAACGCATATTTTCCGATTGTGGTGACAGAGTCGCCTATCGTTACGCTCGTAAGCTTGTAGCAATCATAGAACGCATGATCACCGATGGTAGTGACTGCGTCGGGTATCGTTACGCTCGTAAGTCCGTCGCAATCATAGAACGCATAATTACCGATGGTAGTAACTGCGTCGGGTATCGTTACGCTCGTAAGGTTGTCGCAATCATAGAACGCATAATTGCCGATGGTAGTGACTGTGTTTGGTACAACAAAAGATGTATCTGTTTTGCCACACGCATACGCAACCAATACGGTACCGTCTTTGGAATAGAGATTGCCATTGATGGATTGATATGCTTTATTGTTCTCAACAACCGTAAAGCTCGTAAGCTTGGGACACTTATAGAACGCAGAATCGCCGATGGTGATGACGGAACCGCCTATCGTTACGCTCGTAAGCTTGTAGCAATCAGCGAACGCACGCTTACCGATGGTGGTAACTGAGTCCGGAATCGTTACGCTCGTAATGCCGGAGCAACAATAGAACGCATACTCGCCGATGGTGGTGACAGAATTGGGGATTACCAAATTCGTAATCAACTCGGGAGAACCATCCTTTATAAGGTAAAATTTAACTGCCATACAAAGAGGATTTGCATGACTACCATCAAAAGAAATGTTGCACCATGCATCAATGTCATAAATATATACGCTTGTAAGTTTTTCGGAACGGGCGAACGCCCCCAATCCGATGCTCGTTACGCTGTTGGGAATCGTGATACTCGTAAAGTTGGAGCAATTAGAAAACGTCCAAGCGCCGATGGTGATGACGGAATCACCTATCGTTACACTCGTAAAATTGGAGCAACTTTTAAACGCCTTATCGCCGATGGCGGTAACTTCGTAGCCATCGATATAACCACCAATGGAAAGATTGGTATCGGCACAAGTTCCAATACCTGTAATAGTACAAGTTTTGCCATCATCATTCACCGTATAGGCAAGACCTTGACTTGAGTTGAGTGGTTCTTCGGGAGTTTCGGGCGTTTCCTCCGATACCGCAGTGGATGTTTCCGCAGGAACTTCGGGAGTTGTTTCCTGCGGCGTGGTCGCGCCTGTTTCCGTTTCTTTCCCAAACGGCAAGTTGCAAGAGGTTAGCACGAGCGAAAACGTGAGAATGATTGCAATGATACAAAAAATCTTTTTCATCGTTTTTTCCTTTCTTGTTTGTATTTCAATTTTATTTTACGAGTCCTTCACTACAATAAACGGAATTTGTGATGCGTACATCACGCAAATGGAAAAAATATTTTTTATCCCAGCAAAACATCCATCACAAGCATCAGGCAGAAGCCGGCGAGGAGTGCGTAGGTGGCGCCGCGTTCGTTATCGTGGTGGGTTTCGGGAATCATTTCGCCGCTGATGATGTAGAGCATTGTTCCGCCTGCAAAGGCAAGTGCAAAGGGCAAAATTGCCGCCGAAATGCTAACCGCAAAGTAGCCGATGAGCGTTCCCAAAACCTCGACCGCACCCGTCAGCATCGCAATGCCGAGTGTGCGACCGCGGCTCATGCCAACCGCAAGCATGGGAGCAATAATCACCATGCCCTCGGGAATGTTCTGCAAGGCAATGCCACCTGCAACCGTGAGTGCCTGCGCCACGTCTCCCGTGCCAAAACTAACACCTGCCGCAATACCCTCGGGCAGATTGTGAATACCAATGGCGATGACGAACAAAAGAACCTTGTTCAGCTTTGCGGCACTTTCGGGGTGCCCCTCTTGGTCGGCACCTGCAATGCGATGCAAGTGAGGGGTGAGTTTATCAATGAGATTGAGGCACAACGCACCGCAAAAAATGCCTGCGATGGTTACCAAAATCGACCATTTTCCGTATTCAAGCGAGGGCAAAATCAAGCCCACAACAGCCGCCGCGAGCATAACACCTGCGGCAAATGACAAAATCAAATCGTTTGTTTTATGAGACGGCTTTTTGATAAGAAAGCCCAAAAGCGCGCCAATGGCGGTGGCTCCACCAACGCCAAGTGCGGTCAGTAATACAAGTTGCATAGAGTTTCTCCTGTTTCAAAATACGCGCGTATGCGCGCTTAAGGTTATTTTAGCATATAGAAGAGGAAATGTCAAGAAAACACAATCAAAAAACAGGAAAACCTTGGTGGTTTTGCGTCAATCTGCCATTCCGTGAAAGAACTTCGAAGCCTTCCCCTTGAGGGGAAGGCTAGGCTACTGACAAAAAGTTCTCGAAAATTCTCAATCAGCAATTTGCACAAAAGAAAGGCTGCCCTGTGCAAGGGGAGCTGTCGCGGCTTGCCGTGACTGAAGGGTTGTATCTAACTATTTTGTCAAGATAGAGCCAACCCTTCCGTCATTTTCTTGCGAAAATGCCACCGAAGCAATTGCTTGCAATTGCGGGGCGCTTGCGCCTACACTTCTGCACAGGGGAGGCTCAAAATTAGTTCCCTTTAGATATTTTGACAAATGCTTTATTTCGAAGACACTTTGTCAGCAAGCTGAGCTTCCCCTTTGGGGGAAGCCTTCTGTTTGTCGCATAAAGCAAATGTTTGAATAATCTGTTTATAGTTATCTAAAAAATCTTTTTTCCTGTTTTCTTTACGCATTGTTCACAAACACAGAGGAAAGTTTTGCTATAATTTAGACAATGGAACTCAATTAGGAGGTTAATATGAGAAAACAATCCAATTCCATCATCATTGAAAACCGTCGCATGCGCCTGACCTTGAATGAAAACGGCTATGCCGAAAGTCTCATCTCACTTGCAACGGGCGAAGAATGCCTTGACCAAAACGAACTTTTGCCGATGTTCTCGGTTACCGAGGAACGTCCCTTTAATAACGAAATCAAACTCGCTCACCCCAACAAACGTATGACGTTCGGCTCTACGCACATCGAGTGCGAGGGAGATATGCTCACCGTCAGCTTCGAGCTCATCCGCTTCAACGCATCTGTTCGCGTGGTTGAGCATGACGATTACATCACGTTTGAGCTTGTCGACTTCCCCATGGGTCCCGAAGCGTTCGGCCCTCTTTGGATGGATCGTCCTCCCGTTGCGGTTTTCCGTTTGGTTCAACTGCCCATTCGCAAGAGAGAAAAGTTTGGCAACTGGCTCAACGTAGTATCTGACGACAACGTAGCCATTGGCGTGCTTGGTACCTCTCCCTATGAAAGCATTGATGCACGTGAGCAAAAAGGCGCAATGATTCTCACCGCCGACGCTGTTCGCGAAGTCAAAATGAAGGGCACCTGCGCCGCTCTTGTAACCTCCGCCGCCGATCAACTGCTCGACTGCATCGAAACCATCGAAATCGACTATGATCTTCCCCGTGGTGTTGCCAGTCGTCGCGCGCCCTCCATCAACCGCTCGCTCTATTGGACAATGAGCATCAACCCCACCAACGTGGATCAAAACATCGAATACGCAAAGCAATGCGGTCTGCAATATATGCTCATCTATTACCCTGCCATCTTTAAGGAAAAAGGCGGCGAGGGTTGGATTGGCAACTACGAATACCAAGATTGCTACGAGGGTGGCGTTGAGGGTCTTAAGAAGATGCTTGACAAAATCAAAGCCGCAGGCATTACCCCCGGCTTCCACGTATTGCACACGCACATCGGTATTTGGAGCAAATACGTTACCCCCGTTTGCGACCACCGTTTGCGCCTCAAGGAGCATTTTACCCTTTCCCGTCCTCTCGGCACCGATGAAACAACCATTTACGTAGAAGAAAATCCGCAAAACGCTCCTATGTGGGATAAATGCCGCATCCTCCGCTTTGGCGGTGAGCTTGTCACCTACGAAAGCTTCTCTACCGAATATCCCTACTGTTTCAAGGGCGTTGAGCGCGGTGCATTCAAGACCAACATCGTGCCTCACGAGCTCGGTCAAATCGGTGGTGTTATGGACTTTTGCGAGTTTACTGCCGCCAGCTTCTACCTCGACCAAAACTCCGATATTCAAGACGAGATTGCCGACAAGCTTGCCGAGTGCTACAACGCAGGCTTTGAGTTCCTCTACTTCGATGGCTCCGAGGGTGTTAACCCGCCCTTCGATTTCCACGTTTCCAACGCACAGTATCGCGTGATTAAAAAGTTGAACAAAGAGCCTTTGTTTAGCGAGGGTGCCGCAAAAACCCACTTTGGTTGGCACTACATCAGCGGCGGCAACGCGTTTGACGTATTCCCCGCCCCCATCTTCAAGGAAAAGATTGTGGAGTATCCCTTTGAGGAAGCACCCCGTATGGCACAAGACTTCACACGCCTCAACTTTGGTTGGTGGCTCTACTACGATGAAATGATGCCCGATATGTACGAATACGGCAACGCACTCTCCTACTCTTGGGATTGCCCTGCTACCATTCGTTTGACAAGATTGGATGTAATTGAAGCACACCCCCGCAACAAGGATAACTTTGAGGTTATGCGCCGTTGGGAGGAAGCACGCATTCATCAATTCATCACACCCGAGCAAAAAATGGCTCTGCGCAACACCGAGCAAGAGCACATCCTGCTCATCAACGAAGAGGGCGAATATGAGCTCGTTCCCTATGATTGCATCAAGGGTGCCGGCGGCGAAAAAGCCCCGATGAGCGCATACATCTTTACCAGAAGAAACAAAAACTTTGTTGTTTTGTGGCACACCAAGGGCGAGGGCAAGCTCTCCCTGCCCCTCTCTGCTTCCGACCTCTATTACGAGGATGAACTCGGTGGCGAGAAGCTGGAACTCTGTGAGGCTGACGGCAACACCGTTCTCACAATCAACGACCGCCACTACCTCTCTACCACGCTCGATAGAGAGACCATTATTGCGGCATTCCAAAACGCAAAGCTTTTGGAAGAATAAGCAAATAAAACACGAAAAAAAGACGGGAAAATCGCTGATTTTCCCGTCTTTTTGCGCATACGTGGTGCGTTTTTGCGTTTTTCTTTATTCTTTAGCGGCGGCGTGTGTTGCCACGGCATTCTGGGCAAACGTAGTGCACGGTAAGTTCGTAATCCTCAATTTGCGTGCCGATTTCACTCTCGAGTGTGTCGGTTAAGGAATGCAATTTGATGTCGGTAATTTTGCCGCATTTGTCGCACAAAAGGTGGTCGTGCGGCTCTACGATTTTATCAAAGCAGTCGGCAACACCGTCGATGTGCAAACGCTTAACAAGTCCTGCCTCGTTCATTGCGTTCAGGTTATTATAAATGGTCGCCATAGCGATGGACGGCATTTTCAGTTTTGCCAAAAAGAAAATTTCGTCAGCCGTTAAGTGGCGGTCGGATTGCTTCAAAATACTGATGATAAGCTCTCTTTGTCTTGTCATTTCGGTCTCCTTTGCGAATAAGAATAGTTCTAATTCTATTATAATCCTTTTTTTGCCGTTTGTCAAGGGGATATGTGCAAGTTTTTACAATTTTTTATGTATAAAAAATTGCGGCTTTTTTGCATTTGCCGTTGACTTCTTTATTATTTTATGTTATTATTAAAATAGATAATTATGGTTTGGAGGAAGACAAAATGGAACAAAAACGCTTTAGCAAAAACGATAGCGGCTTTATTTGCGCACATTGCGGCAAAACGGTAGAGCCCTTGGGCTTTACCTCACGCAATCACTGCCCTTTTTGTCTTTGGTCTTTGCACGTAGATGTTAACCCCGGTGACCGCGCCAATACGTGCGGTGGCGGAATGGAGCCCATTCGCACCGAACCCGATGCACGCAAGGGATATGTGATTATTCACCGTTGCACCAAATGCGGTGAGATTCACCGCAACCGTGCAGCACACGAAGCAAAGGTGCAACCCGACAACATCAAACTGCTCATCAAACTCACCGCAGGCATTCAGTAAAGGAGATACGCACATGATTTATATGTTTTTGGCAAACGGATTTGAAGAAGTAGAGGCGCTCGCTCCCCTTGACCTTTTGCGTCGCGCAGGCTGCGACGTTACCACCGTTGGCGTTGGTGGCGGTGACACCATTGTTGGTGCTCATGGCATTGCGGTTGGAGCCGATATCCCCGATACCATGTTCCGCGATTCCAAGCCCGAAATGATCATTCTGCCCGGCGGTATGCCCGGCACCAAGCATCTCGATGCTTCTCGCACAGTAGAGGTTGCTTTGCGCACTGCCGCAAACACAGATGCTTATATTGCCGCTATTTGTGCCGCTCCTATGGTGCTTGGCAAGCGCGGATATCTTGAGGGCAAAAAAGCCGTTTGCTTCCCCGGTTTTGAAGAATACCTCACGGGTGCCATTTTGCAACCAAAGGGAGTAAAGGTCGTCACCGACGGCAAAATCATCACCGCTGTAGGTATGGGTGCGGCTGTTGAGTTCGGCCTGGCACTCGTACGTGTTCTCAAGGGCGACGATGCCGCAAACACTCTCCGTTCTGCCATTCTTGCTGACTGATGATGGATAAAAACACACTACGTGGCATTCTTTTACAAAAGCGCGCCGAGTTCTCGCCTGAACAAAGAAAAGAATTTGACCGCGCAATTGCAACAGAGCTGATCCATTCACCTATTTTTGAAAACGCATCGATGCTACTCATTTATGCACCGCTTGAAAACGAGATCAATCTTCTCCTTTTGGCGCGTGCCGCGAGACAGCGAGGTATGCCGATTGCCTTCCCCCGTTGCAACAAAGAGACCAACACGATGCAATTTTATATTTTGCCCGAGGGACAAAAGCTCTCCCCCGGCGCGTACGGAATTCCCGAACCACCCCAAGATGCACCCGTGTGTGTTCCCGACGCGCGCGCGCTTTGCGTTGTTCCGGCACTATCCTATGATATGGCTGGCAACCGCATCGGCTATGGAAAGGGATATTATGACCGCTATCTTGCCAGCTTCCCGGGAATCAAAGCAGGTGCAACTTATGCCACTATGCTCCTCAAAAACGTGCCAACCGAGGCGCACGATTTGCCCGTGGATTGGCTTTTTACCGAGCGTGGAGTATATCACTGTACCCCCACTGCTCCCAAAGCAGAGGAAAAGATTGCCAATAAAAAAGACTTTTGGCAAAGCCATACATTCCTGCAAAAATGGCAACCCCTATATGAACGCGTGATGAACGGTTCCGCGCGCCTCGGTGGCGGAAAGAACGGTGACCTCAAGCCCTTGCACGCACCGCTTTTGTTGGTGCTCTCCAACTTTGTTCTCCTGCTTCTCTCGCGCTTGATTGATGCACGTTTGCTCGACCGCGATAGCGAATACGTGGGCATCATTTTGATGCAGATACTTATTTTCATCATACCTGCGGTTGTTTTTTGCCTTGCTTGGAGAAAAGATTTTGCCAAGCGCATCCGCTTGCGCGTGCCAAGAATTTCACATATTCCATTTTTGCTTTATATGTTGATGGTAATGATTGCAGGTAGCCTTTTGACCTCCATTCTCACAGGCGGTATCCGCTCACTTGAAGGAAACTTTACCCTTTACGATACCTTTGTTGCGCGCACGGGAACAACATCCGAAATACTTTATGCCATTTTGGCATACGCACTTTTGCCTGCCGTGTGCGAGGAATTGACCTACCGCTCCATTCTTTGCGCGGAGTATGAAAAACGAGGAGTGGGCGTGGCAATTGCGGCAAGTGCATTGCTGTTTGCTATGTTGCACTTTTCGTTTGCACACTTTTTCACCTATCTCTTTTTGGGTGCGTTGTTGGCATGTGTTATGTATGCCACTCGTTCTTTCCTCGCCCCCATTTTGTTGCACATTTTCTATAACATTTTCTGTCTGTTCGGTCAGCCCTATCTTTCGGCATTCTACGTCAACGCAGGCAGCAATGAAATTTTCATCTTTTGCGTTGTGGTCATTTTCTTGCTCTTTTCGGCATTTGCCGCAGGAGAAGCGCGAAAAATCTACCACATCCACGCAAAAAAGAGTATTTCTTCCGATTACACAACCGTTCTGCCTTGGCAACGTCTGCCTGCCACCTTGCTTGAAACACTACTCTCCCCCGTGGCGGCTGTATGCCTTATCATTTGGCTAATTACATCCATTGTGAACCTAAGTTAAGAAAGGATTTTCATGCAAACGTCTATTGAACAACGCTATCTCTCGGTCAAGCGCCGATTGTTTGATAAAGCTTTTTACGAATTGAATGAGCGTCAGCGCGAAGCGGTGTTCACCGTTAACAATCCGCTCCTGATTTTGGCAGGTGCAGGTAGTGGCAAGACCACTGTGCTTGTGCGTCGCATTGCCTTTATCATTCGCTACGGAAACGCTTATTTTAGCGACTACGTTCCTTACGGAACCGATGAAGTACGCGTAGCCGAGCTCGAACGCGCTATGTTGCTGCAGCCCGAAGCCATTCGCGAGCATATTCTGCCGCAATTTGCCAACAATGCGTGCGAGCCTTACCGCGTGCTTGCCATTACCTTTACCAACAAGGCGGCAAATGAAATCAAAGAGCGTCTTGCGCGTATGTTCCCCGATGAGGAACACACCGCTACCGACATTTGGGCGGGCACGTTCCACTCTATCTGCGTACGCATCTTGCGCCAACACGGTGAACGTATGGGGTACCGCCCCGGCTTTACCATTTACGATGCCGACGACACAAAAAAAGCAATGCTTGCCGCCATGAAGCGACTCAACATCGATGAAAAATTGCTCTCTGTAAAAAGCGTTATCAATGCCGTCAGCCACGCAAAGGACAAGCTCCTCTCTCCCGATGCGTTTGCCATGGAGGCAGGTCAAGACTACAGACAGAAGCAAATTGCACGCGTGTATGACGAATATCAACGCTATTTGCGAGAATCCAACGCGCTCGATTTTGACGATATCATTATGCAAACGGTGCTTCTCCTCAAGCGTTACCCCGAAATTTGCGAAGCATATCAACGTCGCTTCCGCTACGTATGTGTGGACGAGTTCCAAGACACCAACATAGCACAACTGCACCTGACCGTTCTTTTGACCAACCCCAACACACGCAATTTGATGGTGGTTGGTGACGACGACCAGAGCATTTACCGCTTCCGCGGTGCAACCATTGAAAACATTCTCACATTTGATAAAACCTTCCCCGATGCAAAAACCATCAAGCTCGAGCAGAATTATCGCTCGACGGGCAACATTTTGGAAGCCGCAAACGCGGTGATTTCCAACAACCGCGGACGTAAAGGCAAGACCCTTTGGACATCCTCGGGCGAGGGTGCCAAAATCCGCCTCAAACTTTGCGACGACCAAAACACCGAGGCACGCTACTTGGTAGATGCCGTCTCCCGTGCGGTTGCCAAAAAAGAGGCAACGTATCGCGATTTTGCCATTCTTTACCGTACCAATGCGCAATCGCAAAGCATTGAAAAAGCCTTTGCACGTGCGGCAGTTCCCTATCGCGTGCTCGGTGGTACACGCTTCACCGACCGCAAGGAAATCCGTGACGTGGTGGCATACTTGCAGCTGATTAGCAATCACGATGACAACACGCGTCTGTTGCGCATCATCAACGAGCCGCGCCGCAAAATCGGTGCCAAAACGCTGGAAACCGTTGCGCTCATTGCCGCCGAGCAGGAGTGCAGTCTGTTCTCTGTATTGGAGCGTGCCGACAGCTTTGTAGCGCTCAAAAACAGTGCCCCTATGCTCGTACAATTTTCCGGCATCATCAATGATCTCTCCCGACTTTCGCAAAGCACACCTCTCGATGCGCTTTTTGACATTATGCTTGAGAAAACCGGCTACCGCCAGATGCTGGTAGCGGCAGGTCCCGAGGAAGCGGAGCGCCTTGAAAACCTTGACGAATTCAAATCCGGCATTCTTGAATACCTGCAAGACAACGATGAGCCCTCCCTGACCGGATTTTTGGAGGAAACCGCTCTCGTTGCCGACGTTGACCGCTATGACGAAACTGCCGATGCCGTGGTTATGATGACCGTGCACAGCGCCAAGGGCTTGGAGTTCCCCGTAGTCTTTTTGCCCGGCATGGAAGAAGGACTCTTCCCCGGTATGCAAACCATCACCGAGGGTCAAAGCGAAATGGAAGAAGAACGTCGCTTGGCGTACGTTGCCATTACACGCGCCAAAAAGGAGCTCTGCATTCTGCACACACGCAACCGCTTGCTCTACGGTCAAACCATGTATAACCCCGTCTCTCGCTTTGTCAGCGAAATTCCCGAATCTCTGATTGAAAAACTCGATGAGGGACAAGCCAACAACGTGCGTGTTCAGCAAAACCGCTATGGCGAATATACTTACGGACAACACGGTGCATACGGTTCGTACGGAAATAACTATAACGCTCCCGTGCAACAAAAACGCACCTATTACACCGAAAGTGCGACACGTACCGCGTCTTCTCCCTCTTTTGGCAAGCCCATAGCAACCCCTGCTCGCCCTGCCGCAAGCGGCACGCGCGAGGTTTTCTCGCCCGGGGATCGCGTCAGACACATGAACTTTGGCGAAGGAGAAATCCTCTCGGTCAAGTCGATGGGCGCGGACACGCTCTATGAAATTATGTTTGATACCGTTGGCACCAAAAAGCTGATGGCAACCTACGCAAAACTGAAAAAACTTTGATTATCAAAAGGAAAAGATATGAATACTCTCTATCCCCTTTTTCTTTCGGGCGTAACAAAATCGCCCATTTGGGGAGGCACACGCTTGCCCCGTGAATGGAATAAATGTGCCCCCGACCAAGAGACGGTTGGTGAGAGTTGGGAGTTGACCGTGCGCAAAAAAGAGATGAGCACGGTGCAAAACGGACATCTTGCAGGAAAAACGGTTGGCGAACTGATGTGCAACTACCCCTGCGACCTGATGGGCAAAACCGCCACTGCGGATGGCGAATTCCCATTGCTTATCAAGTTTATCGATGCCGCCGACCGCCTCTCGGTTCAGGTACACCCCGATGATTCCTATGCCGCATACGTGGAAAACGACCGCGGCAAAACCGAAATGTGGTATATTGTAGATGCCGACGAGGATGCCGAAATCATTTGCGGTCTTGCCGACGGCATCGATAACGCTGCTTTCGTTTCGGCTTTTCAAAAGGGAGAGTTGATGTCTGCCCTCAAAACCAAAAAGGTAAAAGCAGGCGAGACCTATTTCATCCCCGCAGGGCTCCCTCACGCCATTGGCAAGGGCATTCTCATTGCCGAAATTCAACAAAATTGCGACCTGACTTACCGCGTTTACGATTACGAGCGCCGTGGGGCTGACGGCTCTTTGCGCGAGCTCCATATTGAGAAAGCCTGCGACGTCATTCGCCCCTTTAGCGATGCCGAAATCGACGCCATTCGCTATTCTCGCGCTCTTCCCGCGTCGTGCGAGGTTGTGCTTGCCGACTGCCAATATTTCCGCGTTGAAAAGCTTACACTGCAACAAAACACACACACGCTTACACAAAACGGCTATTTGCGACACCTACTCGCTATCGAGGGCGATGGGGTCATTGAATGGGATGGCATATCCTATTCGTTCGGGCGTGGCGACAGTATTCTGCTCCCCGCGTGTCTTGGAGACATTTCCCTTTCGGGTAACGGAACAGTTCTGATTTCCACAGCGTATTAACATAAAGGAGACACTATGAAACTCTTATTTAAGCAACGTATGTTCTCGTGGTTTGATAGCTACGATATTTACGATGAAGCAGGCAACGTCCTCTACACTGTGCGCGGACAGCTCACGTGGGGACACTTGTTGCGCATATACGATGCACGCGGACGCGAAGTAGGTTGTATTAAAGAGCGCGTGCTGACTTGGTTGCCTCAATTTGAAATGTACCTTGGCGACCGCTATGTGGGCTCCATTCGCAAAGAATTCACCTTCTTCCGCCCCCGTTTCATCATTGATTGCAACGGCTGGCAGGTCGAAGGAGATTGGCTCGAATGGGATTACAGCATTCTTGATGACAGGGGACAATGCATTGCCTACATCAACAAGGAATTTAATTGGACGGATACCTATACCATCGACGTGCGCGACCCCAACCATGCCACTTGTGTTTTGATGCTCGTGCTTGCAATCGATGCCGAAAAATGCTCAAGAGACTAAAAACAGAGGTGATTTTTGTGAGAAAAAATGCTTTATTTCGCGATTTGAGAGAATTCGTTATTATTAACCTTGGCTCTCTCGGAGTTGCCACGGCAGTGTTCTTTTTTATGATGCCGAGCCAAGTAGCAGTCGGTAGCATCTCGGCACTTTCGATGGTGCTTGCCAATTTTTTGCCCGTGCCGATGTCGGTTATCAACTTAATCATCAATGTGCTTTTGCTCATTGTCGGTTTTCTTCTCGTGGGGTCGGAATTCGGTGCAAAAACAGTTTATACGTCCATTATGATCCCTTTGTTCGTCGGCGTGTTTGAGTTCTTGCTGCCGAATTTTCAATCCTTGACGAGTGACCCCTTGCTTGACGTGCTTTGCTACATCGTTATCGTCAGCATATCGATGGCTCTGTTGTTTTTGCGCAACGCGTCGTCGGGTGGACTTGACATCGTGGCAAAAATTTTACATAAGTATTTGAGAATGGAATTCGGCAAAGCCGGTTCCCTTTGCGGCATTGCAGTCGCTCTTTCGTCAGTATTCTGCTATGATACCAAAACCGTTGTTCTCAGTGTTCTCGCAACCTATTTTTGCGGCATTGTTGTGGATTATTTCATCTTCGGACTCAATATCAAGCGCCGCGTATGTATCATCTCGCCCAAACTTGATGAAATCGTGGACTACATCCTGCACGGTCTGCACAGTGGTGCAACCTTGAATGAGATCACGGGTGCGTACGATAACACACAACGCAAAGAAGTCATTACCATTGTGGATAAAAACGAATACCGCAAGCTGATGGAATTCGTGCGCAAAACCGACCCCAAAGCATTTGTAACCGTTTATGCGGTCAGCGAAATTCGCTATCAACCTAAGATTTGGAAGTAAAACAAAAAACCCGCCCTCGTTCCAATCGAACGAGGGCGGGTTTGGCTTTACTTAAATGCCTTTTTGGTGCAAAATATAAGAGTAAATCAGCGGTACCGCTACCATAATAATAGCAGGTACCAAGGTGAGCCAAAAGATGCCCAAAAATCCCGACAGCAGCATCACAACACCGCCGCCAACCCAAACCCAACCTGCCAAACGGTGGGTGCGGTTCCAGTTTTCCTCGCTCGCAAGCGTCCACGGGATTTTGATGCCAATGGTGTAGTTTTGCTTACACTTGGGCATATAATTGCCAATGGCAACAAAGACCAAGCCGAGCAGAATAGGCATCAGCGTTTCCACGCGCACGCTGACTCCCAATGCACTAACGTACATAAGAGCCGAAATAAAAACGGTGATAATGGGAATCAACCAAAAAACGAGAACTTTCACCTTTTCGGGATGGTTCTGCTTTTTGGGGTCGGTAGAAGTAACAAGTATGCACAACCATTGCAGTGCCAGCATCATAGCGGAAGGAACAAATACCGCTACGGGTCTGGACGCCCAACCGTCAATCTCGCCCGCCGCATTCCAATGAAAAGGCACTTGTTCGGGCAACCGATTCCACAAAACAAGTCCTGCCACCATGGGCAACAAAATAATAATGGATGTGATAATCAAAGTTTTCAAATTCTTCTTAATCATTGTTTATCTCCTTTTACATCATCGAAAAGTAGTAAACGACGGCAAACAATACCAGCGTAATAACGGGGATGATCCAATAAAAGATGGCTCCGCCCTCTCGGTTGCGTCTGTTGAAAAAAGAAACCCAATGCAGCGCCAACATTACCAAGGGGAAAACCACAACTGCCACAAATTTGGGTACGTATTGGTCAATTTCTCCCGACAGGGACCAGTGAATCGGAATTTGCGCGGGCAAGCGTTCCCACAAAAAAACACCTGCTACGATGGGGAGCAATACGATGATGGATGTTAAAATCAGAATACCTATGTTTTGTTTAGTCATTTTTGTCTCCTTTCAGGCAACTCAGCCATAACATCACTTCTTCCAGCACAGAAGTGTTCAATTCATAATAAATAAATTTCCCCTCTCGGGAGTCTCTTATCAAATCCGCATCGCGGAGAACCGACAGATGCTTGGAAATTGCCGCACCGCTGACAGGAAATTTTTCTGCAATTTCCCCTGCCGCCATGCGACCGCTCTTGAGCATTTCCAAAATCTCGCGTCGAATGGGATCGGATAGCGCTTTTATGGTGTTTTGAAGTCCCACAGTGTTTCCTCCTTTTATTGTATGAAAATCAAATAAACAAAATCCAAATGAGTTTAGATATGATGTGGCATCCGCCGTGGGCGAGCATGGCATATCCGATGCCGTGCTTGCGGTAAAGATAACCGAAGAGCAACCCAAATCCGCCGTTGAGCAGAAAGCATCTGAAAAGAATCATGGGGGATGTGCCAATCATCAAAACAGTTGCAGGCAGATGTCCTGCGGCAAACAGAAGTGCCGCAATGATGTTGGCGATCACCAAAATAGCCGTGGTAGGCTTCTCCTCTTGTCTTTCAAACAGCTTCCAAAGAACAAAGACGACAAGCGTCATCCAAAAGAGGCGAAGCATTACTTCCTCAATTACACCGCCGTATAAAACAGAACCGATGATATAGGGAATGCTCGGCTTTGCGGCATAGGAGTTCATAATGACATCATTATGCTTGCCAAAAAACAAAAGGTCGGGCAAAATAAGAGCGATACCGCCCAAAACAGCGATTGCAAGCGTAATGAAAAGCGGCTTTTTTGAAATGCTTCTCTCATCACGCCAAAGTCCTGTCTTTTTGCCAAGAAGAATGCCGATTGCGCCAAGCACAACACCGTACCCCACCGCTTGCATTGCGGTGACAACTGCCATTATTGTGGGCGTTATCCCTTGCGCGAGTGCCTCTTGCTGTAAATCAGCAGGGTAACTATCCAGCACAAAAAGCCCCGTAAAGAAGCCGCCCACAAGACCTGCTAGTGCAAAAAGCAAAAGAAGCTTCCAATAATGCTTTATAAATTCCTTCATTCAAGCACCTCCATTTGCGCAGAAATCAACCAAACGTGCAACATTTAACCTTTTGGTTAATTATAGTATAGCACAGATTTGGGGATTTGTCAATAGATCATTTCACTTTTTGGTAAAATGAAACCATTGGTTGATTTTTGAAAAACCTCTTGACAAGACGAAAAAAATGTGATATCATAATGATATCATACTTGACACAAAGGAGATACAAATGACCGCTATTCAAATAGAACGTTTGACAAAACAATATAAAGACGTGACGGCAGTAGACAATCTTTCCCTCGACATTGCCGAGGGCGAGCTGTTCTCTTTGCTTGGCGTCAACGGTGCAGGAAAAACCACCACCATCAAGATGCTTTCTTGCCTGAGCTCCCCCACGTCGGGAGATGCAACCATTCTTGGCGAGAGCATTACCCAAAATGCCGCGGCTGTCAAGAGCCTCATTGGCGTCTCTTTGCAGGAGACTGCCATAGCATCTGGGCTGACCGTGCGCGAAAACCTTGCGTTTATTTGCGGCATTTACGCTTTTTCAAAAGAAAAAACCGCCCAAAAGGTGGCTCATCTTGCTTCGATGCTCTCGCTTGAGAGCGTGATGGATAAGAGAGCAGGCAAGCTTTCGGGGGGCTATGCACGTCGCCTCAGCATTGCGATGGCGCTCATTTCGGAGCCTCGCGTGCTCTTTCTCGATGAACCCACGCTTGGTCTTGACGTGCTTGCGCGCAGTGAGCTTTGGGATATCATTCGCACGCTCAAGGGCAAGGTGACCATCATTCTCACCACGCACTATATGGAAGAAGCCGAGGAGCTCTCCGACCGCATTGGCATTATGAAAGACGGCAAACTGTTGGTTTGCGACACCCCCGAGAACCTCAAGGCACAAACGGGCGAGAATAGCATTGAAAAAGCCTTTATTCAAATTGTAAAGGAGGCGCAAAAATGAGACTGTTGACCTTTGCAAAACGCAATCTTCAAGAAATCGTACGTGATCCGCTCAATCTTGCCTTCTTGTTCGGCTTCCCCGTTGTGCTCCTATTTTTGTTGAGCGCCATTCAAGCAAACATTCCTGTGGAGATGTTTGCAATCGAGCATCTCGCACCCGGCGTTGCCGTGTTCGGCCTTGCTTTTCTATCGCTTTTTTCTGCCACTCTCATTGCAAAGGATAGGCAAAGCAGTTTTATGCACCGCCTTTACACCACGCCAATGACGCCCGTGGACTTTATTCTCGGCTATACCCTGCCCCTCATTCCCATCTCTCTTGCCGAGGGATTGGCGACCTATGTTTTTGCCACGATTTTGGGACTTGACATCAACGTCAATATTCTGCTCTCCATCCTTTTCATCATCCCCATCGCCCTTTTGTATATTGGAATCGGGCTTTTGTGCGGAAGCATTTTGAACGACAAGCAGGTGGGCGGCATTTGCGGAGCACTCCTAACAAATCTCTCGGCTTGGCTCTCGGGCATTTGGTTCGACCTCGACCTCGTGGGCGGTGCTTTTAAAAAGATTGCCTACGCCCTGCCCTTTGTGCACTCCGTCGAGATGCAACGCGCCATCATCGCAGGCGATTATGCAGGCATCTTCCCACACCTCGGGTGGGTTCTCGGCTATGCCGTCGCCATCCTCACCGCCGCGGTGTTCGTCTATTTGAGACAGATGAAGAAGCAGTAAGGGATGCGTTTTTGTGGGGGAAACTTCTTGCAAGAAGTTTCCCCCACACCCCTTTCAAGAACTCTCGCACAACAATTATCTAAATAAAATCGTTAGTCTGCAAATAGACGGTCGGCGCGCGCCACAAGACGCGCTTTTGCTCTCGCAAGAAATCAGGGGCCACCGAGACCCTGATTTCTAAGAGAGTTGAACAGAAACAAAACGGGCGATTCGTGAATCGCCCCTACAGTGAATATTAAAATTTCTTGTAGGGGCGATTCACGAATCGCC
>JAZOMJ010000130.1:0-3862 GCA_045653865.1 Eubacteriales bacterium
TGCATTCCCGTGAACGTAGCCTGCGAAATGGCAGGTTTGGATTTGCAAGAAGTCTTCCCCTCCACGGGCGGACTTGGACACGCGTGGGCACTTTTGGTGGCGCGGGGTGGTTGGGATGCGAATGCAGGACAGTATGTCATCAGTTACTCCGAGCCCATCATTATCGATGATACGCTCTCCACACGCGGTCTTTCTGAGCCGATGTTTGCCGAATTGGATGATGGAAGAATCTTTTGCATCTTCCGCACGTCAACCGATATTCCCAGAGGTTGGACCTGCCGTTTGTTGGCAGACGCACCTGCTTGCAAGTACTATGTGATCTCCGAGGACGGTGGCAAAACATTCTCCGCCCCCAAGCCTTGGTGCTATGAGGATGGCGAAATTGTGTATTCCCCCGCCTCGATTTGCCAAGTTGTAAAGAGTGAAATCAACGGCAAACTCTATTGGATTGGAAATGCTTGCTCGAAGAATGAGGTCAACGGTGCTTATCCGCGATTCCCCCTTTATTTGATTGAAATCAATCCCCAAACCGGTTTGGCAATTCGCGAAAGCAAGGTTTTGATTGACACGCGCCGCGCAGGTGAGAGCGATAAGGTACAGCTCTCCAACTTCTGCATTTTGGAAAACAAGGAGATTGGCGCTTTGGAAATTTATCTTTCCAAGCTAGGTCAATTCCCCTCCAAGCCCACCTATGAGTGCGAAACCTGGAAATATACACTCTATCTCCCAATCACAGAATAAAAATAGCACTTCAGCGTCCACCACTGTGGACGCTGTTTGTTTTTTTCAGATTTTCATCACAAGAACTTCGCTTTCGCGCTTGTTATATTATTGACTTTTGGGCGAAAATGTGGTATGATATAGATAGTTGCCGACGGGCTCAAACGTAAGGATTGTACGGTTTTGAAAAAGACATTTCGAATAGTTCTCATCTCTGTTTTTGTTCTGTTTTTTGTTTCGATTGCTTTTATTGCCTTCAGGCCTTTTCTCTCAGCAGGAAAGTTTTTCGATGGTTGCTATCTTCTCTATTCCCCTAACGAGGATGGCAAGACCTGCACCGTTACCAAATGCATTCCTTTGTGGAAAAAGGAGGTGAGCGTTCCCGAAACGATTGGGCGTTATCGCGTCAGCGCAATTGGGGATTATGCCTTTGCAAATCGCTCAAAAATCAAAAATATTTCTTTGCCAAACTCTTTGTGCGAGATTGGCATGGGGGCTTTTTATGAGTGCACCAATCTTGCCGACATCCGCATTCCGCAAAACGTTACTGCGATTGGCTCTTATGCGTTTTACGGATGTGAGAAATTGACGGATATCACCATTCCCGAATCTGTTACAGCCATTGGTGCCGGCGCCCTTGACAGATGCACAGGGCTATTGAGCGTCAATATCCCCACTTTGGCAATTCCCTCTTTGCCGAGTGAGAACAATATTACATCTGTCATTATCAACAGTGGCAAGAGCATTGGCAACTTGGCGTTCCGCAATTTTAAGAGCATGACAAGCATTACCATTGCCCCAAGTGTTGAAATGATGGGCGAAAATGTTTTTGTAGGTTGCAAAAACATTGCATCGGCTACTGTTCCCACTTGTGCGATTGCCGAGCTTCCCAAAAATGCTCTGACGCGTCTCACCGTCAACGGCGGCACAGAAATTCCCGAAAGAGCTTGTCTTTACGCTACCAACTTGATGTGCCTAACCCTCGGAGAAAGCATTCAAACGATTAACCCCATGGCTTTTAGCGGTTGCTACAAGTTGGTTGAAGTATATAATTTTTCCTCACTCACACTCACCCTCGGCGCTACCGATAACGGTTATGTTGCTCGGTATGCCCTGAATATTTATACATCCAAAGAGGAGACGACAAAAACTTGGATTGATGAAAACGGCTATCTCTTTTTTGAGGATGCTCAAACCTGCTATCTCTTGGGATATATGGGAGACTTGACCGAGTTGGTGTTACCCACAGATTGCAATGGCAAATCTTATATAATTCACAGAAATGCGTTTTACAACAACCAAAATCTGACCTCTATCTCTTTTTCTGACGGTGTTGTGGGTATTGATGGCTATGCTTTCTATCATTGTTCGGGACTGCAAAGCATACATCTGCCCGACGGACTTTTGCAAATTGGCGAATATGCGTTTGCCGATTGCGAAGAGCTTACAGAAATCTCCCTCCCCAAAAACATCTCTGTTCTTGGCACGTTCGCTTTTGAGGATTGCGACAGTTTGGCGCGCGTAGAATACCGCGGCACTACTAAAGAATGGTCTTTTGTAAAACAAGGATACTCTTGGATATCCTATACTCCCGCTGATGCAATTGTTTGCACCGACGGAGTGATTACATTGAATTAAAACAGGAGTTTTTTCACTATGCAAAATTTCTTTCAAAAAATGCGATACAAAATGGCGACATTTATGTATGGCCGCTACGGAAATGATGAATTGACTAAGTTTTTGATGATTGCGGCGCTGATTTTAATGGTCATCTCTTGGTTTCCTCATCTTGGTTGGGTCTACTTTTTGGCAGCCGCCCTGCTTGTATGGTCGCTAACACGCTCGTTCTCTCGCAAACTTGACCGCCGCAGACGGGAACGCGAAACCTATTTGAAATTAAGAAAACCGATATTCAACTTTTTCAAGCTTCAGCGCAACAAGTGGCGTGACCGCAAAACACATATTTATTTCAAATGCCACAAATGCCACGCGGTTTTGCGCGTTCCCCGTGGCAAAGGATCCATTATTGTCACCTGCACCCGTTGTCAAGAAAGAATTGAAAAGAAAACCTAACCAAAAAGCAAAAGGGCGAACGCTGTTCGCCCTTTTGCAAAGCTCTGATTTTCTTGCCAAGCAAATTATGAACAAATCGTAACCTTTTGAAATTTCTCTTGAAATTTTTTGTAAGAACGTGTATAATATATAATGGGTGATAAGGTGGCTTATTACCAATAACTTTGTTTTTTAAAAAAATCACATATAAAAGGAGCAAAAAAATGACCAACAACAAGTATGTTCTTGATTGGATCAAATCCATGGCTGACATGGTAGGTCCTAAGGAGATCGTTTGGATCGACGGCAGCGAGGAGCAAACCGAAGCTCTGCGTGCACAAGCGTGCGCAAGCGGCGAGCTTGAGCCCCTGAACCAAGAAGTTTACCCCAACTGCTATCTGCACCGCACCGCTATTAATGACGTTGCTCGTGTAGAACACAGAACCTTTATTTGCACCTCTAAGAAAGAGGATGCAGGTAACATCAACAACTGGATGGATCCCAAGGAGTGCTACGAAACACTCTCCAAACTCTACAAGAATTCCTACAACGGCAAGACCATGTACGTTATTCCCTACTCTATGGGCGTAGTTGGTTCTGACTTTGCAAAAATCGGTATCGAATTGACCGACTCTATTTACGTTGTACTCAACATGATCATCATGACCCGTGTTGGCAAGAACGTTATCGAAGCTCTCGGTGACTCCCCCGAGTTCATCAAGGGTCTGCACGGTGTTGCTGACTGTGATGAAGAAAAGCGTTACATCTGCCACTTCCCTGAGGACAACACCATTTGGTCTGTTAACTCCGGTTACGGTGGAAACGTTCTTCTCGGTAAGAAGTGCTTCGCACTCCGTATTGCATCTTACCTCGGCCGCAAGGAAGGCTGGATGGCTGAGCACATGCTCATCCTCGGTCTTGAAAATCCCCAAGGCGAAATTAAGTATATCTCTGCTGCATTCCCCTCTGCTTGTGGCAAAACCAACCTTGCAATGCTCATTCCCCCTGCAATCTACAAGAACGCAGGCTACAAGGTTTGGACTGTTGGCGACGACATCGCTTGGATCCGCGTAGGCGAAGATGGCAGACT
>JAZOMJ010000131.1:0-3570 GCA_045653865.1 Eubacteriales bacterium
CTGCTCAACCTCGGTATGAGTGACGTGAACCTTCGTCTGCGTGACCACGACCCGGTCGAGCTTTGCTTCTACTCCAAGGCAACCACCGACTTCGAGTTCCTCTTCCCGTTTGGTTGGGGCGAGCTTTGGGGCGTTGCTGACCGTACCGACTATGACCTTGGTCAACACCAAACCCACAGCGGCAAGGATATGACCTATTTCGATCAAGAGTCGGGCGAGCACTACATTCCTTACGTTATCGAGCCCTCTTTGGGTGCTGACCGTGTAGCACTTGCATTCCTCGTTGACGCTTACGACGAAGAAGTTATCGATGCTGAAAAGAACGATGTTCGTACTGTTTTGCACCTGCATCCTGCACTCGCGCCCTTTAAGGCTGCTATTCTGCCTCTTTCCAAAAAGCTTGGCGACAAGGCAGGCGAGGTTTATGAGGAGCTTTCCAAGTACTTTATGGTTGACTATGACGAAACCGGTTCTATCGGTAAGCGTTACCGCCGTCAAGACGAGATTGGTACACCTCTTTGCATCACCATCGACTTTGAGACTGTTGGCGACGAGAACACCCCTGCAGACAACTGCGTAACCGTTCGTGACCGCGACACTATGGAGCAAGTACGTTTGCCCATCAGCGAGCTCAAGGAATACATTGAGAAGAAGATTCAATTCTAATTGATAGACGTATAGAAGAAAACAGGCACGCATCAAGCGATGCGTGCCTGCTTTAGCGAGAAAGTTTTTGAACTTCTCTCTATTTGTTTCTTTTTTGTGCAACAAAAAAACGCGCACCGTGTGCGCGTTTTCTTTATTCTTGGTTGTTTTCTACTACGCGTTTTGCCGAGCGCAAAATCTTTTCTCTAAGCCAGTAAGGCTCTACAATGCGGAAGTCTGCATCCATCGAAAGGAGCAATCCCAAAAACTTTTCTACACTGTGGAACTCGCAAACATATCTGTCTTGCGGTCCACGTGCTACGATGTAATTGCTCAACTCCAGTGCGGTGAGCTTGTTCTTAATCTCAACCGTTGCCGAGTAGGGGATTTGCATTTGAATAATCGATTCGTCTGCCGCCAATTCCTGCTTGGAGTGAACGTTGAAAATTTCGGGAATATACAAATCATCGTTATCCGAACTGAGAATGACGGGAAGCACATAGCTTTCTTCATAGTAAAAGCCCTTGCGACTGTTGTCATAAGCAATCGGTGCTCCCAATTCGCGGCGAAGGTACTCAAAGTCACGTTGTGCTTGTCTGTGCGAAATGCCAAAGCGTTCAGCCAAGCGTTGCGCATTTGGGTAACTTTTCATTGTTAGTTTTTTGTGTAGCCATTGAATTCGAATATTGGCATTCATTGCGAGTCGGTCTCCTTCGTGTCAGTTTCGGTGGAGTTTTCTTCAGAGGATGGGGGAACAGCGTTTTGAAAATATCGCCATTGACGCAAAGCGATTGTAGCGTTAATGCCAATCACCGCAATTGCGGCAGTCAAACAGTTTTCATTATTCAAGCGTCCCGTAATGCTTGCTACGGGAACAGTAAGAATGCAAAGCGAAGATACTGCAAGACTGCCAAGTGCCAAAGCATAGTAAAGACGCGGCAATTCTCTGCCTAGCAGGTAACGTAGCTCGGCGGTGAAATAAAGCATTAAAGGGAGCAGGGCACATTGCACGGCAACTTTCATGGGAGCGTTCATTTCAAGAGAAGCATCAAAATAGAGGATGCAAACGAGGCTTGCACACGCCAAGGGAGGGAAAAATCCCAAAAAGGAAAGCTTTGCGCCTGTTTCACTCAAAAGCATGTGGATGGCTGAGAGCAACAACAAAACTGCGGCTATCAGCGAGAGGGTGGCTTTTGTGATCAAGAAAGTCAAGAGTGAAAATACACCGCTAATGGCAAAGCCGAGCGCGGCGGGAATGGCTACCCAAATTTGCAAGCCAAAAGGAGAAGCGGTTGGCGTCGGCTTTTCTGTTATGAGCGCACACGCAATGGCGGCGGCAACTAATAGCATTGTTATGAGATTTGTAATAAAGGGAAGGGGAGCATTCGCTACAAAATAATTGGTGCCGGTGTCATAGGAAACAAGAATGGCAACCTCGTGCAAAAGTGTTGCAACGGGAATGCCTATTAGCAAAACTTTACGCAAAATTTTTGTTATTTGTTGTTTGTCCATAGCTCTCCTCCTCTTATGGAATCACAGTTATAATTATTATATAATAAATATTTGAACAAAATGTGACCAATTGCATGGTTTTTAAAAATAATTCTCCCCTTTTTTGTAAAAAAGTGCGAGGTGGAAAGGATTTTTTTGCAAAAATCTGTTTTCCAATTTGATTCATGCCCCTTTTTTGCATTGTTTTGTGCAATTTGCATATTTTTGTGGCTTGAAAATGGCAAAAATTCTACAAAAACGATGGTAAATAAGTGTTGCAATTTTAGGCAATTTATGATATAATATACAAGCTTGATGTGCGATGAAGCGAAAGGTTGCCGTTTGGGGACGCCTAAAACGGGTAATTTTCGTGGAGTATGTCCGTTCAACCGGGCGAAAGGTGTTCACCGTGGCATTTTCCGTTGCAATACGGAGCCTCGATGGGACTTGATTTTCCGGAATTTGTCCATGCCGAAAAAAATGGCGGTGGGCAAATCCCGCATTTTTCAGGGGAATCAAGAAACACACGGGGCGGTGTTGTGGTGATGCCTGCCTTGCGAAAACGCGGCCTGCGGACGGATCCCTTCCATTTATATATATGGGACACCGCAGACGAGCGAAATCTGATAAGGAGGCAAAGAACAATGGCAGTTAAAGAGAAGATCAGAGTAAGACTCAAGAGTTACGATCACGTACTGATTGACACCGCAGCAAAGAAGATTGTTGAGGTTGCAACCAGAAACGGTGCAGAGGTTTCCGGTCCTATCCCGCTTCCCACTGAGAAGGAGATCATTACCATCCTTCGCGCAGTGCACAAGTACAAGGATAGCCGTGAGCAATTCGAATATCGCACTCACAAGAGACTCATCGACATCCTCAAGCCGTCTCAAAAGGTTGTAGACGCGCTGATGAGTGTTGAACTTCCCGCTGGTGTTGAGATCGAGGTTAAGATCTGATAAAGATTTAACATCAAGCACTCAATCACAATACCAAAAATAATTTCCACAAAGACAACAGCCGAGTTGTTGACTCACAGAGTCGAAAATGATCGGTAACTTTGTAAGTCATGTTGGCGAGAGCCTCGTCAACCAATAATTTACAGGAGGAAAAACAAAATGAAAAAGGCTATTATCGGTAAAAAACTCGGTATGACGCAAATTTTCGATGAAAAAGGCAACGTCATTCCCGTAACCATTATCGAAGCTGGTCCGTGCGTAGTAGCACAAAAGAAGACCGTTGAAAAGGACGGCTACAATGCTCTGCAACTTGGTTTTGCAGAGGTTAAGGCAAAGCATTTGACCAAACCCGAGATCGGACATTTCGAAAAAGCAGGCGTTCCCATGAAGAAGCATCTTAAGGAATTCCGCCTTGAAGATTGCTCCGCAAACGTTGGTGACTTCATCACTGTCGATACCTTCGCCGCTGGCGACAAGG
>JAZOMJ010000132.1:0-3234 GCA_045653865.1 Eubacteriales bacterium
CGCGACTTAGCTTTTTTCCAACTCTCGCCCCCCATTTTGGAAAGCTTCACAAGTCCGTCATCGGCATGCGCGCCAATGTATTTGGAAACCTTGTCAAGTTTTTCAACGGGAACAAACAATTTATCAGAGCCCGCATATTGAATGCCGATATAATCGCGTGTAATACCCTCGCAGGTCAAGGATTCAATACCCGTGTAGCGACCAATACCGTAATTTTCGTGTACCACATAGTCGCCATCTTCAAGCTCGGCATAAGAAAGAATACTCTTGGTGCCTTTCTTTCTGTGCTTGCGAGCGCCTGCCATAGCAGAAAGAGAGAGGGAACCGCCACGCGCATCGGGACGAGCCGAGAGAACGGCAAACAAGGGAACGGGGAGTTCAAATCCCGAGAGCGCATTTTGATAGGTGATTGCCACGGTTCCGCGCGCCATATCGGAGGCGTTTTCGGGCTCATCGACCACTACAAATGCCGCTTCGCGAAGCGTATCCGCAAGTGTGCCTGCCTCTGTTGCGTTTTCGGCTAAAATGAGACAACGGTAGCCGCTTTGCACGTATCCGTGCAAATCCTCCAAAAAGAGCGGAAGATTGTCGGCATAAGATACCGTATGACGTGTACGGAAGCCGAACAAGCCGCCAAGTCTGCGCTCACCAAAAGAGTGCGCAATCGAATCGACGTGCACACAAACGTGGGAGTCGCAAAAGCGGTCAAACATCACCGCAGGCTTTGCATAATCGGCATATTTTGGGGCAATCGTGCCGCTTTCCAAAAGGTCGGTCACGCTTTGCGAAAGATGCCATTCCGATGCCTTGATGCGGTCGGTTGTGGCATTGGTGTTTTTGATGCAAACAAGCGACGTGGTAGTAAAATAATCGGCAAGAGATGCTTTTTCGGGATAAATCAGCGTAACGTATTTATCCAAAAAGTGTACGTCACTGCCGTTGGCAAGAGCATCATCCACCGCGCGAATTTCCTTGAGGAGTTCGGTGGTTGCTTGCTCACTTTTGTTTGCTTTGAGTTGAGATGAGAGTGCTTTTTTGAGTGCTTGCAGAGCATCGGGAGATGCCAAAAGCTCGCGAGCGGGTGGGAAAACAGCCTCAACGATTTCTTCAATGGCGCGTTGTGTTTCGGGGTCAAAAATGACCATTCTGTCAATTTCATCCCCAAAAAACTCAATACGTATTGCATTTGCGCCGTTTTTGGTGCCACCGTCGGCATCGGTAAAGCGACCGTTGGGGGGATAGATATCCACAATGCCGCCACGCAGAGCAAACTGACCGGGGCTATCGACCAAATCGGCTCTTGCATATCCCGCGGCAACAAGACGGTTCGCCAAGGCTTTTGGTTCAAGTTGCTCGGTGTTATCAATGTGGAGCATGTTTTCTTGCAAAAACTTTGGCGGAATGGTATATCCAAGCAGAGCGTCGGGCGTGGTGATAACGGCATCAAAATTGCCGGCAAGAATGCCCGACAACACGCGAAGCCTCTCATGCTCATACTCATGGGAGGCGGTAATGTTATAAAAAGTAAGGTCACGCGACATATAGAATGCCGCACGCAGTCCGCAACGTTCAAGAACACCGCAAAGCTTTACGCACTCTTTTTCTTCGGGACAAATCAGGAGAGCAGGGGAACCCCCACGCAATTTTTGAGTGTCCTCAATCAAAGAGACGAGAAAGGCATCCGATGCGCCGTCGCACATTCCGCTTGCCAGTATGGGCAGGGGATTGATGCGAAAATTCTCGCTCACGGTGCGCAAAAGCTGACGGTATTCGATATCCTCGCGAATACAACTTGTTAAAATGCTCATAGGTTACGCTTTCTTTTCGTCGGGATTGTAGGAGTTGCAAATGCGTTGTGCCATTTCCATGTCACCTGCAAGCAGCTTGCAAAGTCCCTCGTGGGCGTAGGGGAAGGCGGCGAACATCAATTCTTGTTCTTGTTTATTGAATTCCGAGACAACCCAATCGGCAAGGTCATAGTCGGGGTGGGGCTTCGCCCCAACACCGAGGCGAATGCGAGGGAAATCATCGCGGCCGAGCTGATAAATAATATCTCCAAGACCCTTTTGACCGCCCGAGCTTCCTTTTGCGCGAACACGGATTTTGCCGGGCTTTTGCGCGATGTCATCCGAGATGACAATAAGATGAGAGGGATCGATTTTATAAAAGTCCATCACTTCTTTCACGGCGGTACCGGAATGGTTCATAAAGGTTTGCGGCATCATCAAAAGCACGCGCTGTCCCGCAATTTGTCCCTCACCGCAAAGAGAATGGAACTTGGAGCGATCGATGCGAATATTCTCTTTTTGAGCGATATAATCCAAGCACAAAAAGCCCGCGTTGTGACGGGTGTTAAAATATTTCTTTCCAGGGTTGCCAAGACCTACCACAATCCAAGCGATGGGTGTGGTGGGAGCTTCTTCCTTTTTGGCAATTTGCTTAAACAAATCAAAAATATCCGCCATAGTGTACCTCACATTTCCGCGTTTTTGGGTAAAGAACGCAAAAGGGCGCCCGACTCATAGGGAGTCCGCCGCAATTTTCCTATCCCAAGTATTATACAATAGAAAACAGCCTCTGTCAAACGAATTTTGTTGCAAAACGCCCCTGTTCACAAAATGTTTACAAAAATAGCCCTTGAAAGGGGCAAAAACCTTTCAAAAACTATGGAAAAATTGGCAAAGATATGATATAATAGATTGTCAATTTGAAACAAGAGGGCTCAAATCGATTGTTTGGAGCTCTCGCTTATTGTGTCAAAAAATAATTTTAATATAAAAATTGGAGGAATTTGAAAAATGGCAAACAAGTATTGCTATCTGTTTTCCGAAGGCAACGCTAACATGCGTGAAATCCTTGGCGGTAAGGGCGCTAACCTTGCAGAAATGACCAACATCGGTCTTCCCGTACCTCAAGGTTTCACTATCTCCACCGAGGCCTGCACACAGTATTATGAAGACGGCCGTCAAATCAACGATGGTATCATGGCTGAGATCATGACCTACATTGAAAAGATGGAAGCTATCACCGGCAAGAAGTTCGGTGATCTTGAAAATCCCTTGCTCGTATCCGTTCGTTCCGGCGCACGTGCATCCATGCCCGGTATGATGGACACCATCCTCAACCTCGGTCTTAACGAAGAGGTTGTTGAGGTTATGGCAAAGAAGTCCGGCAACGCGCGTTGGGCTTACGACTGCTACCGCAGATTTATCCAAATGTACTCCGACGTCGTTA
>JAZOMJ010000133.1:0-9616 GCA_045653865.1 Eubacteriales bacterium
TTACTACCTTTTGCGCGCCTCCCTCGATGTTGCGTATGATGGTAAAACAAGATATTTCCAAATATGACCTTTCCTCGGTTAAGCATATGACCACCGCAGGCGAGGCTCTTAACCCCGAAGTTTACCGCCAATTTGAAAAGGCAACCGGTCTTCAAATTTTGGAAGGCTTCGGTCAAACCGAGAGCACAATGATTATCGGTAATATGATTGGTGCTTCTCACAAAATCGGTTCTATGGGTAAGCCTGCTCCCATTTATGATGTTGAACTGGTTGATGCTGATGGCAATCCCGTAGCGGTTGGTGAAAGTGGCGAAATCGTTGTCAACGTTAAAAACGGTGCGCCTTGCGGTCTCTTTACCGGTTACTACCGCGATGAAGAAAAGACTGCCGAGGTTTGGCACGACGGTTACTATCACACGGGCGACGTTGCTTGGTGCGATGAAGATGGCTTCTATTGGTACGTAGGACGTGCCGATGACGTTATCAAGTCCTCCGGCTACCGCATTGGTCCCTTTGAAATCGAAAGCGTTATCATGGAACTGCCTTACGTTCTTGAATGTGGCGTTTCTGCCGCTCCTGATGAAGTAAGAGGACAAATCGTTAAGGCTTCCATCGTTTTGACAAAGGGAACAGAGTCCACCGAAGAACTCAAAAAAGAAATTCAATACTACGTTAAGGAGCACACCGCTCCCTATAAATACCCCCCTCTTGTGGTCTTCCGCGATGAACTGCCCAAGACAACAAGCGGAAAAATTCAGAGGAACAAATTATGATGAACAAACGCGTTTTGCTCTTGTGCGGACATTACGGCAGTGGCAAAACCAATATTGCCGTCAATTTGGCAAAGGCTATCAAAAGGGAATACCCAACGGTAACGCTTGCCGACCTTGACATCGTCAATCCCTATTTTCGTTCCAAAGACAGTGCCGCTGAGCTGGAAGAAGCGGGTATTCGACTTATTTGCTCAAATTATGCAAACAGCAACGTCGATATTCCTGCACTTCCGCCCGACCTCTATGCGCTTACCGATGACCGACGTATGCGTGCCGTCATTGATGTAGGCGGCGATGATCGCGGTGCTTTGGTACTTGGCAGACTTGCTCCGAGGATTTTGGAAGAAAACGATTATGAGATGTTGATGGTAATCAACTGCTACCGTCCTCTAACAAGAGATGCCGCATCTACCGTTGAGGTAATGCGTGAAATCGAATACGCAGGCGGCATTCGATTTACGGCTTTGGTCAACAACTCCAATCTTGGCACCGAAACCACCGCAGAAGATGTGATAGCATCTATGCAGTATGCCGACGAGGTGGCGGCTATGTCGGGCTTGCCCTTAGTGATGACCACTGCAGACGAAAAATTGCAGAATGAGTTACAAGATAAGATTCCGAATCTTTTTCCCCTCAAACTGCAAAAAAAAGATACAGTAATTGTCTAAATCCCTAACCAAAGGAGAATATAAAATGGCAAAATTAACATTTTTGACCGATAATTGCAAGGGGTGCGGTCTCTGTGTAGACGCTTGCCCCAAAAAGGTGCTTCGCTTGGCACCTGATAAAATCAACAAAAAAGGACATCATCCCGTAGAGGCAGAAAACGAAGCCGCTTGCATCGGCTGTGCATTCTGCGCTACTATGTGTCCCGATTGCATTATTACTGTTGAGAGGTGATAAAGATGGCAGATAAAGTATTGATGAAAGGCAACGAAGCCATTGCCGAAGCCGCTATTCACGCAGGCTGCAGACATTATTTTGGCTATCCCATTACTCCTCAAACCGAAATCGCGGCTTATATGGCAAAAAAGATGCCCAAAATCGGTGGCACCTTCCTACAAGCAGAGAGCGAAATCGCGGCTATTAACATGGTTTATGGTGTAGCATCCGCAGGATACCGCGTTATGACCTCTTCTTCCAGCCCCGGAATTGCGCTCAAGAGCGAAGGTCTTTCTTATCTTGCAGGCTCCGATCTGCCGGCTCTCGTTGTCAATGTACAACGCGGCGGCCCCGGTCTTGGCGGTATTCAACCCAGCCAATCCGATTATTTCCAAGCTACCAAAGCCGGCGGTCACGGTGACTTCCGTATGATCGTTCTCGCTCCCGCATCTGTTCAAGAAATGGCAGAGCTTACTGTAAAAGGCTTTGAGCTTGCCGATACTTACCGCATGACCGCAATGATTTTGGCAGACGGTACTATGGGTCAAATGATGGAGCCCGTAGCGCTTGATGATCTCGTTGTAAAGCCCTCTCCCGAAAAGCCTTGGGCTACCAACGGCACAAAAATGCAACGTGCGCACAACATTACAAACTCTCTCTCCCTCATTCCCGAAGAACTCGAACAACTCAATTTTGCTCGTTTTGAGCGTTACCGCGCTATTGAGGAGAATGAGGTTATGTATGAGGAATATATGATGGACGATGCAGAAATCTGTATTGCTGCTTTCGGTATTGCCGCACGCGTTTCCAAAAACGCTATCAATGAGGCAAGAAAAGAGGGGATTAAGGTTGGTATGATTCGTCCCATCACTCTCTGGCCCTTCCCGAAGGAAGTGTTCCGCCGTGCCGCAGAACAGGTTAACAGCTTTATTTCTGTTGAACTTTCCATGGGACAAATGATCGAGGACGTTCGCCTTGCAACCGAATGCAAGAAGCCCGTAACACTCTGCAACCGTGCAGGTGGTATGATTCCGTCTCCCGATCAAGTACTTGCGGCTATCAAAGCAGCTGCTCAAAACGGAGGTGACAAATAATGGTTGTATTTAAGAAACCCCACGCGCTGACCGATGCACCTTTTCATTATTGCCCCGGCTGCACCCACGGTATCATTCACCGTCTGGTAGCAGAGGTTATTGACGAGCTTGGCATTGAGGGCAGAACCATCGGTATAGCCCCCGTTGGATGCTCGGTTATGGCTTATAACTATTTTAATTGTGATATGATCGAAGCCGCACACGGTCGTGCACCCGCTGTTGCAACCGGTGTTAAGCGTGCAAACCCCGAGGAACACGTTGTTTTCACTTACCAAGGTGACGGTGACCTCGCATCTATCGGTATGGCTGAGACTGTTCATGCCGCCGCAAGAAACGAAAACATTACCATTATCTTCATCAATAACGCAATTTACGGTATGACCGGTGGTCAAATGGCGCCCACATCGCTCCCCGGACAGGTAACACAAACCTCTCCCTACGGTCGTGACACCAACCACTGCGGTTTCCCGATTAAAGTATGCGAAATGCTCTCGGAGCTCGACGGTCCCGAATATCTTGCTCGCGTTAGTGTTAACAACGTTAAAAATGTAAACAACGCAAAGAAGGCTATCAAAAAGGCATTCCAAAACCAATTGGATGGCAAGGGCTTCTCTTTGGTAGAGGTTCTTTCCACTTGTCCCACCAACTGGGGTATGACTCCTCAAAAGGCTCTTGAATGGGTGGATGAAAAGATGATTCCTTATTACCCCTTGGGCGTTTATAAGGATAGAAGCGCAAAGGAGGAAGCGGCACAATGAGTACAAAGCAAATGCTGTTCTCCGGATTTGGCGGACAGGGAATTCTGTTCTCCGGTAAATTTATTGCATACAAGGGTTTGATGGAAGATAAGCAGGTTAGCTGGTTGCCTTCCTACGGTCCCGAAATGCGTGGCGGCACTGCAAGCTGCAGTGTTATCGTTAGCGACGAACCCGTTGGTTCTCCCATCGTTTCCAATCCCGATATTCTTATTGCAATGAACCTGCCGTCTCTTGACAAGTTTGAGTCGACCGTTGCTCCCGGTGGTATGATTATTGCGGACTCCACCCTCATCGAACGCAAGGTTATGCGCGATGACGTTAAAGTCTTCTATGTTCCTGCAACCCAACTTGCAAGCGACAATGGCACCCCTACATTGGCTAATATGATCATCGTTGGTAAGGTTCTCAAAGAAATTGGAGAATATGACGAAGAAAAAATCACCAACGCGCTCAAAAAGGTTATTTCGGCAAAACGTGCCGATATGTTGGAAATCAACTTGAACGCTATGCGCATTGGCGCTGAAAACTAATAGAGATAGTAGAAAGGGCAGTACTATGTTGCATATTTCCATTACAAAATGTGATTCTCCCAAGGCAAAGCCGGATAGCTCCACTTTGGGATTTGGTAAAATCTTTACCGACCATATGTTTATCGCCGATTATTCCCACGAAAAAGGATGGTACAATGCACGCATCGTTCCGTTTGCAAACATTTCGCTCCATCCTGCATCCACCGTTTTGCACTACGGTTCCGAAATTTTCGAGGGTCTTAAGGCTTATCGCCGTGCCGACGGCAAGGTTCAACTTTTCCGTCCCTTGGAGAACATTCGTCGCATGAACAATTCCGCAGAGCGTCTTTGCCTGCCGCAAATGGCAGAGGAAGATATGCTCCAAGCACTCTTGACTTTTGTAGAACTTGAGCAAGATTGGACACCTTCCGCTCCCGGAACCTCGCTCTATTTGCGTCCGTTCCTCTTTGGCAACGATGAAACCCTTGGCGTTCACGCAGTACACAACGCAACCTTTGTAATCATTGCATCTCCCGTAGGTAGCTACTATGCGGAGGGCATCAATCCCGTTCGCATTATGATTGAGGATGAAGACGTTCGCGCGGTTAGAGGCGGTACCGGCTATGCAAAATGCGGTGGTAACTATGCCGCAAGTAACCGTGCCGGCGAAAGAGCCGCACAAAAGGGCTACTCTCAAGTTTTGTGGCTTGACGGTGTTGAGCGCAAATACATTGAAGAAGTTGGCGCTATGAACGTTATGTTCAAAATCAACGGTGAGATTGTAACGCCTGCTCTCACAGGTTCTATTCTGCCCGGCATCACTCGTAAATCTTGTATTGAAGTTCTCAAAAACGAGGGCTACAAGGTAAGCGAAAGACTCTTGAGCATCGATGAACTCTCCGAGGCACTCGAAAACGGTACTTTGGAAGAGGCATGGGGTTGCGGAACTGCCGCAGTTGTTTCTCCCATTGGTGAGCTTTGCTACAAGGGTAAGCAATATCCCGTAAACGAAGGCAAAATCGGTACCGTTACACAGCATTTGTACGATACCTTGACGGGTATTCAATGGGGCAAAATTGAGGATAGCTACAACTGGACCTATCCCGTTGAAAAATAATCAAAAATATTTCAAAAAAGGCTTGACAAATACGTTTGTAAATGTTATAATAAGGCATATTTTTTTGAAAATGCGTTGAAGGAATTATTTCTTTTGAAAGCCTGATTTCAGAGAGACGGTGTTTGGTGCGAACCGTTACAGATAAAAAAGAAAGTCTCGTTCCGGAGCAGGACCGCAGAACCTTTTAGTAAGCGGTCACGGCATGCACCGTTATCAGAGCATAGGGCTTGTTTGAGTCTGTGAGGTGATCGATCTTGAATCGATAACCGGGGTGGTACCGCGAATGAGAACATTCGTCCCCGAGGTGAACTTTAGCGTCGCCTCGGGGACTTTTTGGTTTTTGTGCGGCGAAATACAAAATGAGGAGTTATGAACCATGAAACAAATGAAAGTAGCAGATGCAACTCTTTGCCGCGCAGACAATGCGTTTAGTTTTAAAGAAAAAATCGATATCGCTCGCCAACTTGAAAAACTTGATAGCGATGTTATCGAATTGCCCGAAATTCAAAATGCAAGAATTGATACTCTGCTGATTAAAACAATTTCTACTTTTGTAAAAAAGAGCATCATCTCGGTAGCCGCAGGTCAAAGTGTCGAAAGTGTTGAAAATGCCGCTGTTGCGCTTTCCAATGCCGCTCATCCTTGTATTCGCATTGAATTGCCCACATCTCCCGTTAGCATGGAGTATGTTTGCCACAAGAAGCCTGACAAAATGATTGCTTGGATTGAAAAGATTGTTGCCTTGGCAAAAGAGAAGTGTGCAGCCGTTGAGTTTTGTGCTCTTGATGCTACTCGTGCGGAGCCGGCTTTTCTTGTTTTAGCTATCAACACCGCAGTTGCAGCAGGTGCTTCCGAGATTACTCTTTGTGATGATGCGGGTGAAATGCTCCCCGATGATTTTGCAGAGTTTGTAAAAAATATTACCGATAACATTTCTGTTCCTGTAAATGTTCGTTGCAACAACCAAAACAGTATGGCTTGTGCCAATGCCATTATGGCAGTGCGTGCAGGTGCCGCAGGTGTAAAAACTGCTGTTGGCGAACAAACTGTTTCATTGGAGAAGTTTGCAAATATGGTGAAAAACTGCGGCAATCGTTATGGCTTTTCTTCTAACATCCGTTATACCGAACTGCACCGAATCGTAAAGCAAATCGGTTGGGTTGTTGAGAATGCCAAGAGCGCAAAGGGAAGTGTCACATCTGCTGTGATTGATGACGAACCCTTGCATTTGGATGCCAATGACGATAAAGACACCGTAGCGGCATCGGTTGCAAAACTCGGCTATGACCTCTCCGAAGAAGATAAATCTCGCGTTTATGATGAGTTTTTAAGAGTAGCACAAAAGAAAAAGGTTGGAGCCAAGGAATTGGAAGCAATTGTTGCAAGCGTTGCTTTGCAGGTTCCTCCCACATATGAGTTGATCAACTATGTTGTAAACAGCGGTAATATTATTTCTACGAGTGCACAAATCACACTCAAAAAGAATGGCGAACAACTCACCGGAATTTGCATTGGTGACGGTCCCATTGATGCCGCTTTTTCTGCTATCGAGCAAATCATCGGTTATCGCTATGAATTGGACGATTTCCAAATTCAAGCTGTTACCGAGGGTACCGAAGCGATGGGTTCGGCTCTTGTAAAACTGCGTTCCGAGGGTAAACTCTATTCCGGTAACGGTATTTCTACCGTCATCATTGGCGCAGGTATTCGCGCATATATCAACGCGGTTAACAAGATTGTTTATGAGGAGGCCGCTGAATAATGAAATTCTCGTTTTCTACTAAGGGGTGGCACGGTCACACCTTTGAGGATTTTTGTGACATTGCCTCTGCAATGAATTTTAGTGGCATTGAACTGCACAATGTCAACAATCAGCTCTTTGCCGAGAGAGATGGCGCATTCTACAACTATGCCGCCGCTTCCACTGTGCGTCGCTTGTATGAAAAAAAGCTTCGCATTCCTTGCATCGATGCAATTTGCAATCCATCCGATGCTAGCCAAAAGGATGCTTGCGTTGCCGAAGTTCGCAAGTGTATTGAGATTGCATCTAATTTGCGCATCCCCAATATTCGTCTGCGTGCAAACGTTGCCCAAAACGAAGATGCCGCAGTTGCAAACACAGCTCTTGTGATTGCTGATCTTTTGCCCGAAGTTGAAAGCAAGGGTATTACACTTTTAATTGAGACCGCGGGTCTGTTTGCAAAAACAGAAAAACTGCGTGCTCTTTTGGATAGTTTTGCAAGCGATTATCTTGCCGCTTTGTGGAACTTTTCTGCCGCATACTTTGACGGTGGCGAAACACCCGAGCAAATCATCAAAAATCTTGGTGCCTACGTTCGTCACGTGCATATCAACGATGCAAAAAGAGCAGGGGATACAATCGAATATTGTCTGCTTGGCGAGGGAGATATGCCCATTAAGGATATGATGCTCGCTTTGCGTTCTGTCAACTACGACGGTTATCTCTCGCTTGTTTGGGATCCCGCTTGGTGCGAGGAACTTGACGATATGGAAATCATCTTTTCGCAATTTGTTGGCTTTATGAGCCAATTTGGCGATCCCTCACGCAACGAAAAGACCCTTTATTACAACCGCGCACACACGGGTAAGTATGTATGGAAGAAGGATCTCTTGATCGATGCAACTTTCTCTCAGGTGCTTGACCGTATGGTTGAGGAGTTTCCCGACCAATATGCCTTCAAATACACAACACTTGATTATACACGTACCTATAGCGAATTCCGCGATGACGTAGACGAATTTGCACGTTCTCTTATCGCGCTTGGTGTAAAAGCCGGCTCGCACGTAGCTGTTTGGGCGTCTAACGTGCCGCAGTGGTACATTGCCTTTTGGGCAACCGTTAAGCTTGGTGCGGTTCTTGTAACCGTTAATACCGCCTATAAGATTCATGAAGCAGAGTATCTGCTCAAGCAATCGGATACGCATACGCTCATTTTGACCGAGGGTTCTAAAGATACCCACTATGGCAAGATCATTGCCGAGCTTTGCCCCGAACTAGAAACACTCAAACCCGGGGCGGCTCTGCACAGCAAACGTTTGCCGTTCCTTCGCAATGTCATCACCGTTGGCTTCCGTCAAAAGGGATGTATGGATTGGAATGACGCTCTTGAGCGTGCCGCGCAGGTTCCCGTCAGCGAGGTTTACCGCATGGCGGCTGCCGTCAACAAGGATGATGTTTGCAATATGCAATACACCTCGGGTACCACAGGTTTTCCCAAGGGTGTTATGCTGACACACTATAACGTCGTTAACAACGGCAAATACATTGGCGACCACATGGATCTTTCTACGGCTGACCGCATGATGATTCAGGTTCCTATGTTCCACTGCTTTGGTATGGTGCTTTCTATGACAGCATCAATGACGCACGGCGCTACCATGATGCCGCTGCCGTATTTCTCGCCCAAGCCGGCACTCGCTTGCGTACACAACGAGCACATCACGGCATTTAACGGTGTGCCTACCATGTTTATTGCAATGATGGAGCATCCCGACTTTGCAAAAACCAATTTTTCCTATATGCGCATTGGTATTATGGCGGGCTCGAACTGTCCTGCTGATTTGATGAAAAAAGCAACAGACGTGATGAATATGAAAGAAATCGTTTCGGTTTACGGTCAAACCGAAGCCGCTCCCGGATGTACAATGAGTTCTTATTACGACTCCTTGGAGGTCCGCACCGAAACGGTTGGAAGCGCTTTTGCAAATGTGGAATGTAAGATTATCGACCCCGAAACGGGCGAAGATTGCCCCGACGGTGTCAACGGTGAGTTTGTGGCACGCGGATATAACATTATGAAGGGCTATTACAAAATGCCGCAAGCAACCGCATCTGCCATTGATGCCGAAGGTTGGTTGCACACGGGTGACCTTGCTTGCCGTGATGAAAACGGTAACTATCGCATTACGGGACGCCTCAAGGATATGATCATTCGCGGCGGTGAGAACATTTACCCCAAGGAAATCGAAGAATTTATCTACACTTGTCCAAAGGTCAGCGACGTGCAAGTCATCGGAGTTCCCGATGAAAAGTATGGCGAAGAAATCATGGCTTGCATCATTCTCAAAGAGGGTGAAAGCATGACCGAGCAGGAGATGAAGGACTTTGTAGCCGCAAGTATGGCGCGCCACAAAGTGCCCAGATACGTCGATTTTGTTGACAAATTCCCAATGAATGCCGCAGGTAAAATCCTCAAATACAAAATGAGAGAAAATGCCGTTGAAAAATTGGGACTGAAAAAAGGGTGACGCGATATGATTGAAAACAAATTCAAAGTCATTGACGCGCATTGCCATATCTATCCCGAAAAAATTGTTGATAAGGCGGTGGCGGGAACCGATGCGTTTTATTCCACAAAAGCGGCTTGCCGCGGCACTGCAGAGGAACTGCTTGAAATTGGTGAGCGTGTGGGCATTGACCGCTTTGTAGTACATTCGGTTGCCACAACGCCGCATCAAGTAG
>JAZOMJ010000134.1:0-5882 GCA_045653865.1 Eubacteriales bacterium
CAATATCGATGCTCTTGATGCTTACCGCGAGGAATGCGCAAAGAAGACCGAGTTTGAGCGTACCCAACTTGTAAAAGAAAAGACCGGTGTTTGCATCCAAGGTCTTACCGCCATCAACCCCGTTTCGGGCAAGGAAATCCCGATTTACATTTCCGACTATGTAATGATGGGATACGGCACAGGCGCTATCATGGCAGTTCCTGCACACGACGAGCGTGACTGGGCATTTGCAAAGAAGTTCGGTATCGACATCGTTGAGGTCATCAAGGGCGGCGACATCGCAACCGGCGCTTACACAGGCGACGGCGAAATGGTCAACTCCGATTTCCTCAACGGCTATGATAACAAAAAGGATTCTATCGCCCGCATGATCGAGCACCTCTCCCAAGAGGGTATTGGTGAAATGGGCGTTCAATACAAAATGAAGGATTGGGCGTTTAACCGTCAAAGATATTGGGGTGAACCTATCCCGATCGTTCACTGTCCCGCTTGCGGCATCGTTCCTGTTCCGTATAGCGAATTGCCTCTGCGTCTGCCCGAAGTGAAGAACTTCGAGCCCGGTGAGGGTGGCGAGAGCCCCTTGGCAAAAATCGAATCTTACGTCAACTGCAACTGTCCAAAGTGCGGCGGAGCTGCAAAGCGCGAGACCGACACCATGCCCCAATGGGCAGGTTCTTCCTGGTACTTCCTGCGCTATATCGATCCTCACAACACCGAAGCTTTGGCTGACCCCGAAAAGCTCAAGTATTGGATGCCCGTTGACTGGTACAACGGCGGTATGGAGCACGTAACACGCCACATGATCTATTCTCGCTTCTGGCATAAGTTCCTCTATGACTTGGGCGTTGTTCCCGTAGCAGAGCCCTACGCAAAGAGAACCGCACAAGGACTGATTCTTGGCTCCGATGGTGAAAAGATGTCCAAATCCCGTGGCAACGTCGTTGACCCAAACGATATGGTTGACGTATTCGGTGCCGACGTTCTGCGTACCTACGTCCTCTTTATGGGTGACTACGGCAGTGCCGCTCCTTGGAACGAAAGCTCTATGAAGGGCTGCAAGAGATTCCTTGAAAGATTTGGCGATCTGTTTGATATGGCAAAGGGCGAGGGCGAAACTCCCAAGCTCACGTCTTCCATTCATAAGGTTATCAAAAAGGTATCCCTCGATATCGAAGACCTCAAGTTCAACACCGCAATCGCTTCCATGATGGGTCTTTTGAACGATATTTACGATCAAGGCACACTCACACGCGATGAGCTCAGCATCCTCGTTCGCCTGCTTTGCCCCTTTGCTCCTCACTTGGCAGAGGAAATGTGGCAAGACCTTGGCGGCAAGGGACTCTGCTCGCTGGCAGAATGGCCCGTATGGGATGAAGCAAAGACCGTTGATAGCACCGTAGAGGTAGCCGTTCAAGTCAACGGCAAGGTTCGTGCAACCATCGAGTTGCCCCTCAACTGTCCTGCGGCAGATGCAATTGCCAACGCAAAAGCAAACGAAAAGATCGTGCCTTTCATCGAGGGCAAAACCGTTATTAAAGAAATCAGCATCCCCAATAAAATCATCAATATTGTTGTAAAATGAGAGGGAACATTCTAATTCTCTCACAGGATGCAACCTTTGCACGCATGTTGGAACTGGAGCTTGTAGCCATGCAGTTTTCGGTGGCAGTCAACTCCGCTTCCACAGGGCGGCAAAATGACCTCATCCTTGTCGATCTCGATAGCGCATCCATTCCCAAAAATGCAGGGGAGGGCGCGCGCATCGTCGGCTTTACAAGGCACTTTGCGGTGTCGGCACTCGATGCCGAGAGACGTTGCTCTATGATTTTGCATCGCCCCTTTCCAATGCGCGTTTTGCGCGAGGAGGTCTCCCTCATTGATGCCACCGCCGAAGAAAGGGAACACAAAAGCGTTCATACAACCAACGAAATCACGCTGGAGGGCAACACCCTCACCATAAATGGCACAACGCTGACCCTGCGCCCAAAAGAGGCGGCGGTTATGTCTCTTTTGCTTGCCAACCGCACAGGAGCGGTGACAAGAGAGACCCTCGCACAGCTGATAGGCGAGTCCGAAACCAACAAAACGGATGTGCACATCTGCTATTTGCGCCGCAAGATTGCCACCGTAACCGACCGCCCAATCATCAAAACCGTGCGCGGCAAAGGCTATACAATTGATTAACAAAATGGGAAATCTCAAACGAGGTTTCCCATTTTTTTTCGAGATTTTTTCATTTTTTAGATTTTTTTCTACAAAACGTAAATGGTGAGTTTGTGCAAATTTCCGTTTTTTTTCAATTCGCTTGACAACTGCATAAAAATGTGCTATATTAAAAATGTACCAAAATATCAACCGGAGGTGACACCACGATGAACTTTGTTGCACAAAAGCAGCTCTGCCGAATGCAAAACGATTCCCGATGCCGCCTGCAATGCCGCACAGGGCAACGAAAGATTGGAAGTTAAGAGCGCATGGGTAGAGCTGTTATAGCCTATCTTTGCGCTCTTTTTGATTTTGCACAAATTTGATTACTTTTTACGGACAGGAGGAAAACATGAAAAAACTGATTTTATTTTTGTTAACCGCCATACTTCTCATTTTGCCCCTCTCGGGCTGTTTTGCAGATAACAAGCAAAACGAGGAAACAACGCCCGGCAACACAACCGAAAATACAACGCCGGATGCAACGACACAGGATAATCTCCCCGAAGAAACAACACTGGATGCAACTACGCCACCCGAAAACAATCAAGACAATCCGCCCGTAGTTGAGGGGGAATTGGATAAAAACAGTGAGCTTATTGTAACACTGGTTGATTATTTGAATGAGTATTGGGAGGACTGTGATCTGCCCGAAAAAACATTAGCAGGCAAAATTAACGATATAAAAAGTGGTACAAAACCCTTGCACGTGACATTTAATCCTGATAATTACTATTATGTTTGCGGCTATTACAATGGCTCACATGAGAATGAAGATTTTGACTGGTGCTGCCCCGAGGAATATACTTGGAAACGGTATGATACAGAAATCAAAATTCAAGAATATTACAACGGTACAAAATGCGTTGTAGTATTCCAAATGAACAAGGCACTGACAGTAACCAATATTTTGTCTAATGAAGCCAAGGTTCCCAACATGGAGCATTTTCAAATTTTTACACCCGTCTTTGAAAGCGGAGCAAATACTGCAACCGCCATTGCTTTTGAATGCGAATTTATCTTCTTGAACGATGAAGATAAGGATACAGTATATCATTGCAAGCAGAAATATAATCATGAACTTGTTACAATGGACTCTATTTACTTAGATGACGAATACTATATTCTTCAATTTCTCGAAGGTGTTCTTCCGGGAGAAGAGTTCAATGTTCATGAATTTCTTGGTAATGAATCCATTATATATGAATTTGGCGACTATTATGATGCAATCATCAGCGTAATGGATACCGAAAAATACAGAATCACCAAAGAGAATGGAAAGATCATTTACTATGGGGTTGTTTCTATTGAGGATTTTGTAAACAATATCATTAAGTGAGAATATAATTGGTGGACGAGGGTATTGAAGCATATCTTGCCGGCACGTTGCAATTCTATCACCCTGCTAACCTCCCCGTAACGCAATAACATTTTTTGGGATGCCACCTTGGTGGCATCCTTTTCTTTTTCCATTTTTTTGTCTCATTCTCTTTACAAATTGCCTTTTTTATGATACAATAAAAGAAGATAAAAAGGGAAGGAGTGATAGCGTGGAAAACAAGAGCCAAAACGATGAACTGTTTATGCGTGTTGCATTATCCGAGGCGGCAAAAGCGGCAGAAGCGGGCGAAATTCCCGTAGGTGCCGTTATTGTTAAAAACGGCGAAATTCTCTCCTTGGCGCACAACCTCTGCGAAGAACTCCACACTGCCACCGCCCATGCCGAATGCTTGGCAATTGCCGAGGCGGGAAAGCTTACGGGCAGCTGGCGACTTTCCGATTGCACCCTTTACGTTACTCTCGAACCTTGCCCCATGTGCACGGGTGCCGCAATCAATTCTCGCATCGGTCGCATCGTTTATGCGGCAAAGGATCCGCGCGCCGGCGCCTGCGAAAGCCTTGTCAAGCTCCCGGCATATCCTTTGGAGTGCTCCCCAAAGTGCGAGGGGGGACTTTTGGAGGAAGAAGCCCTCACGCTTCTTCGCACATTCTTTTTGCAAAAAAGAAACGAGAAAAAAGCATAAACTTTTGCCTTTTCTCTTTACAAGTCGACAAAAATCGGCTATAATATTGTTGTATATGTTTTTTTACCACGAAAGGTTGTTTTGTTATGTCTGAAATGAGAATTCCCGATGATTACCGCTCTTTTTTGAGCTTCCGTCAAACCGAGCTTGCCATTAAAAAGGTCAAGGACTTTTTCGAGCGCGATTTGGCAGTTCAACTCAATATCCTGCGCGTTTCCGCGCCCTTGTTTGTCTCTCCCGAGAGTGGTTTGAATGATAATCTCAACGGCATCGAGCGCACGGTTCGTTTTGATCTGCCCGGCGGACAAGACCTCGAAATTGTGCAATCCCTTGCAAAATGGAAGAGACACGCGCTCAATATGTACGATTTTGGTCCCGGCGAAGGTCTCTACACCGATATGAACGCGATTCGCCGCGACGAAACAACCGATAATATCCACTCCATTTACGTTGACCAATGGGACTGGGAAAAAATCATCACCAAAGAGCAAAGAAACGAAACCACTCTGCGTGAGGCGGTTCAAGCGATCTATCGCGCTTTGCACCACACCGAAAACTATATTGTAAACGAGTATGATTTCATCGGCAAACTGCTTCCCGATGACATCACCTTTATCACCGCGCAAGACCTTGAGGATCGCTATCCCGACAAGACCCCCAAGGAACGCGAATATCTCGCTGCAAGGGAATACGGTGCTATATTCCTAATGCAAATCGGCGGCAAGCTCAAAAGCGGCAAGCCTCACGACGGCAGAGCCCCCGACTATGACGACTGGACGCTCAACGGTGACATCATCATTTACTATCCCATCCTCGATATCGCCCTCGAGCTTTCCTCTATGGGCGTACGCGTTGATGAAGAAGCGCTTTTGCGTCAACTCAACGAGCGCGGATGCCCCGAAAGAGCAGAGCTTGCATTCCACAAAGCCCTTTTGAATGGGGAACTGCCGTACACCATTGGCGGCGGTATCGGACAATCCCGACTTTGCATGTTCTTCTTGCGCAAGGCGCACATTGGCGAGGGACAATCCTCGTACTGGACCCCCGAGGAAGTAGAGCATTGCAAAGAGAAGGGCGTTTATCTGCTGTAATGCAAAATTTCAATTTTGTATTTTGAAAATTAAGCGAATGATTATAAAAGGCTCCCTTGTGTAAAGGGAGCTGTCAAATGCCGTAAGTGCATTTGACTGAGGGATTGTTTTACCTCAAAATCAATTTTTACAATCCCTCCGCCTCGCACTAGCTCGGCACCTCCCTTTACACAAGGGAGGCTAAAAGCGCACGCTCAATTTTGAAAAACATTTTATATTCTTTGAAAGGAGACTCCACCATGCAATACACCAAACGAACAATATCTCTCGTTTTGGCAATGCTTTTGGCAGTGTCTCTTTTCTTGTTGCCGTCCTGCCGAGAACCCGAGGAGCCGTCTATTGAACTGAAATCGCTCGTTTGGCCGGTTTCCGCTCCGCTTCCTACAGCAGAACAGTTTGTAAAAGCCCTTCCCGAGGGGTACCGTGTTCGTCTTGCTGATAAATACAGCGTATCCTCTCTTGGCACTTACTCGATCCCGCTCATCTTTACCAATCCAAAGGGAAAAGAATTTACCTATACGGCATCTCTTACGCTCATCAACGATACAACTCCACCTACCAT
>JAZOMJ010000135.1:0-3210 GCA_045653865.1 Eubacteriales bacterium
CACTCTTCAAGTTGGCGATACTGTTACATTCTTGGCAAAGGTTGGTTGCGTAAACTCCGCTACCACCGCTTCCACCAAGGAAGCTCGCCTCTTTGAGGTTCAATCTTGGGAAGTTGTTCCTGCTAACTAATTAGCATACGACACACAAGAATTAACTTTAAAAGTTAATAAACTTGCATAAAAGCAAGGCAACGACTCTGCCGTTGCCTTGCTTTTTTTCGCTAAATGCTTTACAAATCCCCAAAAATGTGCTATACTAAATGCAAGCTCATTTGAGAAAAGGAGACAAGATATGAAAAAACTGTTCAAGTCCATTTTACTCTGTCTGTTGTCGGTGTTGCTCTTGCTTTTGAGTGCATCCTGCGGAAAAACCAACAATGCGGAGCAAACAACGCCCGAGGAAACCACCCTCGGCACCACAACTCCCGTGTCTACCACGCCTGCTTCCACCACTCCCGAGGAGACCACTACGGGTGAAGTTCCTCCCGAAATAGAGGTTCACACCCACGTTTTTGAAAATTCCACCATCACATCACAACCCACCTGCACCAAAGAGGGTAAAGAAGTTTCTGCTTGTGAATGCGGTGGTTTAAAAATCACCACACTTGCGGCAACAGGAGCACATAGCTATCAAAACAAGGTGTGCACCGTATGCGGTCGCAAAGACCCCACGGGTCTTACCGCCCCCGTTTTGTGCGGTGATGCACTTTCTTCCTATGTTATTGTTTATGCAGAGGGCGCATCCGATTACGTAGTGCGTGCCGCAGAGTATATTGCAACCCAAATTGAGGCTCGCACAGGCATTGCACTTTCGGTAAACGCAATTGGTGCATCCACCGCTCAAAACACGCACGAAATTGTTGTGGGCGAAACAACACGTCCCATCTCGCAAACACTCAATGCCGAAACCGAGGGACTTGAATTTGCGATTCTTGCCAATGAAGATCACATCGCCCTTGAGGGTGACTATTTCATCATTGCCGCCGCGGCTTACTATTTTGTAGAAAATTATATCCCCGAAGCCATTTTCGATATCGACGTTTCGCAATCCGTCAGCGTTTGCGAGCCGATTGTAAAAGAGACCCAAAACGTCATTTTGCTCATCGGCGACGGTATGGGCTTTAACCAAACTACACTATTTGACGCTTACCAAGCTAACTCTATTGTTGATTATAGCGATGGAGAAGATTTCTTCTACGGTTATCTACTTCCTTATAGGGGTAATGTGGCAACCGACTCGCTTTCGGGAACCACCGATAGTGCCGCCGCCGCAACCGCACTTGCATCCGGTTTTAAAACCAAAAACGGCTCCATTGGCCGCAACGGCAAAAACAAGGACGTTCCCCTCATCACCGAGCTTGCCGCCGCAGTGGGCAAGGCAACCGCGGTCATGTCTACCGAGGATCAACTTGGCGCAACGCCTGCATCTTTTTCGGCACACGCATACCATCGCAGTAATGAAGCCAATATTCAAAAATCACAAGATGCTTTGGTAGAAAAATACGGCACCATCATCAATTGCGGATACGACGTTTATACCGACGAGAAAATGGAAGCTCTACGCGCGGCTATCACCCAAACGCTGAATGCACTCTCTGCTGATGAGGATGGCTTCTTTATGATGTACGAGGAAGCTTACATCGATAAGCATTGTAGTGATTTGGATGTTGAAGATGCATACAAGGCAATGGTACGCTTTAACCAAGCCATCGCGCTCTTTATGGAATACGCGTTCTACAATCCCGAAACCATGGTCATCATCACTGCCGACCACGAAACAGGCGGTTTGTACTTGGATGAAAACGGAGAATTCCAATTCGTTTCCGCCGACCATACCTCTGCCAACGTGCCTCTGTTTGCGTATGGAGCATATGCCAAAGCTTTTAAATCTCAAACCATCGAGAACGTACAAATTCCCAAAACCATTGGTGCTTTGTTCGGCATCGAAATCGAGGGCACCGAACCCGAAACCTACCCCGCACTCCTGCCCATTTTGCAAATCAACGCTGAATAAAAAATAGAATTGAGGGACAAAAAATGAAAAAAATATGCAAAATCATCATTCTTGCATGCTTGGCAGTATCGGTTTTGTTGATGCTGGCGTCCTGTGAGGCAGCAGAAGATTTGTTTGAAACCTTTCCCACCACACCGCAAGAATCCTCCACTCCTGCACCTACTCCCGAGGGTGAAACCACTCCAGAAGTAACCACACCTACAGCAACTGCTCCCGTGGAGACTACCCCTGAAGCAACCACCCCCGAAGCAACTACTCCCGAGGAAACTACCCCTGAGATGACCACTCCCGAGGATACAAACGACCAAACTCCTCCCACCGATTATCTTGCTTCGGCGGCAGAGTTTATCTTTTCCATTTGCCGCAAGTTGGGTCCTACTACTTTGTTAGATTTTGAGGTTCCTACCGAACTTTCTATTGAGGAGAATTTTTTCAAAGTGGAATGGTCTGTTAATGTAGAAGAAGTCACTTTGGAAATAACCAATAGAGGCGTTTGTGTTGTACATGTGGACGAAGAATCCCCCAAGGAAGTTCCTTATGTTTTAACAGCTACCGTTATAGCAAGCGACGGCAGATCTATATCAAACGATTTTCAACTTACGGTTCCCAAGTCGGCATTGACCAATTTGGAAGAATATATAGCTGTACCGGATGGTGAAAACGTTTTTGTCAAAGGTATTGTTGTTGCTATCAATTCCGCATCCACCGAAAACCATCGTAACAGTTTGTTCCTTGTTGATCTTTACGGCAAGGGCGGTTACTATTGTTATAATATATCCACCGACCCCATTGAGCAGTGGGGCATTGAAGTTGGCATGGTTGTTTATGTTTCGGGCGAAAAGTATGTTTATGCCGGCATGCCAGAACTTCGTTATTGCACAATAGAGCGCGTTGACACCAACAAAAGAGATGTCGTTCCTTTTGACGTTACGGAACAATTTGCCAATGGCGATTCTCTCACCGATTATGTAGGCGCTCTTGTAACTATTCAAGGTGTTTCGGTTACCGGGGAAGATTTGGACCGTTCCTATCTTTATTTTTCATTGAACGGTAGGGAATTTTATTTCCGCTTCGCTTCCTCTACTTTGCCGGTTTCGGCACAAGGATACGTTTTGGAAGAAATCAAAGAAAGTCACATAGCGCATTTTGGTTGGATAGCGAATGTAACCGGAGTTCTCCTCTATTACTACGATACA
>JAZOMJ010000136.1:0-27107 GCA_045653865.1 Eubacteriales bacterium
TCTGTCTTTGGTGTTTTTGATACCTTGACAGAGGCAAAAAAAACTTGCCAAAAATTGCAAGATAAAGGTTTTGGCGCCTTTGTTTGCTCCCCATGCGAACAATATCTTGTTAAAAACATAAAAAAATGACTTTTGTTCATATGTAGTTCATAACAAAGGTGTAACATATACGTGATTTTGTATTTATGCGTGTATCGCAAAGAAAGGAAACCAAATTGAAAGAAAAGAATGAATTGACTGCTTGCCGCCGTAAAACATCTATCGGTGGTCAGGCTTTAATGGAAGGTATCATGATGCGTGGTCCCAAAATGACTGCAATGGCAGTTCGTAATACGCAAGGTGAAATTGTAGTAGAGGAATTTGAAACCACAACCCAAAAGCGTCCTGCATTTTGCAAGTGGCCCATTATTCGCGGCATTATTGGCTACATCGACACGATGGTTCTCGGTTACAAGTGCTTGATGCGCTCGGCAGAACTTTCGGGACTCGAAGATATGGTAGAGGAAAAGCCCAAAAAGAAGAAAGGCAAAAAGGGAGCGAAAGAAATTGCAGAAGAAACTCCCACATTAGAAAGTGAAGGCACTGCAACTGAGGAAAAAGAAACCAAAAAAGAGGACAAAATGCCTGCTTGGATGATGGCACTTGTTTCTGTGGTTAGTGTTGTCCTTGGTTTTGGTCTTGCAATCGGATTGTTTATGATTTTGCCCACATTTCTATATGGATTGTTGGCTCCCGTTATCGAGGGGGATAATCTTGTTGTAAATTCCATTTGGAAATCTGCTATTGAGGGCATTCTCAAAATTGTTCTTCTTGTTGCGTATATGGGGGCTATTTCCTTGATGAAAGATATTCGTCGCACCTATATGTATCACGGCGCCGAGCACAAAACCATTTTCTGCTACGAGGCAGGACTTCCGCTCACCGTTGAAAATGTACGCAAACAAAACCGTTTTCATCCCCGTTGCGGCACCTCTTTCCTTATTTTGATGCTTTTGGTTAGCATTTTCATCTCGTTTTTCATCGATCCCATATCTGCGGCTATCAGTGGAAAGATTTTGCCCCTTGGCTTGCGTGTGCTTGTCAAATTGGCACTTTTGCCAATTATTGTTGGTGTTGGCTATGAGTTGATTAAGTTTGCCGGTAGACACGACAATATTGTAACGCGTATTATTTCCACTCCCGGTGTATGGCTCCAACACTTGACCGTTTTTGAGCCCGATGACGCTATGATCGAGTGCGCAATCACCGCAGTTGAGCGCGTTATCCCCGATGACGGTAGCGACAATTGGTAATAGCGAGGGCAGTATGAATACAGAACTGATTCAACAACAAGCGAAAAATGCCGTAACCGAACTGCTTACGGTGGCGGGATTGCAAAAGGGCGACATCCTCGTTGTGGGCTGCTCTTCCTCCGAAATTGTTGGCGAGACCATTGGTCACGGCTCCAGCATCGAGGCGGCAGAAGCGGTCTTTGAGGCAATTTATCCCATTTTAAAAGTGCAGGGCATTTATCTTGCGGCACAATGTTGCGAGCACCTCAACCGTGCACTCATTATCGAGCGCGAATGTGCCAAGACCTATGGCCTTGAAGAGGTTTGCGTTGTTCCGCAACCCAAGGCAGGCGGCTCCTTTGCTACCACTGCGTGGGCAAATTTCAACGCTCCCGTAGCCGTTGAGGAAATTCGTGCGCAAGCAGGATTGGATATTGGCGGCACACTGATTGGTATGCATTTGAAAAAAGTAGCCGTTCCGGTTCGACTGGAGCAAAACCGTATTGGCGATGCTATGCTTTTGGCTGCACGCACACGCCCCAAGTATATTGGCGGTATTCGTGCAAAATACGAATAAGAGGGAATGATGGGATGCTTTTTCTCCTTTCTCAAAGAAAAAAGGCAAAAAATATCCCGAATTCTATTGACATTGCTACATAATACGTGGTATAATAATCTAAATTGGTTTTTACCAACAATCATCGCAACCCTTCCGAACTCTTGTTCGGCAACAGAAAGGAGTGACAGTCTCTTATGGAGATAGCAATCATTGCTCACGACCTGAAAAAAGAATTGATGACAGAGTTTTGCATCGCTTACTGCGGCATTCTCTCCAAGCATAACCTTTGTGCTACCAGCATCACCGCAAAGTATATTTCCGATGCTACAGGACTCGAAATCGAGCGCTTGATGGCGGGTATTCACGGCGGCAAGCAACAAATCGCATCCCGCATTTCTTGCAACGAGATTGACGTACTGCTGTATTTTAAAGATACACGTCCCGATGCGCAAGTAGAAGAAATCGATGCTGAACTGTTGCGCCTTTGTGACCTTTACAATATACCGGTAGCAACCAACATTGCAACGGCAGAGGTCGTTGTTACCGCTCTTGACCGCGGTGACCTCGACTGGCGCGAGATCTACAACCCGCGTTCTGCATACAATCGCGCTAACAGAAAGCAACCTGCGCAATTTTCTTTTGACGATTGATTTGTCAAACGGCAAAGATATGTCCCACACGCCAACGCATCTGCAGAGAATAGACCGTTTTCCAAAGATAGGGAATCGCTGAAAGGTCTTGGTGCAAGCGTTTGGGGTACCACTGTGCCGTAAAAACCACATAAAATGAAGTGAAACGTCCGGGTGGAACCGTGCGGAATGAATCCACACCCCGAACAGAGGTCTTTTTGGCTATCTGTCGAGGTGTGGATTTTTTAGTGAAAAATGCAGAATGCAGAGTGCAGAGTTAAATTTGTTTTATATTTTTTCTAACATATAGAAAGGAATTCAATTATGAAAATCAAAATTTTGGATCAAGTAAGAGAATACGATGCTCCCGTAACCGTATATGATGCGGCAAAAGATATGGAGCTGATTACACGTGCCGTTATCGGTGCCGAAATCGACGGCAAGACCGTAGCGCTCACCACCGAGCTGACGGCTGATACCGAGGTAAAGCTCCTCACTTTTGAGGATGCCGCAGGCAAGCAACTCTTCCGCCACACCGCCGCACACATTCTGGCGCAGGCAGTTAAGCGTCTCTATCCTGCAGCAAAGCTCACCATTGGTCCCGCTATCGACAATGGCTACTATTATGATATCGATTCCGAGGTTCCTTTCGGCGCTGACGCACTCAAAGCAATTGAGGGCGAAATGAAGAAGATCGTTAAGGAAAACCTCAAAATTGAGCGTTTTGAGCTTCCCAGAGCAGAGGCAATCGCCCTGATGCAAGAAAAGGACGAGCCCTACAAGGTTCAACTGATTGAAGAACTACCCGAGGATGCTGTTATCAGCTTCTACCGTCAAGGCGAGTTCACCGACCTTTGCGCAGGTCCTCACCTCTTCAGCACAGGCGCTGTTAAAGCGTTCAAGCTGACCCAATGCACCGGCGCATATTGGAAGGGTGACCAAAAGAATAAGATGCTCCAACGCATCTACGGTATCGCTTATCCCTCTAAGGACGAGATGAACGCATACCTGCAACAACAAGAAGAAGCCCTCAAGCGCGACCACAACAAGCTTGGCCGTGAGCTCGAGCTCTTCACCACCGTTGATAGCATCGGTCAAGGCTTGCCCGTACTGCTTCCCAAGGGTGCACGCGTTGTTCAATTGCTCCAAAGATGGGTAGAGGACGAGGAGCAAAAGCGCGGCTATTTGCTCACCAAAACACCTTTGATGGCAAAGAGAGATCTTTATAAGATCTCCGGTCACTGGGATCACTATCGCGACGGCATGTTCATCCTCGGCGACCCCGACGATGAAACCAAGGAATGCTTCGCACTCCGTCCCATGACTTGTCCTTTCCAATATCAAGTATTCCTCAACAAAAAGCGCTCCTATCGCGATCTTCCTATGCGCCTTGGCGAAACCTCCACGCTCTTCCGCAACGAGGATTCGGGCGAGATGCACGGCTTGATTCGTGTTCGTCAGTTCACCATTTCCGAGGGTCACTTGGTCATTCGTCCCGACCAACTCGAAGAAGAGTTCAAGGGCTGCCTTGACCTTGCAATGTATATGCTCGATACCATGGGACTCAAAGAGGATTGCTCTTTCCGTTTCTCTCAATGGGATCCTGCACGTACCGATAAGTACGAAGGCACTCCCGAGCAATGGAACGAAGCACAATCCATTATGAAAAGATTGCTTGACGAAAACAACATCAACTACGCAATCGGAATCGACGAAGCCGCTTTCTACGGCCCCAAGCTCGATATCCAAATCAAGAACGTATTCGGCAAAGAGGACACTCTCATTACTATCCAAATCGATATGCTCTTGGCAAAGAAGTTCGGTATGGAATACGTCGACTCCAACAACCAACTCGTAACACCTTATATCATTCACCGTACCTCTATGGGATGCTACGAGAGAACGCTCGCGCTCCTCATCGAAAAGTACGCAGGCGCATTCCCGATGTGGCTTGCTCCCGAGCAGGTAAGAATTCTGCCCATTGGCGATGAGCATATCGACTATGCAAAATCGGTATGCGATAAGCTCGAATCTGCAGGCTTGCGTGTGGTTTTGGACGATTCCTCCAACACCATCGGCTACAAGATCCGCAATACACAACTCCAAAAGGTACCCTATATGCTCATCATCGGTGCCAAGGAAGTGGAAGAGGGAACTGTATCTGTACGTAACCGTGCAGGCGAGACTGTTTCCAAGGCAGTTGATGCTTTCCTTGCAGAAGCATTGGTTGAAGTGGCTACAAAGAAGAGATAAAATCATTTTAGCGGAGAGGGAAACCTCTCCGCTTTTTATCTCTTACAACCACATTTCTCCCACTTGCTTGACAAATACCCCAAACTATGCTATAATGGCAGTATCTTCTAAAAAAGAGAAGGGAAGGACAGTAAAGTGAAAAAGATTTTATCTATTCTCGCGCTCATCCTCGCACTTGTGTGTGTGTTGACTTCCTGCAATTTTCCGTTTTGGTCAGGTGTAGAAACAACCGTAACGACTCCCGAGGAGACAACCGTAACCAATCCTGAAGAAACAACCGTAACCACTCCCGAAGAAAACGCTCCTGGGGAGACTACTCCAGAAACTCCCGAAGAACTTTTCCCTACAAGCCAAGGTCTCGCTTACAAGGTAAACGACGATGGCAAAACCTGCACCATCACAGGTATCGGAACTTGCACCGATAGCGACATTTGTATTGGAAGAGACATAGATGGTTATAAAATTACCGCTATCGGCGATCGGGCGTTCGAATTTTGCACCAACCTTACGAGCGTAACGATCGGCGACTCTGTTACCACCATCGGCTATGGTACGTTCGCTTCTTGTGACAGACTAACGAATATTGTTGCTGATGATGATAATACAGCATATCAATCGATAGATGGAAATCTCTATTCTAAAGACGGAACAGTGTTAATTGCTTATGCAGTTGGCAAACCCGACGCAAGTTTTATCATCCCTGATTCAGTCACCACTATCAGTGATGCGGCATTTGCTTTTTCCACAAACCTTACGAGCGTAACGATTGGCGACTCTGTCACCACCATCGGCTATGTTGCGTTCGCTTATAGTGACAGACTAACGAATATTGGTGTTGATGAAGATAATACAGCGTATCAATCGATTGATGGAAATCTCTATTCTAAAGACGGAACAGTGTTAATTACTTATGCGGTTGGCAAACCCGACGCAAGTTTTATCATTCCCAAATCAGTCACCACCATCGGCGATTATGCGTTCTGTTGGTGCTCTAACCTTACGAGCATAACAATTGGCGACTCCGTCACCACCATCGGTTCTTCTGCGTTCGAATCTTGCTCTAACCTTACGAGCATAACGATTGGCCACTCTGTCACCACTATCGGTAATGCTGCGTTCTATGGATGCACCAATCTTACAAACGTAACGATTCCCGACTCTGTCACCACTATCGGTAATTATGCGTTCTATGGTTGCTCCAACCTTACAAACGTAACGATTCCCGATTCTGTCACCACCATCGGCAATTATGCGTTCTATTATTGCACCAACCTTACGAGCGTAACGATTGGTAACTCTGTCACCAGCATCGGCTATTCTGCGTTCGATTATTGCACCAACCTTACGAGTGTAACGATTCCTGACTCTGTCACTACCATCGGTTATTCTGTGTTCGAGCATTGCACCAATCTTACGAGCGTAACGATTGGTGACTCTGTCACCACCATCGGCGAGAGGGCGTTCTGTAATTGTTTCAACCTTACGAGCGTAACGATCCCCGACTCTGTCACCTCCATCGGCGATTATGCTTTCTCAGATTGCAAAAGTCTTACGAGTGTAACGATTGGCGACTCTGTCATCACCATCGGCGATTCTGCGTTCTATGATTGCGACGGACTTACGAGTGTAACGATTGGAGACTCTGTCACCACCATTGGAGTTTGGGTATTCTTTAATTGCATAAACCTTACGAGCGTAACGATTGGCGACTCTGTTACTATTATCGACAATTATGCGTTTTACGGTTGTACAAGCCTTACGAGTGTAACGATCCCTGACTCTGTCACCACCATCGGCGATTATGCGTTCTGTGAATGCACCAACCTTACGAGTGTAACGATTGGCAATTCTGTCACCACTATCGACGAGGGGGTATTCGAACTTTGCACCAACCTCACCGATGTTTATTACACCGGCAATGAAGCTGATTGGGCGCAGATAACGATTGGTTCTTCTAATAGTGCATTAACAAATGCCACCATCCACTACAATTACGTCCCCGAAGAATAAACAACAAACACAAGCGAGCCGCACCCGCGGCTCGCTTTCTTGTGAAATTAAATATCTTCTCTGTAGGACTTTTTATCGTAAAACGCTTAAATTACTGTTGACTTTTCTTTCAAAATATAGTATAATCTCATTGAACATACAATTTTTGTGCATTCGTCCTAAATTGTCCAAATAATAAGACTTGACCGAATATAATAAAAATGGTATAATTCTTTGTGGTGATGCGCTTTTTCGACAAAGAGCGCTAAAACGCACACGCAAAGGAGACTTATTATGCATTATATTCTCTATAACACCCTTTCCGGTAATAAGCAAGGATTGGAATATTCCCGTCAGCTCTTGGGCAATTCTGTTCCTGAGGATACTAAACTGATCGATATTTCTTCTGTCACAAACTATGCCGATTTTTGGGCAGGCGTTGATCTTGAAAACGATACCGTTATTCTTTCCGGTGGTGACGGTACACTCAATCGCTTTGTTAACGAAAACGTTGGTTTGACGCTCCCCAAAAACCTTTTCTATTTCGCATCGGGTAGCGGCAACGATTTTCAAAATGACGTTGCAAAGGGTAGCAAAGAACTTATCCCGTTGAGCCAATACATCGATGATCTGCCCACGGTTACCGTAAACGGCAAGACCTACTATTTTGTAAACGGCGTTGGCTACGGTATTGACGGCTATTGCTGTGAAGAAGGGGATAAACTCAAAGAAAAGAGCAACAAGCCCGTCAACTACACCGCCATTGCTATTAAGGGCCTTTTGTTCTTCTTTAAGCCCACCAATGCAAAAATCACCGTTGACGGTGTTACCAAGGAATACAAAAAGGTATGGATTGCCCCCACAATGAAGGGCAGATACTATGGCGGCGGTATGTTTGTAACGCCTGCACAAAATCGTTTTGATCCCGAAGGCAAGGTATCTTCCGCTGTTTTGTATGGCTCTAGTGCTCTTAAAACATTGCTTGTTTTTCCCTCCATTTTCGAGGGCAAACACGTTAACCACACCGAAATGGTAGAAATCCGCACAGGACACGAGGTTACGGTTGAATTCGACCGTCCCACCTCGCTCCAAGTCGACGGTGAAACCATTTTGGGTGTTACATCCTACACTGTTAAATCCGGCAAGCTTGCTTCCAAAAAGGAGAACGTAGCTGCCGAAGTATAATGAGAAAGGCAGTTTTTTATGCTTTGTTACGTTTTTGCGGCAATTGCCGCATTGGTTAGCATTCTGCTTCTTGCCCTTGCCAATATTTCATGGCTGTGGCTTTTGCCCATTTTTGTGGGTGCATTTCTTGCTACCAACATTCTGTTTTTAATAGGATTGGTTGTGTCTACACTTTTCCTTCCCAAAGAGGATCCCGTAGAAAAACCGCGTAATTTTTATGGCATTATCCATCTTGTTTGCGATTGGATTGTTCATCTGTTTCGCATCAAGGTTGATTTTAAAGGTATGGAGAAGTTTCCGGAGGAACCTTTTGTTCTGGTTTCCAACCATCTTTCCAATTTCGACCCCGTAGTGGTTCTTTCCAAGGTAAAGGGACGCAAAATAGCGTTTGTGTCCAAACCGTCCAACTTTAAAATTCCGATTGCAGGGCCGTATATTCACTTGGCGGGCTTTTTGGCAATCGACCGCGAAAACGCAATGCGTGCTATGCGCACCATTAAGCGTGCCGCCGAATTGGTTGTGAGCGAGCAAATGATTATGGGTATCTATCCCGAGGGAACGCGTAGCAAATCGGGCGAACTTTTAGAGTTTAAAGAGGGCGCGTTCTTGCTTGCAAAGCGTGCACAAGCTCCCGTTGTGGTTATCACCACCAAAGGAACCAATCAACTTAGCAAAAATATGATCATCAAAGCCAAAAAGATTGAACTTGAGGTGATTGAGATCATCGATAAAGAAACCGTACAAAATTTGCGTTTGAACGAGCTTGCCGCACACGTTCGCGAAAGCATCGCAAACGCAATGCAACAATAAAAGTCCATTGAATGAGGTGCTCCGGATGAACCTTCAACTCCTAACCAAAAGCAATTTGCACACACACACCACTTTTGCCGACGGAAAACACACGGCAGAAGAGGTTGTTTTGTCGGCACTTGACTGCGGTATGGAAGTGTTGGGATTCTCGGAGCACTCTTTTCATGCAAATCCAACAATCTACGGTATGAAATCCCTTGATGAACAAGTGGCATACCGCAAAGAAATCGAGCGCCTCAAGCTTGTTTATGGTGACCGCATCAAAATTTTGTGCGGCATCGAGCAGGATTCTCAAAGCGGCATTCCCACCGAGGTCTACGATTACGTCATCGGTTCTGTACACTATTTGCGCTTTGGGGATTCTTATTGTGCCATTGATCTTTCGCCAAACGATGTACTGAGCGATATTCGCGAGCATTGCGGCGGTGACCCGATTGTGTATGCAAAAGCCTATTTTGAGGCGGTCGCAGAGGTGGAAGCAGACACGCAATGCGATATTGTCGGTCACTTTGATCTTTTAACAAAATTCAATGAGCGTGCTGCCATTTTTGATACGAGCGATCCGCGTTATATCAAAGCAGGATTGGAAGCACTCGATGCACTCCTTGAAAAAGACGTTATTTTCGAGGTCAATACAGGAGCTATGGCACGCGGATACCGTACCACACCATATCCGGCACCCATCTTCTTGCGACGCATCGCAGAGAAAAGAGGGAACATTGTCCTGTCTTCCGATGCGCATAGTAAAGATCGTCTTACCTACGGCTTTGATACCGCCCTGCAAATTATCAAAGCAAGCGGCATCGGCTCGGTTTTAACAATGACAAAAAACGGTTGGAAAAATATTGCCATTTAACGTCAAATCCACTTGACAAGGCAATATTTTTTTGATATACTTATATCTAATCTGTTTTTTGAACAGTACCCCGAGAGGAGAGAAAAAATGAACTTTTTTGATGAACTTGTAAACTACGACAAAGAAGTGTTTGATGCGTGTGAATTGGAGTTGACCCGTCAACGTCACAATATTGAATTGATCGCATCCGAAAATATCGTTTCCAAGGCAGTCCTTTTGGCTGCGGGAACGGTTCTGACCAATAAATATGCCGAAGGTTTCCCCGGCAAGCGTTATTACGGTGGCTGCCAATACGTTGATATCGTAGAGGATATCGCACGCGAGAGAGCAAAGAAACTCTTTGGCGCAGAGCACGCAAACGTACAACCGCACTGTGGCGCATCGGCAAACTTGGCTGTCTTCTTTGCTTTCCTCAACCCCGGTGATACTGTTATGGGTCTCAACCTCGCGCACGGCGGACATCTTTCTCACGGTTCTCCCGTTAATATTTCGGGTAAATACTTTAACATTGTTCCTTATAGCGTTTCAGACGATACCGAAATGCTCGACTACGAAGAAATGCGTCGCATCGCTCTTGAGTGCAAGCCCAAAATGATTGTTGCGGGTGCAAGTGCTTACTCTCGCACCATTGATTTTGCAAAGATTCGCGAAATTGCCGATGAGGTTGGCGCTATTTATATGGTAGATATGGCACACATTGCAGGTCTCGTTGCTGCAGGTCTGCATCCAAGTCCTGTGCCTTATGCCGATGTTGTTACCACCACCACCCACAAAACCTTGCGCGGTCCCCGTGGCGGCTTGATTCTTTGCCGCGAAAAATGGGCAAAGCAAATCGATAAGGCAATTTTCCCCGGCACACAAGGTGGCCCCTTGATGCATATTATTGCCGCAAAAGCAGTTGCTTTTGGTGAAGCAATGACCGATGAATTTAAGGAATATCAAAAGCAAATCATCAAAAACGCAAAGGTTCTTTGCAATGCGCTCACCGAGGCAGGCTTCCGTGTAGTTTCGGGCGACACCGACAACCACTTGATGCTCATCGACCTGCGCGCGTTCGGCATTACGGGTAAAGAGATGGAAAAGCGTCTTGACGAGGTACACATCACCGTCAATAAGAATGCCATCCCCAACGATCCCGAAACACCTTTCGTTACAAGCGGTATCCGTGTAGGTACACCTGCGGTAACTTCTCGCGGCTTTGGCGAAGAGGAAATGCTCAAGATTGCAGGCTGGATTAAAGATATTGCCACCGATTTTGAGGGAAATCGCGAAAGAGTCACCGCCGAGGTTATGGCTCTGTGCGAAAAGTATCCTATTTACAACTAATATTCTAAATAAAATGAAAAAAAGCATTGACAAATTCTTTTGGATATGCTATAATGACTTCAAATGATAGAGGCGCACTACAAGATGAGTATCCTACGTGAAAAAGCCTGCGCAGGCGTTGCGGTGGAAAAAGGCTTGGGTGCCGAAGGGCAATTTGGCGCAAAATTGTTCCTGGCATTGCGGAAAATATCCGTCATGCTGTCGCAGAAATGCGGAGAGCTATCCAAATCCCGTAATTGTGCCATCCTTGATGGCTTTTGTGGGCAGGGGTACGCTCTTTGGCGCACTCCTGCCTTTCAAATTGAAAAAATCGATTAAAAATCGAAAGGACACAAAAATACTATGAAGCAAACAATTTTTACCGGTGCGGCAACTGCCATCGTCACTCCTTTTATCAATAACGAGGTTGACTATGAGCAATACGGTCGCCTTATCGAGTGGCAAATTGCACAAGGCATTGATGCTATCGTTGCTTGTGGTACCACAGGCGAGGGCTCCACACTGACCGACGAAGAACACCGCGAGGTAATTGCATATACCGTCAAAAAGGTAAACGGACGCGTTCCCGTAATTGCAGGTACAGGTTCTAACGATACGGCATACGCCATCGATTTGACCAAGTTCGCTTGCGAAGCCGGTGCCGATGCAATGCTGCTCGTAACCCCTTATTATAACAAGGCAACACAAAAGGGATTGATTAAGTCCTTTGAGGTAGTGGCAGATGCCAGCACAAAGCCTTGCATCCTTTATAATGTACCTTCTCGCACGGGTTGTAATCTGCTTCCCGCAAGTGCGGTAGTTCTTGCCGATCACCCCAACATTGTTGCTATTAAAGAGGCATCGGGCAATATCTCGCAAATTGCAGAGCTTGCATCGCTTGTTCGTGACAAAATGGATATTTATTCAGGTAACGATGACCAAATCGTCCCCGTTCTCTCATTGGGCGGTAAGGGCGTTATTTCGGTTCTTTCTAACCTGATGCCCAAAGAGACAAGCCAAATGTGCCATAAGTTTTTGGCAGGTGACGTTGCAGGCAGTGCCAAGATGCAACTGGATTTGATTGAACTTGTCAACGCACTCTTCTGCGAAGTGAACCCCATTCCCGTAAAGGCGGCAATGGCGGCTATGGGCTTTGGCGAAAACAGCCTGCGCCTGCCCCTGACCCCTATGGAACCCCAAAATGCCGAAAAGCTTTACGCTCTGATGCGCCGTCACGGCTTGATTTGAGGAAAGGATTTTTGTAACCTATGAAAATTTTGATTTGCGGTGTTGGCGGAAGAATGGGTAGAGAAGTGGCAAAGCTTGCGCTGGATGGCGTACGCGGTGCAACTGTGGCTGCCGGTTTTGACGTTGTTCCTCTTGACACCCGTGAGTTTGTCACACACACCGATTGGAGTGAGGTGACCGAAAAAATAGATTGCATCATCGATTTTTCTCACCATACGGCAACCACGGCACTCCTGAATTTTGCAACGGCAAATAACATTCCCACGGTGATTGCCACAACAGGGCACACCGACGAGGAAAAGGCAAATATCGTTGAGGCGGCAAAACAAATCCCCGTATTTCATAGTGCCAATATGTCGCTTGGAATCGCGCTTCTTGTTGAGCTTGCCAAAACAACGGCAAAGGCTTTTCCCGATGCCGATATCGAAATCATCGAAAAGCACCACAATCGTAAGCTCGATGCTCCCAGCGGAACGGCTCTCCTTTTGGCAAATGCCATTAAAGAGGTTCGCAAAAATGCACAGTTCATTTTTGGACGTTCTGGACAAGCCAAGCGTGAACCCACAGAAATCGGCATTCACGCCATTCGCATAGGCAACATCATTGGTGAACACGAAGTAATCGTTGGCACCGATACCCAAACCATCACGCTCAAGCACGAGGCACATAGCCGCGCACTCTTTGCCGAGGGCGCACTTGCCGCCGCCGATTATCTCTGCGGCAAAAAGGCAGGGCTTTATGATATGGAGCGTATGATTGCCGATAACTGATTCCCATTTTGATAAAAACGAGGAAAAAACAATGATTTGTAACAATCTAACCGTCAACAAGGATGGACATCTTTGCTTTGGCGGTCAAGATACAACAGAATTAGCAAAACAATACGGCACCCCCCTCTATTTGATGGACGAGGAGCGCATTCGCCAAAATTGTCGCACATATCTGTCTGCTATGAAAGAAGCTTTCGGTGATGCATCCCTGCCGCTTTATGCAAGCAAGGCGGCATCCTTTAAGCAAATTTATCGCATTATGAAAGAAGAGGGAATGGGCATTGACGTTGTTTCTTCGGGCGAGATCTGTACGGCTGTGTCTGTTGGATTCCCAATGGAACGCGCCTATTTCCATAGCAACAACAAGACCGATGCGGATATCGACTATGCTATATCGAACGGCATTGGCTATTTTGTGGTAGATAACCGCGAGGAACTCGATGCCATCGAATATTTTGCATCCAAACACGGCATAACCCAAAAGATTTTGTTGCGCCTGACCCCCGGTATTGATACCCACACCTATGCGGCAGTCAACACGGGCAAGGTGGATTCCAAGTTCGGCTCTGCCATTGAGACAGGGCAAGCCGACGAAATCACCGCTTATACGCTCTCTCTTGCTCACATCAAGCTTTCGGGCTACCATTGCCACATCGGCTCGCAGGTGTTCGATTCCGATACCTTTTTGCGCGCGGCAGGCATTATGCTGAATTTTGCCAACCAAATGCGAGAGAAGTACGGTTTTATCATCGACGAGCTCGACCTCGGCGGCGGTTATGGTGTAAGATACACCGAAAACGACCCCAAAATCGACATTGCCGAAAACATTTGCGAGGTTGCGGGAGCGGTAAAGGCACAATGTGCGGCACTGGATTATCCCATGCCTGCCATTCGTCTGGAGCCCGGTCGCAGTATTGTTGCCGATGCGGGCATGACACTTTACACCGTGGGAACAGTTAAGCAAATCCCCGGATACAAAAACTACGTATCTGTGGATGGCGGTATGACCGACAACCCGCGCTTCGCCCTCTACGGCTCACCTTATACCGTTCTGCTTGCCAACCGCGCAAATGATGAAAGTACACCTTTTAAGTGCTCGGTAGTAGGGCGTTGTTGCGAGAGCGGAGATATTCTGCAAGAGAACGTCACACTTCCTGCCAATACCACACGCGGTGACATTCTTGCCGTGCTGACAACGGGAGCATATAACTACTCGATGTCCTCGAATTACAACCGCCTCCCCAAACCCCCTGTAGTAATGCTCAAGGATGGCACAAGCTACGTTGCCCTCAAGCGCGAAACCTACGAAGACGTTTGCAGAAACGATATATAAAAATGGCGTCTGTGCAAAAGTGCACAGACGCTTTTTTATTCGTTTTCACCAAACATTTTGATTTGTTCGGTAGGCAAGGTCATACCCAAATGCGAGTAAGCCAAATGCGTGACACATCTACCACGAGGCGTGCGGGAAAGGAACCCGATCTGCATGAGATATGGCTCATACATATCTTCCAACGTAATCGCTTCTTCGCCAACGGTTGCCGCAAGTGTTTCAAGACCGACGGGCCCGCCGTTGTAGAACTTGATAATGGTTTCCAGCATCCGTCTGTCAACGTTGTCAAGGCCAAGCTGGTCGATTTCAAGACGTGTCAGGGAATAGTTCGCTATCTCTCTGTCAATGCGACCGTCGCCCTTGATTTGCGCAAAGTCACGCACACGCTTGAGCAGGCGGTTAGCAATACGCGGCGTACCGCGAGAACGGCTTGCAATCTCAATGGCACCGTCATCGGTGATATCCATTTCAAGAATGCCCGCATTGCGGCGCACGATGGTGGCAAGCTCTTCAGGGGTGTAAAGCTCCAATTTGAGAATGACACCGAATCTGTCACGCAAAGGCGTTGTCATTTGACCTGCACGCGTAGTGGCGCCAATGAGTGTAAAACGGGGTAGATCAATACGAATGCTTCTTGCAGAGGGACCCTTGCCAATGATGATACCCAGCGCATAATCCTCCATAGCAGGGTAGAGAATTTCCTGTACACTGCGCGAAAGGCGGTGGATTTCGTCAATAAAGAGCACGTCGCCCTCATTGAGGTTGGTAAGAATTGCGGCAAGATCGCCGGCTTTTTCAATTGCAGGACCCGAAGTGACGCGAATATTTACGCCCATTTCTGCGGCAATAATATTGGAAAGCGTGGTTTTACCCAAGCCGGGAGGGCCGTAAAGAAGCACGTGGTCGAGCGGATCACCACGCTTTTTTGCCGCTTCGATATAAACCTTAAGGTTCTCTTTGACTTTTTCTTGACCGACATACTCGTCAAGCGTCTTGGGGCGCAGGGAATACTCCACATCCGAGTCAGCGGCAGAATAAGCCGTATTCATAATTCGGTTTTCAAAATCGAATTCGTTGGTATCCATTGTGTGTCCTTTCTGTTACTGATATCACATCAGGCGTTTGAGCGAGAGACGAATGATCTCTTCAAGCTCCATGTTGGCAATGTCCATATCCTTCATAGCCGCCATAGCCTCGGCACGGGAGTAGCCAAGCACCATAAGGGCATCGGTAGCCTCTGCAAGCTTGCCGCCTTTTGCGGCAGGGGTTGCACCTGCAATGGGGGCAACAGAAGCAAAATCGCTGCCTCCTGCTTCTTTCATCAGCTTGTCCTTGAGTTCCAAAATCACACGCGCCGCCGTCTTGGGGCCAATGCCGTTGGCTTTGGAGATGGCTTTTTTATCGTCGGTGCAAACCGCCAAAGCAAACTTTTCGGGGGTGAGATGAGAGAGAATTGCCATAGCCGCTTTGGGGCCAACGCCTGACACGGTGATGAGCAACTTAAAGGTTGCAAGCTCGGTTTCTGTGGCAAAGCCAAAGAGCTCAATGCCATCCTCGCGTACCGCGAGATAGGTAAAGAGTTTAACAGTTGGGGGATCTTTTACCGAGCGGTTTGCAGGCATAGCCTCGTAGGTCGTACCGCTGATAGTCAATTTATAACCTGCGCCGCCAACGTCAATTACGGCAAGATCATTTTTGAGAAGTGCGAGTTTTCCGCACAAATAATAGAACATAAAGGGGAATTCCTTTCAGTCGTTTTCTATAAGGGAATTATTTTTTCTTTCTTTTCTTGGAGTGCTGATGAACGTATTTTTCTTTTTTGGGAGGAATAAAAACAACTTTTAGCGTGTTGAGAATAGATTGAAATTCATCTGTCGGATCCTTGATATCCCCATCCGAATTCTCATCTGTATCATCCATACCGCGTCCATCGTTGTAGTCAACATCGGTACGTTTTTTGCATCCGAAATGGAAGCGACGATCCAAAACAATCAAAATGATAAAGAGGAGAATACAAAGAATAGAAACAATCAAACCGATGTTGATGGTTTTGGGAGAGTAAACAATACGAACATCGTGTGTTTCGCCTGCCTCACCGCCAACATGGAAGGAAATGAGTGCGCCAAGTGCCTTGGTAACTTCTACTTGTTTGCCGTCAACCCAAACTTCCCAACCGTTATCGTAGGCAATGGTTGTCAGTACAAGTTCATTTGCACGAGATGCTGTATAGGTGCCCTCAAAAGAGTGCTCGGTGTATTCTTCAATTTGGAATTGGTTTTGACCGAGGCGCTCCATTACATTTTTGTATGCGTCCATATCTACATACCAAAAATAGTCTACATTTTTGTCAAGATAAAGGTCGCTCTTCTTAAGAATCAGTTTCAGGGAAAGCGTAGAATCTTGTTGATATTCGCCCAAGGAAATAATACGAGAGGTATCATTGCCCATAAAGGTTCCTTTATTTACACCCTTATCGTCATTTACAGAAAGCTCAAGACCAACTTCTCTGGGGTATCCGCTGGGTGCGTAGAAAAAGATTTCTGCAGTTTGGGGCAGGGCATTGGTAACAATTGTAATGCTTCCGTTTGTGTTCTTCGAATCCTTGAGCTTGTAGCTTGCACCCGATTCTCCGGCGCTACCTGTGTAGCCACCGGTTGTAACACCATCTGTGCTTGCCACTTTTGAGGAGACGGGTACAAATACGGCAACAGGCTCTTCTTCTCCAAGCATTGCCGCAAGAATGGCATTCAAACGGTCAAAGGGGCTTCTGTAATCGTCAACATAAACAGTTGCTTTATTTTCTTCAATGTCAAGCCACTCATTTACCAATCCTTTAAGGGAACTGATAGCATTTTTGATGCCCTCACCGCTTTCCTTTTCTTCCTCTTTCTTGGTTGCATCTTCTTTTTTGTCTTCGGTTTCTTCAACAAAACCCAATTCAAAGTCTAAAAGATCATCCGAAACACCGTATGCAATCGATAGAGCATAGGGATTGTAATATGCGGTGTAACCGTTGGCTTCGTCGGTTGCAAAAATCTCGTAGTAGTTCTCGTATAGACTATCCTGTGAGATCAAATACTTGATGCCAAGCAACGAGTCTGTTACGGGAGTGTTGCCAAGATACTTTGTCCAGTGTGCTTTGGAAGCATATCCCAAAGAGTTCAAAAAGCGTATGGTTTCCTTATTCAATGTGGAGGTGGAACCCGAAAGACCACGCATCATCAGTGCCATATTATCGTTGTTGGAGCGATAAAAGGTTTTTTCCATACGATAGAAAGAGTCATCTTGCTTTTGTACGGTTTCCACGATGGGACGAACGCCCTTGAGGAAGTCATTGTAACGGCTATAAGTCGAGCAACCAACGTCCATAACCAAGCCGTTCATACCCAAAAGGCCACTGATAAACAATTCAACGGTTACCACGCATGCCAAAATGATGCCTGAAATAAATTTCAAGGCTTTTATGCGTCTGATGAAAATAATTATTAAATAAAGCGCTACTGCAATCGCGGTAAAGAGGAGGCACTCAATTTCCTTGGGTTTGATATAGTCACCGTTTTCATACAACTTCAAAAGCAGGCAGAACACACCGATAAAACCGCCCGTGCCAAGGAGAATGGGGTAACTGGTTCTTTCCAAATCTCCAAATGCGCGACATGCCAACACACACAAATAGAAGGAGAACATAAAGCTATAGCGATAGTTCAGCCAGTTCGGTTTTTGGAAGCCGTGCCAAATGAGGTCGATGATATTTACGGAGAAGCAGAAGAACAAAATGATCAACAAAAGAGCAGAGAAGAATTTTTGCTGCGCGGAATATTTCTTTGAAGCGAAATAAACGGGAATGAGCAAAAGGGTGAGTACACCGCAGTAAACAAAGGGGAGACCTTCGGGGCGAACGGTGTCATAAGAACCCGGCAGGAGCTTGTAGAGAAAATCAAACCAGTTAAATTTGATTGCAAGATCCCAGCTGGGGTCAGAGAAAGTTGTTTTACCAAAGTTGAGCGAATAGTAAGCGCCCAAAATGATAACTGCCGCAATGCCAAGTGCCAAAGCAGAGTAACCTACAATACGGCCAAGGGAGCGCAAGAAGTGCGCTTTTTCACGCAGAGGATTGTTGCCAAACTTTTCGGTGTTGGCAAAGTAGTAAATGAAGAAATAAATTACACAATAGATGCAAAGCATATAACCAATGTAGTAGTTGCTGAAAACTGCAATTGCAAGGGATACTACATAAAGCTTGAATTTACCGTGCTTGATAATGCTTTCAATGCCAAGAGTAATTAAGGGAAGCCACATAACAGCATCAATCCACATAGTATTGTGTTGTTGAATGATGGCATAGGAGCACAACGCGTAAGAAATGGAGGAAATGATGATAGCGATTTTGTTGGGATGTTTTGTGGACTTGTGCATATAAAGACCAAATGTCAATCCGCACAAACCACCCTTTACCATAAAGAGAGCGGTGAGCGCTTCCAACATTCTTGCCTTTGGAAAGAGGGCTACAAGGAAAGAAAGAGGGCTTGCAAGATAGTAGGCATAAATGCCTAAAAATTCACCGCCTAATTGACGAGAAAAGGAATAAAGCAGTTCCGCATCACCGCGTACAAAGTTGCGCAGCGCTTCAAAAAACCAAACATATTGTCCGTTTAAGTCAAGCACCAAAACAGAGCCGTCTCCAATCGGATACTGTCCTCTGGCGGCATAAATCAAATAAATCAAAATTGCGGGAATCAGCATGCAAAACGCCATATAACCATACTTGTTCCAAAACGGACGGTAGGACACGCGTTCCCAAACTTTTTTACCCAAGTTAACAGCTTTGTCTTTTATCTTGTTTGCGTTTTCGTTTGTCATATCATTTATCTCCTTTTTTTGGGGAATCCATTTGTGATTGTATCACCTGTTTGATGGATTTTTCAAGTTTTACCCTGTCAATGGTCATATCTCGTCCGCAGGTTTCGCATATCACGCGCACTTCGCTTCCAACGCGCAAAATGCGGAAAATTTTGCCACCGCAGGGATGTGGTTTTTTGAGTTGAATGCGATCTTCGGGACGCAAGGGAATAATAGTCATACAAAATTCCTCTTTATAAACATAATATCAACTTATTATAACATAAAAAAAGCATTCTGTAAACCGAATTTTTACATTTTTATCACCTTTTTTCAAAAAAATATGTGTAAATCGTTTGACATTTGCCCGGAAAGGTGTTATAATTATATTGGATATTTATGTAACTTAGATGGGAGAACGATTTTGATTATTTTGGGCATTGACCCCGGACTTGCTATTGTCGGTTGGGGAGTAATCGAATATCAGAACGCGAAATTCCGCACCATTGCCTACGGTTCTATCAACACACCCAAGGGAACGCGAACCGAGGAGCGTTTGCGTCTTATTTATGACGGAATGAATGAGTTGATAGAAAAGTACCATCCCGATGCTGTGGCAGTGGAAGAACTTTTCTTCACCAACAATATCACAACGGGTATTCGTGTAGCCGAGGCGAGAGGCGTTATTTTGCTTTCTGCCGAGCGCGCCTGCATTCCCATTTTTGAGTACACGCCACCGCAGGTTAAGCAAGCGGTTGTCGGTTATGGTAAGGCAGAAAAGAGACAGGTCATTGCAATGGTCACGCTGCTTTTGGGGCTCCCAAAGCCGCCGCGTCCTGACGATACTGCCGATGCACTCGCCATTGCCATTTGTCACGCACACAGCGGTGCGTCACGTCTGTCACAATACTATAACAAATAAGCACGAAAAGGATAAAGACTATGTGGTTTTCTGAAAATTGGAAAGACTATGAATTGCTCGATACATCGGATGGTGAACGCTTGGAGCGTTGGGGAAATTTGATTCTCATTCGTCCGGATCCGCAAATCATTTGGAAAGGCGTTGCCAAACATCCTGCTTGGAAGAAAGCAGACGGCATCTACCGTCGCTCGCATTCGGGCGGTGGCGCTTGGGTAAAGAATAATTTGCCTGAATCTTGGAAAATTCAATATGGTGACCTCGGCTTTGTATTGCGCCCGATGGGCTTTAAGCATACCGGGCTTTTCCCCGAGCAAGCCGCTAACTGGGATTGGTTCTCGGGTCTTATTCGCGAGGCAAACCGCCCGATTAAGGTACTCAACTTGTTTGCCTATACGGGTGGTGCAACGGTTGCAGCCGCAAAAGCAGGCGCGTCTGTTGTACACGTAGATGCTTCCAAGGGCATTGTAGCACAAGCAAAAGAGAATGCCGCGCTGTCCGGTCTTGCCGACGCTCCCATTCGCTACATTGTAGATGACTGCAAAAAGTTTGTCGAACGCGAAATTCGTCGCGGCAATCACTATGACGGCATCATTATGGACCCTCCATCCTACGGAAGAGGACCCGGTGGCGAGGTTTGGAAGCTTGAAGAAAGCATCAACGAGCTCATTACACTCACCGCACAACTGCTCTCCGATGAACCGCTTTTCTTCTTGGTAAACTCCTACACAACAGGACTTTCTCCCTTAACGATGAGCTATTTGCTCGAACTCAAGGTTCGTGCACGCTATGGCGGTGAAATTGAGTCGGGCGAGCTTGGTCTCAAAGTTACGCAAACGGGCGCATTTTTGCCCTGCGGTGCAAGCTCCCGTTGGTACCGCAAACAATAGAAAATTCCTTGAAAGGATCAATCGTTTTGTCTGATATTTTCATTCACGCAGAAAATCTTTCTTTTTCCTACACCGATGAGGAGGGGAGAGAGGAAAATCCTGCTCTGCAAAACTTTTCGGTGGATATTTGCCGCGGTGAATACGTAGCGGTGCTCGGTCACAACGGCTCGGGTAAATCCACCTTTGCAAAATTGCTCAATTATATACTCGAACCCACATCAGGCAAGCTTCTTGTCAATGATTTGGATCTTTCGCGCACAGATTTAACCGATGAGGATATTCTCAACCTGCGCAAAAACGTGGGCATGGTTTTTCAAAACCCCGATAATCAGTTGGTTGCCACCATTGTAGAGCAAGACGTGGCATTCGGCCCCGAAAATTTGGGTGTAGAGAGAGAAGAACTCCGTCGTCGCGTCGATTTTGCACTTGAAACCGTTGGTATGACCGATTATGCAAAGCACGAGCCGCGCCGTCTTTCGGGAGGACAAAAGCAACGCGTTGCCATTGCAGGTATTCTTGCTATGATGCCGAAGTGCGTTATTTTTGATGAATCGACGGCTATGCTCGATCCGAGTGGACGTCGAGACGTGCTTGATACAATTCGCAGACTCAACCGCGACTATGGAATGACGGTACTCAATATTACCCACTATATGAACGAGGCGGCAGAGGCAGATAGAATTATTGTTATCAATGACGGAAGCCTTTTGCTGGACGGTACTCCTGACGAAATTTTTGCACAACGTGACGTTTTGCAAAAGGTAGGGTTGGAGGTTCCACAATGTGCTGAACTCATCCACGCTTTACGTGACGCAGGTATTTCTATAGATGGTGACACCATCGCATCCCCCGAAGCGTGTGCCGATCTTTTGCAAAAAGCTTTCAATACACGCGCAAAATAACAAAGAGGAACAAAATGAATAAGATTTATTTAGATCGCGTGAGCTATGTCTACAGCAAAGGTACGCCCTATGAGCAAGTCGCGCTGGATGATGTTTCGGTTGGTATCCGCGAGGGATGCATCACCGGTATCATCGGACATACAGGCTCCGGAAAATCCACTATGATGCAAATGCTCAACGGTTTAATCAAGCCGAATGCAGGTCGCGTTCTTTTGGATGGATATGACATCAACAGTACCGTTACCGACGTGTACAATGCTTGGAGTGAGAGGGAAGAATACAAATCTCTTTCTCCGCGCAAGAGAAAAAGGAAAATGCAAGACGAAATTCGCGAGCTTCGCTCCAAACTTTGCTTCCGCGTAGGTCTTGTTATGCAATATCCCGAGTATCAGCTGTTTGAGGAAACTGTGTACGCGGATATCGCTTTCGGTCCTCGTAATATGGGACTCGGTGAAGAGGAAATTCGCGAACGTGTGCTTGAAGCCGCGGCTTTTTGCGATGTTGGAGAGGAACTTTTGGAGAAGTCTCCATTCGATCTTTCGGGGGGGCAAAAACGCCGTGTGGCTCTTGCAGGTGTTATTGCAATGCGCCCCGAGGTGTTGGTGCTTGACGAGCCTGCCGCAGGACTTGATCCGCTTGGCCGTAGCTATATTTTTGAGGGGATTCGCACCTATCAAAGAAAGACCGGTTCTACCGTTTTGATTGTTAGTCATAGTATGGAAGATATGGCGCGCTATTCCGACGATGTTGTTGTGTTGTCCAATGCAAAAGTTTTGCGTCAGGGAACGCGCGAAGAAGTTTTTGCCCATGTAGATCAGTTGGCGGAAACAGGTCTCGATGTTCCTCAAATCACCCATCTAATGCGCCTTTTGCGTCAGCGTGGCATGCAGGTTCCCAACAATATTTACACCGTTGCAGAGGCTACCGAAGCCCTCAAAGAACTTTTCTTGATGGGAGGTGAGGGCTGATGAAGGGCATTTCTTTTGGACAGTACTATCCTGCCAATTCCATCATTCACCATATGGATCCTCGCTTTAAGGTTCTCTTGGCAACCACCTTTATTGTAGCTACATTCCTATGCCGAAGTGCAGTTGCGTTTGCCGCACTTTTGTGCATTGGCATATCCCTCATTTTTGTCAGCCGCATTCCCCTCAAAACAATTGTGCGCTCTATAGCACCTCTTTTATTCATCATCGGTTTTACCGTTGTCATCAATGTTTTCTTTGGTACGGGTGAAGATTTACTCGTTGCATTTTGGGGTATTCGCATTTATGCCGAGGGACTTTGGCGCGCGTTGTTTATGTTCTTGCGCATATTCGTGCTCATCACCTCTACCAGCATCTTTTTGACCTATACCACCACGCCGATGGATTTGACCGATGCACTCGAGGCGCTTTTGTCACCGCTCAAGCACTTACACGTACCCGTGCACGTGTTTGCCATGATGATGTCCATCACCTTGCGTTTTATTCCTACCTTAACCGAGGAAACCGAAAAGATTATGAATGCGCAAAAGGCACGCGGAGCCGATTTTGCAAACGGCTCTCTCATTCAACGTGTCAAGGCACTTATCCCCATTTTGATTCCGCTCTTTTCCTCGGCAATCAACCGCGCAACCCAGCTTGCCGATGCTATGGAATGCCGTTGCTATCACGGTGGAGAGGGTAGAACGCGACTCAATGTTATGCAGTGGCACGCATCCGATGTGATTTATACACTCGTCGGAGTTGCTATTTGTGTTCTGCTTGCATTCCTTAACCAAATTCAATTAGGATACGTTATGAACTGATTATGAAGCTTTTTATCAAAGTCCGATATCTCGGCACCAATTATTGCGGCTATCAGGTGCAACCGAATGCACCGAGCATTCAGCAAAAGTTGAACGAGGCCGCACGCACGCTATTCGGTTATGATTGCGACATTGTTGGGTGCAGTCGCACCGATAGCGGTGTGCACGCAAACGAATTTTGTGCAACCGTTGCGCAAAAAGGCTGCGAAGATTTGATTACTTCACTTCCACCCGAGCGTGTTCCGCTTGCGTTCTCGGCACATCTGCCGCCCGACATCAGCGTGTTTGAGGCAAAATGGGTAGCATCCGATTTTCATCCACGATACGATGTGGTTGAAAAAGAATATATCTACCGCATATACAATTCTCCCGTACGTGACCCGTTTTGGGATGGCAGAGCCTACCATTTGCCACGTGTGTTGGATGATGCCGCGCTTGCACGTATGAACCAAGCCGCCGCACACCTGGTTGGCAAAAAGGATTTTGCCGCCTACATGGCGCAAGGCTCCACGGTTGCCACAACCGTCCGCACCGTAAAGGCCGCCTCGGTTGAAAGAGAAGGCAATATGCTTGTCTTTCGTATCAGTGCCGACGGCTTCCTTTACAATATGGTACGCATTTTGGCAGGAACCCTCATCGATGTGGGACTCGGAAAAATCACCCCCGATGATATTCCCAACATTACCGCATCTTGCGACCGTTCAAAAGCAGGTATGACAGTGCCCGCTTGCGGACTTTATCTCAATCGCGTTTTGTATTAACGAGAAAGGAGGAACGCCTTGAAATTTACCAAACGAAGCACTCAAACAGCAGTTGCAAAAACACCTGCAAATGGGATAGGAAAACAACGAAACGAATATTTTGAGAACATTTCGGCAGGTCTTGGCATTCTTCAAGTTGTTCTGTATCTTTCATTGTTTGCTTTCGTAGTGCTTTCTTTTCTTACAAATAGCAAACTTATTACCTACCAAAACTTTTATCACTTTTTTCAAGATTTAAATGCTTCAGCTGAACGTGTAGATGTCTTTTCGTACGATTCCATTTCGTATTCCACAAATGACGAGCAAAGTTTTACGCTTTACCGCAAAGGATTGGCGGTAGCGGGAAATACGGGTGTTACCATTTTTTCTGCAACCGGACGTCAGCTCGTTAGTCACGGTATTCAGTACAACGATCCGGTGGCTGTGGGATCCGGCAAATATTTGTTGGTTTATGAGCGCGGTGGCAAGCAGTATTCGCTTTACAACGCCAACACACAAATGTTTGAGGGGAAAACGGAATATCCTATCACAGGTGCGGCAGTTTCCGATTCGGGAATGTATGCGCTGATTTCCTCGGCAAGTGATGCCAATTCCGCTGTGTATCTTTATAATGAACGCTTCTCGCTTATCAATCTTTATAAAAGAAGCGGAAATGTTCTTGATGTTACTATTTCTGCCGACGGAGATAGAATCGCTATCTTAACGGTTTCTCCAAAGAATGGTGGCTTTTCAACAACCGTACTCTTGGCAGAACCGGGCAAAGCGACTGCCATAGCCGAAACAGAATTGGATTCCTCGCTTGGAATCAGTTGCCATTTTACCAAAACAGGCAAAATTGCAACACTTTGCACAACAGGAGTCGCTTATTTTTCAGCAAACGGAAAATTGGACTTTTTTTACGATTTTGAAGGAAAAATGCTTGCAACAGCCGAACTAAATGAGGATGGTGTGGCTATTTGTTTGAAAAAAAGTGAAATTTCTGAAAAAAATATTGTAATTCTATTTGACAAAAGCGGAAAAATAGTGTATAATAGTGTTGTTTCTAGAAGCATCAATAGTGTTGCCTATCTTGAAGGGGCGTTGTTTTGGACCGATTATAGCGGTGTGAGCCGCCTTGATCTTGATAGTGAACAGATTGATTTTCAGGAATACGCAACGGATGGTAAAGTACTGCTTGCTGTCAATGACAAAGAAGTTTTACTTTGCTCACCGCAAAAAGCGGTTTACATTACTTTCCGTACATAAAAACAATTTAAAAAGGAGACTTTAACTATGCCAATCTTTTTCGACGTTTTATTTGTAGTCATCGCTGTGATTTTCATCACAATCGGTGTCCGCAAGGGCTTTATCAAAAGCTTGATCCAATCTGCAAAATTGCTTATCACGATTGTTGTAACGTATTTTGTAGGTCCGATTACATCTACATTCCTCAAAGATGGACTTATTTACCCCAGCGTTTATGATGCTTTCTACAAAAAAGCAGACGAACTTTACACATCCGTAGGCGGCTCTATCGATGCTTTTAGACAAGGCATTGCTGATTTCCTTAAATTCGTTCCCGAGTTCCTGCTCAATGCAGAGAAGAGAGAAGCAATTTTGGAAGACCTTGCCAAAAAGTCCGAAGAGACCGGTACCGCTGTTGTTGAATCGATTGCTGCAGATATCGCCAACCCCGTTGCCGATGTTTCCTCTGCTGTTCTCGGTTATGTTTTGACCTTTGTTTTGGCGCTCATTCTTGTTACTGTTCTTGCATGGCTTCTCAACGAGATTGCTGACCGCGTTTCTATTTTCGGTGCAGTAAATAGCATTTTCGGTGGCGTATTCGGCGCTTTGAAGGGTATCATTATTTTGATGATTTTTGCTACTATCATTGGCTTCATCGATGCAAAGGGCGTAATCTATCCCGATACTGTTATTGTTAAGTGGTTGGGAGATTTTTGGAAGTAATTCCAATTCTTATTTGCTAAAAAATTAGATAAGTTCCGAAAAAGCCTGCCGCATCTTCGGTAGGCTTTTTCAAAAATCCCAAAGAAAGGACTCATTCACTCAAATGGTAATGTGTTCACAATGCCATAAGCGTATGGCAGTTATTTTTGTAACCAAAATGGAAAACGGCGAAAAGAGCACAAAGGGGCTCTGTCTCAAATGTGCCAAGGATATGGGCGTTCCCGTAGATAATCTTGTTGGCAACGTTATGGGGCAGTTTGGCATTTCTCCCGAACAGCTTGAGGGGGCCGAGGAAGATATCAACGCAATGCTTGCAGGTACCGAAACTCCGTCGGATGCAGATGACAACGAGGATGGCGGTGCACCTGCCATCGATCTTCCCAAACTCTTCCGCGATGCAGGTCTCTTTGCTCAAAAAGCGGACGGAAATCTGCCGGATGCTCCCAATGTCAATCCAAACGACAAAAAATCTGATAAGAAAAAGGCAAAAGAAGAGAAAAAACTCAAGTTTTTGCCTACTTATAGCCGCAATTTAACGCAGTATGCGCGTGAAGGCAAGCTCGACCAAATCATTGGCCGTGACCGTGAACTCTCTCGCGTTATCCAAATTCTTTGCCGCCGTCAAAAGAACAATCCTTGCCTCATTGGTGAGCCGGGTGTTGGTAAAACGGCAATTGCCGAAGCACTTGCTATCCGCATTGCATCGGGAAACGTTCCTTACAAGTTGCAAGGCAAAGAAATCTATCTGTTGGATATGACGGCGCTTGTTGCCGGAACACAGTTCCTCGGACAGTTTGAATCCCGTATTCTCGGCCATTTAAACGAAGTGCACACTGTTGGCAACGCGATTCT
>JAZOMJ010000137.1:0-5157 GCA_045653865.1 Eubacteriales bacterium
AGCTTTGGTTCGCGCGCAAATCATATTTCGTCAAGGACGAATCATCACGAAAGGACAACTACTATGGCAAAATTTTTGATCTCCGTTTTAGCAGATGAAGCACACAACGGTATTGACGGACAAATCGAAGCGTTGAAGAGAAACGGACTCTTCTGCATCGAGCCTCGCGCTATGAATCTCGGTCCCGTAATTGCAAAAACGGATGAGGAGTTGGCAGAAATCAAGCGTCGCTTTGATGCAGAGGGCATCATTGTTCCTTCCTTCGGCTCCCCCATTGGAAAATATAAAATCACCGACGATTTTGAGCCCCACTTGGAGCTCTTCCGTCGCGCACTCTACGTTTGCCGCGTGTTCGGTGCAAAGCGTATGCGTATTTTCAGCTTCTTTGTTGAGCAAGACAAGCTTGACGAGTACCGCGACGAGGTTATTCGTCGCATGAAGATCATGGTTGCCGAGGCAGCCGAGGCAGGCGTCATTCTGTGCCACGAGAATGAGGGTGAGATTTACGGTCAAGACCCCGAACGCGTAGCCGACCTGCTTGCAGCCGTTCCCGGTCTGCGCGGCATCTACGACCCTGCAAACTACGTTTACTGCCAAAGAGACCCCGTTGCAGGCTTTGAAGCAACCGCACCTTATTTCGAATATATGCACGTTAAGGATTGCCTCTACGAGGGTCGCACACTCGTTCCTGCAGGAGCAGGCGAGGGTCACCTGAAAGAAGCACTTGAAAAGATTGACAAAATGACCGACGCTGAGGTAGTGCTCACCGTTGAGCCTCACCTTTTCGTTTCCGAATCCTACAGGCAATTTGACGGCAAAGAACTCAAAAACAAGTTTGTATTTGCCACCGCCGATGAAGCGTTTGACTATGCAGTAAACGCACTTAAGGAAATGCTTGCCGAAATCGGTCACCCCGTTGTAGACGGCAGAGCATAATGCAAAAAGTTCGATTTGGCATTGTTGGCATCGGCAACATGGGCACGGCACACTGCAAAAGCCTTTTAGAGGGCAAAATTGCAAACGGTGTTTTGTGCGCCATTTGTGAGCCGAAGCAATCCAAGGCGGATGCAATTTTGGCACTCGAGGGTGCCGGGGACGTTGTGGCGTTTTCCACCTATGAGGAAATGCTGCAGAGCGGCTTGATTGATGCCGTTATCGTTGCGGTTCCGCCATACGATCACAAAGATCTTGTGTGCCAAGCGCTCGATGCAAATTTGCACGTCATTTGCGAAAAACCCGCAGGTGTTTACACCAAGCAGGTCAAAGAGATGAATGAGGCGGCAGAGCGTTCGGGCAAGGTGTTTGGCATGATGTTCAATCAACGCTCCAATTGCATCTATCGCAAAATGAAAGAAATGGTAGCGGGCGGTGAGCTTGGAGAGATCAAACGCGTCAACTGGATCATTACCAACTGGTATCGTTCGCAAAACTACTTCGATCTTGGCGGCTGGAGAGCCACCTGGGGCGGAGAGGGTGGCGGTGTATTGTTCAACCAATGCCCCCATCAAATCGATTTGCTGCAATGGATTGTGGGGATGATTCCCTCAAAAATCCACGCACATTGTCATTTTGGCAAATGGCACGACATCGAGGTTGAGGACGACGTTACCGCCTATATGGAGTTCCCAAACGGAGCCACGGGCGTGTTTGTCACCTCTACGGCAGATGCACCGGGAACCAACCGCTTTGAAATCACCGGCACACGCGGACGTCTTGTTTGCGAGGGCGGCAAATTGACCTTTGATCAACTTGCCGTTGACGAGCGCGAGTTCTGCCGCACGGCACGCGCATTTGTCGACCCCGAATACAAAACCTTTGAGGTGCCCACCGACGGTCGCAACGATCAGCACGTCGGCATCCTCAACAATTTCGCCAATGCCACTTTGGGCATTGAGCCGCTTTTTGTAAAGGGCGAGGAGGGCATCAATAGCGTGCAAATGATGAACGCGATGATTCTTTCCACTTGGCTTGATAAAGCCGTCACACTTCCCATCGACGATGATCTCTACCTCGACGAACTCAACCGTCGCATCCGTGAGAGCACCGTAGTCAAGAAAGATACCTCCGACGTAGTCCTCGATATTTCGGGTTCTTACGGCGGAGTCAAATAACAGAAACCAACCAACCACCTACAAAAAACGAGGAAAACATTATGAAAACTTTCCGTATTGCCGTCATCGGTTGCGGCTCTATTTCGGGCAACCACATCAACGCCATCATCGGTTCGGGCAACCAAATTTGCGCTCTTTGCGATATCGTTCCCGAGCACGCCGAGGAAAGAATTGAAAAATTCGAGCTTGGCAACGTTCCGGTTTACACCGACTACGTTGAGCTTTTGGATAAAGAAAAGCCCGATTCCATTCACATCTGCACCCCTCACTATCTGCATGCCGAAATGGTTATCGCGGCACTCGGTCGCGGCATCAACGTGCTTTGCGAAAAGCCCTTGGCTACCACCATGGAGCAACTGCACGCAGTCCTTGAAGCAGAAGAGAAGAGCACCGCACAACTTGGCGTATGCCAACAAAACCGTTATGAGCCCCGCATGATTTGGCTGATGGATTTCATCAAAGAGCACGGCGTTAAGTCCGGCCTTGGCATTGTCAGCTGGAAGAGAGATGCAAAATACTATGCATCGGGTGCTTGGAGAGGCAAGATCATCGAAGAAGGCGGCGGTGTTATGATCAACCAAGCATTGCACACGCTTGACCTTTTGCAACATTTGTGCGGCATGCCCACTCACGTAACCGCACACACCGTCAATGACTATCACAAGGATTGCATCGAGGTAGAGGACACCGCAACGGCACACTTTGAGTTGCCCGACGGTATGATGTGCCACTTCTACGGCACCACTGCCGCAACGGCAGACCTGCCCGTTCAGTTGCAATTCGTTACACAAGATAAAATTCGCGTTATCGCAGGCAACGATTTTGTTATTTGCAATGGCAAGCCCGTTGAAATCGAAGATACTCGCGACCACGCCAACCTTGTCGGCAAAACCGTTTGGGGAACAGGACACGCCATCCTCATTCGCGATTTCTATGCCTGCTTGAATGAGGGACGCAAGTTCCCCATCTCGGGCAAGGAAGCCGCAAAGGTTGTTCGCCTCATCCTCTCGATGTATCAGTCGGGTGGAAAGAGAATTGAAATCCTGTCCTGACGGATAGGGAAGGGAGATAACCTATGAAGGAATTTTTTGGGGATGCACTCCTCTTAAATACCCCCGCGGCAGAAGAACTGTATGCCACAGTAAAAGACCTACCCATCGTTGACTATCACTGTCACCTGAATGAAGCGGAACTGCAAAATGATCGCAAGTTCGAGTCGTTGGGCGAGTTGTGGCTCGCTGCCGACCACTATAAATGGCGCGCTATGCGTCTTTGCGGTGTGGATGAAAAATATATCACGGGTGATGCAAGCTTTTATGAAAAGTATCTCAAATATGCCGAGATCTTTCCGCTCCTTTGCGGTGGTCCGCTCTACTATTGGACGCAACTTGAACTCAAACTTTTGTTCAATATTCGCGAGCCTCTCAATCCCGAGAGTGCAGAACGTATTTGGAACAAAGCGAACAAGGTGCTCGAAACCTTGACCGCAAAGCAAATTTTAAAGAAATTCCGCGTGGAATACGTTGCTACCACCGACGATCCCGCATCTCCCTTGTCGATGCACGGTATGTGCGGTGACACCAACGTGCGCCCCACTTTCCGCCCCGACTTCGCTTTAAATATGGATGCGGCGGCTTTGGAAAGATTGGAAAGTGCCGTTGGCAGAAAGCTGGATACGTTGGCGGACCTGAAAAAAGCACTTGAAGAGAGACTGGACTATTTCATTTCCAAGGGTTGCAAAATTGCCGATCACGGAATGGATTACTTGCCCGTGCCCGATGTGAGCGAAAATAGAGCAGCAAAGCTTTATGAAAAGCGCGAAACCCTAGATGAGCATGAACGTGAACAGCTCTTCTCGCATTTGATGTATTTTATGGCATCGCTTTATACCAAGAACAACATTGTTATGCAGTTGCACTTTGCAACCTTCCGCAACGTTAACAGCAAATTGGCAGGTGCTATTGGACGTGACTCAGGCTTTGACATTATGCGCGGCTTCGTATACACGGATATGCTTGTTTACTTTTTCGACGAGCTTGTCAAAAGAGATACACTTCCCAAAACGGTTGTTTATACCCTCAATCCCGCTTGTGTTCCTGCAGTGGCAACGCTCACGGGCGCGTTCCCGAACGTTCGCGTCGGTGCGGCTTGGTGGTTCAACGATACCGTCGAGGGCATTCGCGAGCAGCTTAAGAACGTTTCGGAATATGCCGTTCTTGGCACCAACCTCGGTATGCTGACCGATAGCCGTTCTTTGGCAAGCTACGCACGCTTTGATTTCTTCCGTCGCATTCTTGCCGACTTTGTTGGCGGATACGTTGAACGCGGAGAATACGATATGTGTGCCGCAAAGAGCTTGATGTATGCCGTTTGCTACGGCAACGTTAAGGCGTTCCTCAACCTGTAATTGATTAAATTGAAATACACACATCAAAAAACTGAAAGGACAAACGAACCATGAAAATGACATTTCGTTGGTACGGAGAAAAGGATAGCATTCCGCTTTCCTATATCCGTCAGATCCCGGGCATGAGCGGTGTTGTTACCGCTGTTTATGACGTTCCCGTGGGTGAGGTTTGGGAGATGGATAAGATCCTGCGCCTCAAGTCGCTCTGCGACGAAAAGGGTCTTGAGATGGAGGTTATCGAGAGTGTTCCCGTACACGAGGACATCAAGCTTGGTCTCCCCACCCGTGACCGTTACATTGCAAACTATGCAACCACCATTCGCAACCTGGGCAAGGCAGGCGTTAAGTGCATCTGCTACAACTTTATGCCCGTATTCGACTGGCTGCGCACCAATCTGCATACCGAGGCAGAGGATGGCTCCAACGCACTTTCCTATAACCACGAGGAGCTGATGGGCCTTGACCCTCACAACCTCCACCTTCCCGGTTGGGATGAGAGCTACACCTCCGAAGAACTCAACTCTTTGCTTGACGCTTATAGCGGTATGAGCCACGAGCAACTCTTTGAAAATCTCGTTTACTTCCTCAAGGGCATTATGCCTGCTTGCGACGAGACCGGTATCAATATGGCAATTCACC
>JAZOMJ010000138.1:0-6264 GCA_045653865.1 Eubacteriales bacterium
CTCCTCTCGGCAGGCGATGCCATTCCCGCCGACGGGCGGCTCCTAATAGGGGCTCTGCGCGCCGATCAAGCCGCTATGACGGGTGAGAGCCGTGAGGTGCGCAAATACCCCTTGGAGGGCTGCAAAATGGCTCCTGACGCCCCTGCGGCGCTCTTTCGAGGGTGCACGGTAACCGAGGGCGGCGGAGAGATGCTTGTGGTGGCTGTGGGGGACGCAACCTTTTTGGGGGAGATATCACGCGAGATTCAAACACAGCCGCGCGAGAGCCCTCTTAAGAGACGTTTGACAAAGCTTGCACGGCAAATCAGCATTTTTGGTTATATTGCGGCGGCACTTGTGGCGTTTGCCTATTTATTCAACACGTTTGTGATTAGCAGTGGCTGGGAACGCGACTTGATTGTGCTCAAGTTTGGCAATCTCTCCTATCTGCTCACGCATCTTTTGCACGCCTTTACGCTTGGCGTGAGCGTGCTTGTGACCTGCGTGCCCGAGGGACTCCCCATGATGGTGGCAGTGGTTCTTGCGGCAAATATCAAGCGCATGGCGCGTGACCGTGTGCTTGTGCGCAAGCCCGTTGGCATTGAATCGGCAGGCAGTATGAACATTCTATTCACCGACAAAACGGGAACCTTGACCGAGGGCAAAATGAAGCTCTCTGCCGTTCTGCTCCCCGACGGAAACGAGAGCACCTTGGCACAACTTTCTCGCTCGCATTCGCGGACGTGGGAGCTGACCTCTTGGATGCTCCATTTGGGCACTGATGCCTCTGTTGGCGTAGATACAAACGGCAACGCGGTTGCTCTTGGCGGAAATGCCACCGCGCGTGCGCTTCTTGAGGGCGTGCTGGAGCTCCCCAGCCCCGAGGGTGTGCGTGTGCTCTCAAGGCTTCCGTTTGACAGCGTGCGCAAGTATTCTGCAACCTCTTTTTGCGGTCGAGAGCAGGTGACAATGTTCCTCGGTGCTCCCGAAAAACTCTTTCCGTTTGTTACCGAACAGCTGTGCGTGGATGGCAAAACAGTGCCTTTTTCGCGCATGCGTGCTGAAGAAAGCTTGAAAAAACAGACGCGAAATGGCAGACGTGTGTTGATTTTAGCCGCTTCGTGCGAAAACGTACCCGCTCCCCTACACGCTGACGGTGTGCGTGGATCGCTGTGCTATTTGGGCGCGTTTTGTTTGCAAGACGCTTTGCGAACAGAAGCGCCGAGTGCCGTGGCGGGCTTGCAGGATGCGGGGGTTCACGTGGTGATGATTACGGGAGACGCTCCCGAAACCGCCGCGAGCATTGGTCGCTCTTGCGGAATTGTGAACCGTGAATGCGATATCGTGCTTTCGGGCGAGGAACTTTCCACGCTCTCTGACACGCGTGTTGGCGATCTGCTCCCGCGTCTTGCCGTGGTGGCACGCGCTCTGCCGAGCGACAAGAGTCGCCTTGTGCGCCTGGCGCAGGAGCGCGGATTGGTTGTGGGAATGACGGGAGACGGTATCAATGACGCTCCCGCCTTGCGGCGCGCCGACGTTGGTTTTGCGATGGGAAGCGGCACGCAGGTGGCAAAGGATGCAGGCGATATTATCATTCTTGACAACAACCTTGCAACCATCGTTCGCGCGGTGCTTTACGGACGCGGAATTTTCAAAAACATTCGCAAGTTTATTACACTTCAATTAACAATGAACTTCTGCGCCGTTGGCGTGACGATGATTTGCCCGTTCCTCGGGTATGAATCCCCCATTACGGTGCTTCAGCTTTTGTGGATCAATATGATTATGGATACGCTTGGCGGTCTTGCCTTTGCAGGCGAGGCGGCTTTGCCCGAATATATGAAAGAGCCGCCTAAAAGGCGCGACGAGCCGATTCTCAACGGTTATATGCTCAATCAAATTGGCTTTCTCGGTGCGTTTACGGTGGGATTGTGCATTCTCTTTCTCAAGTCGCCGCACATCACGGCGGTCTATCGAACCGCGCCAAATGACATCTACCTCTTAACCGCGTTCTTTGCATTGTTTATCTTCTCGTCGGTATTCAACTGCTTCAATGCGCGCACCGACCGTCTCAACCTCTCTGCCGGACTTGGCAAAAATGCCGTGTTCCTTTTGATTATGGGTGCGATTTTGACCATTCAAATTCTGTTTGTTTACCTCGGTGGAAGTGTATTGAGAACTGTACCTTTGACGGCTCGCGAGCTCTTTGTCACCATGGCGCTATCGCTCTCTGTCTTCCCTGCCGATATCATCAGAAAGGCGTTTTTGAGATTACGGAAGAAAAAGAGTGGGTATTAAAAAATTAGAAAGCGAGCCGCAAATGCGTCTCGCTTTTATGTTTATTCAATTATTCTTCGTCCTCTTCAAATCGTCCAATTCCAACAAGAGAATCTACAGGAAGTGAGAAAAGGATGGCGCCGCCATCGGTTTTGAGTCCTGCGCATTCGCGGATGGCTTCCACAATCTTTTGTTTGTATTCGCTGGAGGTCAGGAATGCAATGGTATCGGTCTCTTGCTTGAAGGTAGTGCCGAGAACCTGCTCGACCTGCTTATTATTTACGCTACGTGTGTGCAAAATCGTGGCACCCGTTGCTCCTGCCGCACGGCTGGCATCCAGCACGGCATCGGTGAATTTTTGATTGACTACGGCAACAATCAGTTCGTGCATTTTGCGTTTCTCTCTTTCTTTGGTATTTTTTTGTGTTTCGGCTGTCTCCTCGCGGTAAGGCGTGGAAAGGATTGCATTGCTGATTAAGTTGGAAATGCCCGAAAGCGGAACAGTAAATGCAATGCCGTTGCCCATCAAGTAAAGTTTTAGACTTTTGTTGATGGCTTTGAGAATGCGAGATTCACAGTAATCGGGAATGAGCGAATATACAATGCGTTTTTCGATTTCATCCAAACCGAGATAGCTCATATAATGCGACTTTGCCGTACCATATCCAATGCCGGAAAAGCTGAGTGCGGCACATTGCTCGTTGCAAGCCTCGGTGAGCGCAATTTCGTCTCCCTTTTTGATGATGCACACCAACAGTTTGACGCGTTTTTCGGGTGTTGTTGTCCGCTTTGCCATTACGATTGTACCTCCCTCTTTTCAGCTGTATAGTCGATAAAGTATTCCTGCTCGGAAATAAAGCGGCTAACCGCTTGACGGGATTTATAATTATAAATCAAACCGCAAACTTGAATGGAAATGATAGGCGTGAGTGCAACAAACGCCACACATCCAAATGCCTGCGTCATAACGCTCTCGCCAAGGGCGAGGCAAGCGCCTGTTGCCAAAGGCAAAACAAACGCGCTCATCATAGCACCGCTGGCAACTCCACCGGAGTCGAATGCGATACCAACAAAGAACTTGGGAACAAAGAATGTAAGTCCCAGAGCAATGATGTATCCGGGAACGAGAATCCAAAGAATACTAATCCCCGTGAGGACACGAAGCATAGAAAGTCCCAACGCCGCCGACACACCAATGGAGAGGGCGAGACGCATAGTCGATGCCGAAATAGCACCTGCGGTGATTTGTTCTACCTGCTTATTGAGCACGTAAACGGCAGGCTCGGCGTTGACGATAAAGTAACCGAGGAGCATTCCAATGGGAATGAGAACCCACTTCCACGCACCGCTAAGAGACGCAAGGGCGCGGCCAAGTTCTTGACCAACGGGCAAAAATCCCTCGTTGGCACCCGTCAGGAAAATAACAAGTCCTACAAAGGTATAAACCAAACCAATGCCTACACGCAACAGTTTTTTGGTGCTGAAAGCGCGTGTGAGCAGTTGGAACAAGAGTGCAAAAACAATAATGGGGAGAAGTGCTACGGCAATCTCTTTTGCGTGGTCGGCAAAGCCGTGCAAATAGCGCACGGTGAGGTCTTGGGTGTTGACAATTTGCTCGATGGGGGCGCCCTCATAGCTACCGCCGCTAATGGAGAAGCAAATGCCAAGCACCATAACCGAAATGATAGGCCCTACACTGCAAAGCGAAACAAGACCGAACGCATCGTCGTGTCCCTCTTCGCCCGAGCGCATACTCGAAACACCTGCGCCAATGGCAATGATGAAAGGAACAGTCATAGGTCCTGTGGTAACTCCGCCCGAATCAAACGCCAGCGCCCAAAAATCGGGAGAAACAAAGAAAATACAAAGACCAAATGCAATGACATAAAAAGCGAAGAGCAAAATGGAAAGGCTAACCTTAAACATAATGCGCAGCATGCCAATGATGAGAAAAATGCCAACACCTACCGAAATGGTTAAGGTTAGAAGCAACATCATATCTGCATTGCCTGAAAGCTCTGCCACTTGCTTTGCAAGAATTTGCAAATCGGGCTCGGAAATGGTTACAAACACACCAATGAGGAAGCTGACAAGCGCTATGAGCCAAATTTTGTTGGATTTTGCAAGATATGTACCGATTTTAGAACCGATGGTTTGCATGGACATTTCTGCCCCCATGGTAAACAGCGACAAGCCGAAAATGAGGAACATAACACCAAATAGAAAGAGCAGAAAAATGCCCGGCTCCATTGGTGTGAGCGTAATCGCCAATGCAGCCACAATTAGCGCAATGGGAATAATGGAAGAAAACGATTCTAAAAGCTTGGATTTGATAAGATTTTGCAACGGTTGGCGTTCCTTTCTAAATAGTATGGGGCCATATCCCCTCATTTTATATTATAGCAAAAGAAAATGCAAATTGCAAGTTCTTTTTGTCGATTTCCCGAAATTTTTTTACCTATTTATTATATAGCCTCTTTTCATTTGCAAACTGGCGCATCATTTACAAATTGTTCATTTTATGCCGCTTTTTTTAACAAAATATACATAGACTTTACAGTTGGTTTTGCGGTATAATGATTGGGTAATTTTATCATCTTATGAAAGAAAGGGACTACACTATGGACTTCTTGTCATTCCTTTGGGAAAACATCGCACACCTGTTTCAAGGCGATGGTTGGAAAATGATTGTTATGTGGCTCATCGGCGGCGTATTGATCTATCTTGCCATCAAAAAAGAAATGGAACCCACTCTGCTTTTGCCTATGGGCTTTGGTGCAATTCTTGTAAACATTCCGTTTGCAGATGCTATCACCGAGCACGGCGCAATCACCACGCTCTACAATGCAGGTATTGCAAATGAGCTCTTCCCCCTGCTCCTCTTCATCGGTATCGGTGCAATGATCGATTTCGGTCCCCTGCTCTCCAATCCCAAGTTGATGATTTTTGGTGCAGCAGCACAATTCGGCATCTTCTTTACCTTCTGCCTCGCTTCGATGTTCTTTGACATCAACGATGCGGCATCCATTGCTATCATCGGTGCGGCTGACGGCCCCACAGCAATTTCTGTTTCGCAAAAGCTGAATTCCCAATACACGGGGGCAATTATGGTAGCGGCTTACTCTTATATGGCGCTCGTTCCCATTATTCAGCCCCCCATTATCAAACTGCTCACCACCAAAAAAGAGCGTATGATTCGTATGCCTTATGAGGCAAAGGAAGTTACCAAACTGACCCGTATCCTCTTCCCCATTGTCATCACTCTCATCGCAGGTATCGTTGCTCCCTCGGCAGTATCTTTGGTTGGTTTCTTGATGTTCGGTAACCTCATTCGCGAGTGTGGTGTTCTCGACTCCCTCTCCGAAACCGCTCAAAAGGTTCTTGCTAACCTCATCACCATCTTCCTCGGCATCTCCATCGCATCGCAAATGACCGCAGATAAGTTCCTCAACGGTCAAACCTTGCTTATTCTCGGTCTTGGCTTGTTTGCATTCATCTTTGATACCGCAGGCGGTGTTCTGTTTGCAAAACTGCTCAACCTCTTCTCCAAAAAGAAGATCAATCCTATGATTGGTGCCGCAGGTATTTCCGCATTCCCCATGTCCGGTCGTATTGTACACAAGATGGGACTTCAAGAAGATCCTCAAAACTTCCTTTTGATGCACTCCATCGGCGTTAACGTTTCCGGTCAAATCGCATCTGTAATTGCAGGCGGCTTGATTTTGAACTTCTTTATGAATTAAGGAGGAGAGCGCAATGAATTTTAATCCTATGAATTTTGTAACCAACTTGGCATACCTTGCAAAGGGAATGATTGGTATTATGGTAGTTATGGGAGCCATTATTTTGGTAACCATGTTCCTCAACAAATTTTCTGCCAAGAAAAAGGAAGACTAATCCTTTATAAGCAAGAAGCGCCCCCGCTGTGGCGGGTGAGCCTTTGTTTTTTGATTATTTGCGATGAATGAAGTTATCCCAGCCGTTGTTATCGCTGTTATTATCTTCTTG
>JAZOMJ010000139.1:0-5390 GCA_045653865.1 Eubacteriales bacterium
CTTTGTGGAGCGTTGACCGCGAATGAGGTCGCCAAAGCGTTGCACGATAACGCCACCGCCAAGCATGTTGCTCAGCTTTGCAATCGATTCACCGTAGCCGTTGGAATCTCTAAAGGGCTCGGAGAAATGCTTTGCAACAAGGAGTGCGAAGTTTGTGTTGCTTGTGTGCTTTGCGGGATCCTCATAGCTGTGTCCGTTTACGGTAATGATGCCGTTGGTGTTCTCGTTTACAACCGCTCCGCGTGGATTCATGCAGAACGTGCGCACCTTATCGCCGTATTTGGGTGTGCGGTAAACGATTTTGCTCTCGTAGAGTTCATCGGTCAGGTGCGAGAAAACCTCGGCAGGAAGCTCCACACGTACACCGATATCTACACGGCTCGACTCGGTGGGAATATCCATCTCTTGGCAAATCTTTTCCATCCACTTGGAGCCGCTGCGACCAACCGAAACAATGCACTTCTCTGCGGTGTATTCCTTGTTGCCACAAGAAATGCGATAGCCGCCATCCTCGCGTACAATGCGGTCTACGGGTGTATCAAAGAAGAAATCAACCTTATCAGAAAGATGATTATAGATATTTTCAAGCACTACGTAGTTGATATCTGTACCCAAATGGCGAACCGAAGCATCGAGAAGATGCAGGTCGTTTTGCATGCAAATCTTTTTGAACTTGCTGCCTGCGGTGGAATAGAGCTTTGTGCCCTCGCCACCGTGCAGCATATTGATTTCATCTACGTATTTCATCAAATCGATGGCGTTTTGCTTGCCAATGTATTGATACAGGGTGCCACCAAAATCGTTGGTGATGTTGTATTTGCCATCGGAAAAAGCACCTGCGCCGCCAAAACCGCTCATAATCGAGCAGGATTTGCATTCGATGCAGGTTTTAATCTTTACGCCATCAATGGGGCATTTGCGCTTTGCAAGAGCGTGGCCTGCCTCGAAAACAGCAATTTTGAGCGAGGGGTTGAGCTTTGCCAGCTCGTATGCGGAAAAAATACCGCCGGGGCCCGCGCCAATGATTAAAACATCGTAATTCATATATATCCTCCAAAAAGGTTGTTGACAGTAAAATACGGGCTTGCGCCCGTTTCCCATCATATTATAGCATATATTTTCGGGTTTGTCAAGGGGTGGAATCCTAAAACAAAACCGCCCAAAAAACTCCCAAAGGGATTTATGTGCAAACGCTACCGTAGCGCACTTCCCCTTTGGGAGGTTTTTATAGTATTATTTGCGTTTTGCTTTTTTCAAAACGGGTAAAAGCACAAGATAGACGGCATATCCCTCCATAATGAAGCTCAGCAAAATGCAGGAAATGACACGTTGGCCAAGAGTAAGATTGTTGTTGGCAAATACGCTGATGGCATTGAAGAGCCCGTGTGCGGCAATGCAAACAAGCAAACTCTTGCTTCTGTAATACATCATAACAAACATCAATCCGGCGGCGGTGGCATAGATTACTTGCAATAAAGTGGGCAACAAATCTGCGCCCGAACCGTTGACAAGATTGATGATATGCCCCATACCAAACGTGATAGCGGAAACGATAACAGCAAGCAAAAGATTCTCTTTTTTCATAGCTCCAAACAAAAATCCGCGGAAGATAAGCTCCTCTAAAAATCCAACGCAAAACATCGTCAAAATAGAAAGAACCGTCTCAAGCACCCCGAGATTGCACGTGATTCCAAACCACAAATTGGCGCTCAACATAAGAACAACGGGCAGATAATAAAGCATAACGCTCGCCTTTACCTTTGGACGACAAAGACCGATTGGTGCGGATAGCTTATTCTTTTTCAAGAACGCAAACAAGATTGCCGAAAGACATATGGCTACGGGAAAGGTGATTATTTTTTGAATCCCTATCAGTTCGGAAAGCACATCTCCGGCGGACATCAAAACGCAATAGGCAATAATCAAAGCAACCGCAAACCAAATGTTGCTTTTATTGTATAGTTTTTTTAGCATAGTGTTATCTCTTGAAACATGAACAACAGATGTAATTACTTCGTTTCCTCGTTCTCACCGGGAACGTCTTTTTTGTGGTAACGCAGAGCGCAAATATCGTCGCCCTTTGCAATGCACTTGGGCAAATCGAGAACACTGCCGTAACGCTCGCCAATGCCGTGGTCGCCACACATAGCGATGTCGCAAAGCATAGCAATTTCCTCATCGGTGCAGCCTGCCTTTTGCCAAGCCTTAACCAGAGGACAGTAGTGGAAATCGATGGAGAGCTTATCATCGGTGGACTCTACGATATCCATTTCGAACACAAGCTGTGCCGCCTTGGTAAAGAGGGTTTTGCGGAGTCCCTTAAGGCTATCGGTTTTGCCCTTGGCTACAAGACCGGCACCTTGGGAAAGTCCGCAACGCTTGATGGCGTCACTGCCGAAATCGCGAGGGTCAAGACCTCTCTTTTGTGCTTCGTCGCAAAGCAAGTAGAGCCAGAATGCGCGGTGCTCAAGCTGTGCTCGGATGGCCTGCAACAGACCGTTCTTGTATTTGGGTTCATTTTTTACGTTGCTCATAACAATAGTCTCCTTTATGTTAAATCATTTGAATGAAATCTTTGTAGAACACCACGCACTCACCGACGTTTTGAATGCCGATGTGTTCGTTTGCGTTGTGAATGGTTGCAAATTGCTTTTTGTTCAGGTCAATTGGTGCGAAGCGCAGAATGTTATCTGCCACGTCGGTAAAACGACGCGCGTCGGTGCCTGCTGTGAGCAGAAAGGGCACCACGGCAACGTCGGGGAAATTCTTGTGCAAGAGTGCCTCTACCTTTTGATAAGCCTCGCTCTCAAAATCGGTGGGCTTGCAGTAGTCGCGCTCAAGCAGTTCGATCTCCACACCATACTTAGCGGCAATCTTTTTGATTTTTGCAAGACCCTCTTCCAGATCATCCTCGCGAACGCAACGCAAGAACATTGTGGTTTGCGCCTCCTTGGCACGGATTTGTGGGTCTCTTGTATCTCCTGCTCCAAGCGTGGTAAAGGAAAGCCCTGTGGAAAGCATTGCGCTTGCGGCAGGAATGCCCATCATAATCTTTTTAATCAGCGGTGCAAACAAACCAATGTTGCCAAACAAAAGGTTCATCGGGAACGCCATATAGGGCACGTGACGCTCAAAGGTTGCACGCACCTCGGGATAGAACTTGCCTTTGTAGATGTTGCCGCGCTTTTGAGTAACCTCGGCAACAAAATTACAAAGACGCTCAACGGCACTATCCTTGGAGCCACCGAAGCCACCGTGACCGCGTGTGTCGATTTTGGCGGTGCAACGGTACATATGACGGCTCTTTTCGTGCACGGCAACCACCGCGCTCTTGCATTTTACACCGGGGATTTGTCCCTCGGTAATGGCACCGCCCTCATCGAGAACGGTATCAAAGCGAATGCCCTGCTCCAAAAAATACTGTGTTGCCAGCACCATACCGTCACCGCAAACTTCCTCGTTGTTGGAAGAACCGATGTAGAGGTTGATGCCCGCAAAGTCATATCCCTCGGCAAGCAGCTCTTCGCAGGCTTGCAGTTCGGCAAACAAAGGGGTTTTGGTGTCAATTGTGCCGCGACCGTAAAGGTAACCGTCCTTTTCGGTGGCGCAAAACGCGTCACTTTCCCAACCGTCGCCACCGTCAACCACGTCGTGGTGAGACATTAAAAGAATATTCTTTTTGGCATCCTTGCCCTCTACAACAAAGAAGAAGCATCCACCGCCAAAGGTCAGCTTTTTCGCTTTTTTTGCGATGTTAGGGAACAAATTTTCGATAACCGTATAGAACTTTTCAAATTCTGCCGTATGTGTGCCCTCGTGGGTCCACACCGTTTTGCAGTTAATCATTTGCGAAAGCTTTTCGACATAGAGCGCATTTTGCTCGGCATTCACACCGCGACGCTCGGATTGCGGCTTCAATTCGAATTTTTTCATTGTGCGCTTGAGTCCTTTCTTTGTTCTTCAATAAACTTGATAATACCCTTTTCGTTGTAGAGCATAAAGAAAATCAGAGAAACAAGACTAAACACACCTGCAAATACACCGGTGAGCTTTACGCCAAGCGTGCCAACAGATTCTCCTGCAGGAGCACCGATGGCAAGCACGCTGGAAACAACCACCATTGCAAGAGAATATGCGATTTTTTCGATAAAGGTTTTGGTAGCCGAGAAGAAGCCCTCACGGTTGACACCGTTCTCGATGCTATCCTTTTGAATGATATCCGACATGCAGGATTGCGGCAAAATGTTGATAGCCGCAAACGGGAATGCAACAACAAGTCCCATAAACAAACCAAGGAAGAGCTCGTAGCCAACCACCAAGGATGCCAGCTTGTCGGCAAAGAAAATAAAGGCAAACACAATGGTAAAGACAACGCTTGCAATGACAAGCATCTTCTTTTTGCCATACTTTTTACTAAACTTGACAATCATCGGGAACAGGCAAAGCGCCACACCGATGGCGGCAAGCATAACCAGGAAAGATTGCTCCTCGGGAACGTTGAGCAGCATTGTAATGTAATACAGCATTGCGGTTTGGAAGAAAGCCATAGAAAGATAGCTGAACAGGTCGCCTGCAAAGAACGTAACAAAGCTCTTATTCTTAAAAATGGTCTTTGCGGAAGCCAAAATCGATTGACGTGGCTTGTTGCTGGCTTCAACGTAGTCTTTTTCCTTGAACGCGGTAGCACCCAAAAGAACGCAGGTAAGACCGATTGCAGCAAACACGGTGAATACAATTCTCCAGGACCACAAAGCGCTGATGCCAAATCCTTTGATGATGTTGACAAACAGCGTTGCGGCATACATAAAGGAACTGGAACCCATAAAGAACGCAGTGCTGATGCCGTAGTAAGCTACTCTATCCTTGGCATCGGGAATGACCTCGGGAATGAGCGCGTTGCGAGGAATGAAGAAGAACGTATAGGCGGTGTAGTAGGTGATGAGGAAGAAGCCTACCCAAATGGCGTTGGCAACAGAACCCGCGCGGAAAGGTGCCATAAAGATCATCAAAACAGAAACGGCATAGGGAACCGCCGCATATTTGAGGAACGGCATTCTGCGTCCATCCTTGTGGGTGCATTTATCCGAAAGACTTGCTACCCACGGGTCGGTAACGGCATCGATAACCTTGCCAAAACCGGTCAGTAATGCCATAACCGTGATAAAGCCAAGCAATTTGCTTTGCGGCAAGAGGTTGGGAATGCCGCTCTTGACGGTGGGTTGGAAGAAATAGAGCAGATAGTTGCCTATCATACCGTTGAAAAGTCCCTTGGCGATATCCGAGAGACAGTAGCGTATCATTTTGCGTTTTGGGAGTGCTTGTTTCATAAGGGTACCTCTTTTGCTTTTGTATTTTGGAAAAAACAGAGGAGCGTTGTGCTAAAATTGTCT
>JAZOMJ010000140.1:0-8707 GCA_045653865.1 Eubacteriales bacterium
TTTCTCGGCGCGAGTTTGCTTTGCAAACATCGCCACGGCTCACCTTCGCCTCGCACGGGCTTCCTCAAAGCTTTCTGCCCCTGCCAAAACAAAAAGGTCGCCGATTGGCGACCTTTTTGTTTTGGCAGGGGCAGAAGGACTCGAACCCACGACCCATGGTTTTGGAGACCAGTACTCTACCAACTGAGCTATACCCCTGTGTGCATTTCTGCAACGCTCAATATTATATCATAGTTTTGAGCAAATTGCAAGCCTTTTTTTAAAAAAACTTTATCTTTTTTTTAAAAAAGAAATTCGGCTCACATAAGAGCCGAATTTCTTGATGAAACGAACTATGTATCTTTTATTACCAAGTATCAAATACGCGTCTAATCTTTACTCTCTTTTTACCCAGAGGCTTCAGCACAGTGGATTCGTTTCTTGTTAAACCAAGTTGAAGAGCGACAAATGCACAAGCAATAAACATAGCGAGCATTTTGCCAACAAAGCCTTTGGTCAAACTAATCAAACCAAGCGTGGGAATCAATGCAGAAAGCATACCCATAAACAGGAATCCTGCGCTAACCGAGAAAATGGTTACAAACGCATAACGAACGAAATACATAGAAACCATTGCAACAACTACACCTGCCGCAATTGCCAAGAAAAGACTGGGATAAATGAAGTATGCAAGCAAGAAACCGGCAACACCTGCTACGCCAAACAAACCGTATGCAAACTTTTTAAATGCCAAATAACCAAGAATCAGCATAAGTGCAATGCCTGCCAAATAAGCAAACGTACCGGGAAGATCCCAAGCGAAATGTGCATTGACAATTTTGAATACTTCAGAACCAATGATGTAACCCGCAATGGCAAAAACCATGGTTGCTACCAACTTGATATACTTATATCCAAGCACACCAAGTGCAAGGGAAAAAATCAAGCCCAAAATTAAAACAACCGTACCGGGAACGTTGATGCTACTTGCAACCGCAACAAGCTTGTCGGTGATGATTTCAATTGCGCCACCAACTCCGGAATTCAGAATATTTAACAAAGTAGAATCCATTTAGATGTAACTCCTTTCAAAATCCCATACTATATCTAATTATACAACGAGCAACCGCATTTTGTCAAGACCTTCCCCCAACTTTTTTGAGTTTTTCTTATGCTTTTTACAAAAATAACCGATTTTAACATTCCTTTTTAACAAAAACAGAATATTTACATTTTTTTGTTGAATTTTCTGTAATTCATTTGTATAATAATAGGAGATGATAAAATCAAGGAGACTGACATGACACAAGCAGATCTTTACTATAAAAAAATGACAGAAACGCCCATAGCACGCCTGATTATCGGTCTTGGCATTCCCACAACCATATCCATGCTCATCACAGGCATTTACAACCTTGCCGACACCTATTTTGTGGGAGCACTTGGAGAGAGTCAGCAAGCCGCAACGGGTATTCTCTTTACCCTGCAATCCATTATTCAAGCAATCGCTTTTATGCTGGGTCACGGCTCGGGAACATTTGTTTCCAAAGCCTTGGCGGATAAGGACACCAAAAGTGCGACACGCTATGTTTCCACAGCTTTCTTTACGGGTATTGGCGTAGGACTGATCCTATCGATTAGCGGTCTGCTCGCCCTCACCCCCCTCCTCCACCTTTTGGGCAGTACCGAGACCATTCTTCCTTACGCAAAAGATTACGGCATGTGGGTGCTCATCGCCTGCCCCATTATGATTGGTTCCTTGGTGCTCAACAACAATCTGCGCTACGAGGGAAAAGCATTTTATGCGATGATCGGTTTGACAACCGGCGGTATTTTGAATATTTTTGGCGACTTTTTGCTCATTCGCGTTTGCGGTCTTGGCGTTTTCGGTGCAGGAATGGCGACTGCGATTTCGCAAATGATTAGCTTTTGCATTCTTTTGTTCCTCTATTTGCGTATGGCGCAAAGCACGATCTCCATTCGTGCCATCAGCCGCGATGCCAACGACTACCTTGGCATTTGCAAGGTCGGCTTCCCCTCCCTCATTCGTCAAGGACTCAACTCCATTTCGGGCGGACTCCTCAACAATCTAACAAAGCCCTTTGGAGATGCCGCCATTGCCGCTATGAGCGTTGTAAACCGCTTCTCCTCCCTTGTTATGTTCGTGGGTCTTGGCATTGGTCAAGGATTTCAACCCGTGGCATCCTTTAACTATCAAGCAAAAAAATACCGCCGCGTTAAAAAAGGCTTGCTCTTTACCACCGCTTTTGGATTTTGCCTTTTGAGCGTTTTAGCATCCCTTGGTTTTATCTTTGCCGAACCCATTGTACATCTCTTCCAAGAGCATCCCGATGTGCGCATCATTGGTGTGCCTGCCCTGCGCTATGCCACCGTGGGTATTCTCTTCCTTTCTCTTTCTGTTCCCGTTAATATGCTTTACCAAAGCATTCGCCGCGCAGGCATTGCCTCTCTGCTCTCTCTGTTGCGCTCAGGAGCCGTTTTTATCCCCGTATTGCTCATTTTGCATCGCACCCTGGGATTGACCGGCATTCAGCTTGCACAGCCCACAGCCGACGTTATTACGGGTCTGGCATCTATCCCCTTTATGCTCTACTTCATTAAGACAACTCCCAACGATGAGGATGTCCTCCCCGATCCCCCTTCCGAACCCAATACCGAAAAGGAGACCGTATGAAGAAAATTACAACTGTACTGTTCGATCTTGACGGTACACTTTTGCCGATGGATCAAAACGAATTTATAAAAGCTTATTTCGGTGGCCTTGCCCGTCGAATGGTAACACACGGATATGACCCTCAAAAGCTGATCGACGCCATTTGGAAAGGAACCGCCGCCACCATTCAAAACAACGGAGAAGTAACCAACGAGGAACGCTTTTGGCAGGGCTTTGAAGCCGCCTATGGAAAACCTGGGAGACAAGACGAAGAACTGTTTGCCGCCTTTTATCGCGAAGAATTTGACAAGGTGAGCGTCACCTGCGGTAACACACCGATGGCACGCCGCGTAATTGACACCGTAAAAAAATGCGGCTTGCGCACGGCTCTTGCTACCAACCCCATCTTCCCTGCAATGGCAACCGAGCGTCGCATTGCTTGGGCGGGACTTTCGACCTCTGATTTTGAACTTTACACCACCTATGAAAACTCCCGTTTTTGCAAACCCAACCCTGCCTATTATTTGGATGTTATGAACACCTTGGGTGTTACACCCGAGGAGTGTGTGATGGTTGGCAATGATGTGGTGGAGGATATGGTTGCCGGGACGCTCGGTGCCCGCGTATTCCTTTTGACCAATGAGCTAATCAATCCCCAAAGCATCGATATTTCGGTTTACCCCAACGGTGACTTTGAGGACTTGATTGCCTTTATCGAAAACCTCAACAAGGACGAATGAAAATCAAAAAGCAGGTGCTCCACCGAATGGCGGAGCACCTGTTTTTTTAGTGTTTTGTATCACTGTTGATGAATTCTTTGTTTAAAAGACGGTTAATATCTTTTTCGAGTTTGTTCAAAACGGAGGATGCAACAAAGAATTTGCCAACCACGCCTTCTTTTGCCGTGGAGACCCATTGACCATTCTCATCCTTTTCGAACAGTTCTACCGTAACCAATGCTTTTTCGCCGGTGTACTTGTAGAACTTATATACAAAATACTGTTCGTTGTTTTTATCGTATTGTTGTACTTCTTTGCCGTCTTCATATCGGGTATAACCGTTAAAGAACTTTGCATAGTCCTCTACGCCGATTTTGATTTCAGCTGTGGGATTTTGACCGCCCTGCTTCAAAAACTCCTCAATGGTCATACCATACTTGATTTGGAAGCGTTCTTCTTCCTCTTCATCCATATCTCCCATCAGCGAGAATTGAATGAGTTGCAGATGCAACTTTTTGAAGTTTTCAAATGCGGTTCTGGTTTCTGTCTTGTAGATACCATCGTCACCCATGCCGGATTGTTCAATCACATAATCCAACAAACCGCTTTCATTCTTTGTGTATTGATCGCAGAAGACCTTCAAGTTTTTGGCATCAATTCCAAGTGTTACTTCCAATCCTTTTTTGTATTGGTAAATGGGGTCACCCAAACTGCGTTGTACACGAATACGTTGTTCGGTGGCTTTATCAACGTAATAGTAGTAGCCGGACTCTAATTCATATTCGATATAGGTAGTGTTGTAGTTGGGCGAAACACCTACATTTTCGCCTTTTTCGTTAACGTAATAGAAGGTTTCTTTTACGTAAATAACGTTTTCCAAGTTCGGATTTTCGATGATATCTTTTTGGGTTACAAATTGAACAGCGTTTTCGCTGTTTTGATCCCAATTGATAACAATAATGTCATAAACCTTATCGTTCAGCTTGTACTTTGGCTTGTTGGTATTGCTATCAACATAAACGATACCCTTGGAAATATCAACTGCCTTGAGGGAACTACCGGATTTGTAGTAGGCATAAGACAAGGTATTATCCAAAGTGAAGTTATATTCTTGATCGCCAAACTTAAAGTTGATATCGCGGATATAAGCAATATTGTGAGATGTGAAAGCATCGTCATACCACTTAATATCGTCCCACTCCAAGAAAGAAAGATATGCTTGGTCTACCTCTACAATCATATTAAACGGAACAGCGGCTACATAGTAGGTTCCCTGCGGCGTTTTGGGGCCAATATATAAATTATTTTCAATATATTGCTTATTGCCGTTTTCATCTGTTGTTCCCGTAAAGGTTTTGTATGTGAGCCAATAAACATCTTTATCAAATCCAAACTCGGCAAATGTTTCAGGCGTAAGACCAATGCGACGGCAAGCAATCGCTTCCAAGGAATAGAAAGCCTCAAGCACCGCAAAAGCACTGTCGGTGTTGATTTTATAGCCTGCCATTACGCTATCGGCAGGGGTAATATAGGGATAGAGAGAATCAATTGTGTTGATACGCTCCTCAATTTCGGAGTAAGTGAATGCGGCAACCAACTCCGCACCCTCTGTTTGATCCCATGCGGACGCGCGTAGCAACGCAAAATCTTTTACCATACTGTGGTAGGTAACAGACACGGGATAAACCGCACGCGGAACGACCAAACTCTCCAAGGGTTGCAGAACGGTACTTTCAAAATAACTGGTTGTGATGATATAAACGGAATCTCTATCTGCAAGTTTTACGTAATAACCACCACCCGAAAGAATAGCATCGCCTACGTGAATGGTGTAAGTTTTTTGGGGGTCGGCTTGGGGTTTGCCCTCTGCATCGTAATCGATAACAGATTTGCCGTCTGCACCCTTTTTCAAAAGAATCCCACTAATGGTGTAGGTTGCCTGCGGTGTATCAAGACCGTAAACAGAGTAATCAATGCTACCATTTTCAAGGCGAGGAATGTTGGGGTCTTGGGAATTGGCACCGATTTTGCGGTTGGAAAGCAAATATCCACAAGAGAAGCACAGCTGTGTGATAAGTTCTTGATCCAAATCAAACTTCGAATCTTCAAATTCCTTTACCTTAAAGCTTTCAATGCCATCTCCTGTGCGGAAGATGGTATAATTGGCACCTTGCTCATTCTCCATTTGAATAGAGTACACGTTGGCAGAAAGCAACTGCGGAAAAACAAGGAGAGAAGAACCGGCGGAAACTTCAATGCCCTCGGTATCTACCACTGCACGCAACGTGTGCGCACCTGTATCGGGATCGATTTTGTATTGATTTCCGCTTCCGCTTGCAATAAATACAGTATCGAGAACACCGTTGGTGTCCATCAAGGTTCCTTCATCGTCAAAAAGCTTATAAACACCCTCGTGACGCTTGACATAGTACTTATCCTTATACTCAACACCGTCTATCGTGTAAGTATCTACAAAGGAGTAGATTGTGATAAGTTGTGCCACAATAACAAAAGTGACAATTAAAGCTATCGAAACCGCCGCCAAAACTGCAATGGCAATTTTTTGGCGTTTGAGCATAGAACGTCTTGTATCGACAACGGCTGCAGACTTTTCCCAGCGAGCAACCAGACGAATATCTTCATCCGTTTCTATAATTGTATCTGCGTTTATCAATGCCCCATCACAATACCAACCGCAAAAGGTATATCCACGGCGCACCGGTGTTGGCAAAGCGCCAATGGGTTGCCCACAGATTCCCTCGCGGCTCAATTGCGATACGGTACCGCGATTGGCATCGAATATCAAGTTTATAATGGTTCCTGTTTTCATTGGTTTTTTATATTCCCTTTCTCTAAAAACCTCTAAAAATCTCACATCTTGACGGATTGGCGTGTTCTTCTTCTCACCAATACCACTACCCCTGCAATGGTCATTGTAAGAGCAGGGAGAACCGTAAGAATAATTGTAGCTGTGATGATACCGGGAGAGATAGTAGTCATTCCGGTAGTGCTATCTGTTTGCATATGTTGTTCGGTATCAATTTGCGAATCGTAAAGGCTCAAAAAGCTTAAGCCAACGGGATTCACTTCTCTACCGACGTAACGCAAAACAGAAAGGAGCGCATCGGTGTTACCGTAAGAAGGACTTGCCAAAAGCGTATTCTTTACAACCTCGGTGGATCCTACCGCACATACAAAGGAAGGTTGATTTACAGTTGTGTAACCCATCCCCTCGCCTGTTGTGCGAGGTTCGGCAGAAATTGTCATGACGTTAAACACCCCGGAGCCGCCCAAAGCAACACCGTTTTGATCGGTCAGTTGTTCTTCTTCCAGCATAACCGAATAGTTTGCAGGTGCAGAATCCGTACCAATGCGGAAAACATCAAATATCATACGGTTCCACCCGTTTTTGCTGGCTTGTGCATAAGTGTATGCCGGTGCATTGTTCTCTTTGTCCGCCATTACATATGCACGGTCATAAATAGAGGAGAAACCAATCGGAATAGCGTTGCCAAAAACAACCTTGGGTTCGGTTCCTGCGGAAATAATATCACTCAAAGAGGCGGCGCCAATGCCTTTGCCTACCGGATATTGTGCAACAAAAGTGCTGCCCGTACTGTTCAAAGCGTTGGCTTCATCGGTAACAACATAATTGCCTTTTACCGTTTCTCCCTCAGCATTTTGTCCTTTGGTGCGTTGATACTCAATACCCCAGAAAGAGAGATAATCTTCAAGGTTGGACAAATACGGCGTATCGGCATCCATAAACACCATAAAGGAGTAGGATTTGTCCAAATGCGCGTCCAACTTTTCAAGCTCGGTAACCTCTAAGTTGCCATTTTCATCGAAATCCTTTTGCGGATCGAATGTGAGGATCAAACGGCAATTTTCGGGGATCTCATCGATTTCAAGATTGATAAATTGAATCTCATATCCTGCACCTTCGATCACCTTCATAAACTCACCGTATTCCGGCCAGTTTGCACGGTTATTCAGATCCCAATTTGCAAAGGGCTCTCCGTGATTGATGGTGAGACAACAAATGGGAGCCTCGGCACCGGTAACATCGAGAATTTGCTTAACAAATTGCTTTTGACCATTGTATCCAATGGGAACATCAGATGCTGATTCGGAATCATAAGTGTAAAAAGAGCGCGCAGAGCTGATGCGGAACTCTGTACCGCTTGCAACAATAATGTTGCTGGGATAAATGGTGGAATAAGAAGTGCTGCGATACATATCTACCGAGGAGGGGTTGCTCCATACATCGCGCCAAGACACCTTGATGGTATCGGGAAATTGTTTTTGCAAACTGAGTGCGGTGTAGTAAACATAACGCATAGAATCGGTTTTTGTTATCTGGTCGGGTTCAGCACAAAAGATAATTTCCACTTCTACGGGTTCATCTCTGTTTTGGTTGGCTTGATCAATAATATACTCCAAATAACCAACCGTCTCATCCATCAAACCATACATTCCGCATTCTTTTTGCAATGTTTTGGTATCTTGATAGACGTTATATATAGACTTTGGTGTCAAATCGATAAACCAAAGTTGACTTGTGCAAAGCGCTGTCATACCAACATTCAATAGCAAAACAGCAACCAGCACCAAAACACAAAGTCCCAATGAGGCGGAGCCGCGACGGAGCTTGCGCTCCCATCCGTTTCCGAGTTTCATATTCGTTTCTTTCCTTTCTTCAGGATTTTAATTATGCACGACGACGCTTAATAAGCACAACTGTGGCAACTGCCAAAACGCTTACTGTTGGAATAAGTACTAAAACAATTGTCCAACGCAGCATTTGCGCTGTGGTAACTGTACTGATATCGTAGGATGCAAAAGGCTTGATTGTCAAACCCGTAGGAGTGGTGCGACCACCGATCTCCTCAAAAAGTGTCAGCAATACATCACCGTTATCATATACGGCGGATTGCAAATAGGCGCGTGTTCCAAAGTTAACAGAGGAAACAACGCCAACATAGGAGGAACCCGTTGCATTCTTTTGTTCGGTCAAACTCATCAAAATGCGAGGTCCACCGTCAACAACCTGTCCGTTTGCCCAGTGCAAGGTTTTCTCGCCACTCTTATACAAAGGATACAGTGTGCGTGTACCGCTCATACTTACATAAGTACCGTCTTGTTGTGCGGAATAACCCTCTCCTACTACAGAGAGTGCCGTTGCATTGCCAAAAATAACATACTCGTTTTCAGAATTTACAAAACGGTCGTTCTTGGCATCTGCCGCATAACCGTAAATGGTATAACCGTCGGATGTGAGCGAAGCAGAGGTATCCTGCACCATATAACGATAAGAAACACCGGTTGTAGCATT
>JAZOMJ010000141.1:0-16227 GCA_045653865.1 Eubacteriales bacterium
TACCAACACCTGCGCACCCCGCTCCCGAAAAAATTTATTGCGTCAACTTTGATGCAAATGGCGGTAGCGGCACAATGCCTTCTGCTATCTACACCATTGATAAAATTGAAAAATTGGCAAAAAATCAATTCACCAAAAAGGGATATGATTTTGCAGGTTGGGAATTGGAAAGCAATGGTACGACTCTTCGTTTTACAGACGAACAATACATCAAAAATATCGGTGCCCAGGATGACATTATTACTCTCAAAGCCGTTTGGACACCTCACACATACAAAATTACATATCACCCCAACGGTGGTATCTATAAAACAGGTGTCACCTATCCTACTGAATACAACATTGAAAGCAATGTAACCATTCCCGAAGTAGAGTACGCAATTCATCCTGAAACCAATCTTTTCTTAGGATGGTATGAGGACAGCGCTCTCTCTATCCCCTTTAGAAATGATTTGCTCACAAATCCGAGAGACATCAATCTGTATGCAAAATGGGAAACAACAATTTTTGCAACAATCGAGACCATTCCCACAGAGGCAACGGATGAATCTGTTACAATCAATTTGGCGCAAGAACTTGATACCAATTTCTTGAATCATACTGCAAGAAAAGTAAAAGACTCTAAATACAATACTATTACAATAACAAACACAGTTAGAGAACTTGTTTTGATTGGCGACATTGAAAAAATGTTCACAAACCTCTGCCTTGAGCTGGTTGGCTTTGCAGATGGACAAGAGCTGTCTATTTATTTACAAGACTTTAACTTTGTAACCAACGAAAATTCTGCGATTAAGCTTACTGATTGCGGAAATATCAAACTCACCATTGTTGCAGAGGGTAAATCCTCTATTACAACGTCTGTTTTGGGTGGCAATGTTATCGATATCGGCACATCTGATTTAGAAATCGCCGGTACAGGCAACCTCACAATTCATGCGGGAGACGGTGCCAACGGATCAGAAAGCCAAAACGGTGGAGATGGTGGCATCGCTATCATTGCAAATGCCGTTGTGATTTCCGAAGAAGTGTCCTGTGACATTCTCGGTGGCGACGGTGGTAACGGCGGTGACGGTGCAGACCGTTCTCAAGCAAGCGGAACATATTATTATGCCGGTTGGTATCAATACAATTCTTCATATAGTAAAGATGATGCCCACCTCGGTTATGAATACCGCGGTTACAACGGAAGCAACGGTGGCAACGGCGGCAACGGCGGTAATGCCGGAGTTGCAATAAAGGCAAATAGCATTAACATCCTCACCGAGAAAACCGTTAACATTGTCGGTGGCAAGGGCGGTAACGGTGGCGAAGGCGGTAATGGTGGCAACGGTGCAGATGGTGCTACCGGTAACGGTGCTGCAGAATATCGCCAAAACGTCCAAAATGGTGGCAAAGGCGGTGACGGTGGCAGAGGCGGTAACGGCGGTAACGGCGGACTCGGTGCTAACGCAACCTCTTGTGGAGTACAATCCGCTACAAACTGTACTCTCACCAATGGACAACAAGGCGATGGCGGTAACGGCGGTAATGGCGGTAATGGCGGTAATGGCGGTTGGGGCGGAGAGCTTCGAGGCACGCAAGGCACTTTGAATGTTGGTTGGGGCGCTCAATCTGCTACCGCAAACGGCGGAAACAGAGGATACGGTGGAACCGGCGGAGTCGGTGGAACCGGTCTCAACAACGGTAGCAACGGAGGTAATGGTGGCGACGGTTACGCCGGATCCGGAGGCGTTAATTACTGGACTAAAGCCAATGGCGAAGTAAAAGCAACTTATTATGGTCTTCCTGGTAATTAATTTATCATTTTGGGGCAACAAACAACTTGTTTGTTGCCCTTTTTGAATAAAGCAATTTCCCTCACCGAGGATTATCCTTTCGGTGGTTAATACTCCTATCTCCATATGTAACCCTCTCCATCTACTTTGGGCAAAGCCGTTTTTTCGTTACCGTTTATCTATTTTTCAACATTTGTTATCTCTCGTTAAACTGTTTGTTGAACAGGGTTGACAACATCTGCTTTTTGTGCTATTCTTTAGTTATTCTGGGAGTTCACTCAATTTTTTTCATTTTTTGAAATTTTGAGTGATATGTGCGCTCTCAATTCCGTTTATTAAGGTAGAGGCACAAACAAAAAACGAGCCCCAATAAATACAAAAGGAGACAAAAAAATGAAAACTACATCCAAAATTGCTATGTTGCTCTGCTTGTTGATGGTAGCCACGGTCGCTTTTACAGCGTGCTTGGATCTTTCCAAACTCCCGTTTGTAGAAACCACCCCAGCGGAAACCACACCAACAGAAACAACACCTATTTCCACCACTCCCGAAGAGACTACTCCCGAAGAGACGACTCCCGAGGAGACGACTCCAGAGGAGACCACCTCTCCCGAGCCTGTTGACCCCGATATGCCCGAGGGCGCCACACTTGTTGTAACGCTGAACGGCAAAAATGCAAGAGAATTGCTCGAACAATTCATCGAGGACTTTGCAAATGCAAAAAGTTATGATTGTAATGCGGCAATGTCAACAACCGTTGACGGTGTCAAATCAAAACAATTTATGAGTCTCAAAATTCACAACGGTGAACTCGCACTGCGCTTGGAGTCCGACGGCATCTTCAACGGTGTTTATTTTGTTGACGGCACTCTCTACATCAATACAAACGGTGAAAAAATCAAAATGCCTGCCAATAGCGTTGACGAAGTGCTCGGCGAGGGCGCTTTGGACTCTTTGGTTGATGAAATCGGCGCAGGCTTGGAATTTTCAAAAGCAGAATTGGAAGCATTGGAAGATGCCAACATTTATCTTCACCAACGCCGCTACGTTGTCACCGTTCACACATTCAATGAGGAAGAAGAGCGCGATGAAACATCCACGTTCTACTTTAATGATGCAGGTGAATTGACCAGTGCCAACTGCTTTTTTGAGGGTGGATATTATATGCTGACTCTCACCAGCTACAACAAACCCGTCGAAATCAATCCCCCTGCCGATGCCGATGAATATCAAAGCTTTGGCGAGCCCGATGATGACAAAATTCCCGAGGGCGCCCTTCCCGTTGACAGTGTAAACGGCATGAACGCAAGCGAGTTGCTTGACAAATTCCTCACCGAATACCCCAAAGCAACCACGTTTGATATGGAAACCATCGTACAGCAATACGTCGACGGTGAAATGATGACCGTGATTGCAGACGTTAAAATCGGTGCGAATGGCATCTATTTCTTAATGGGCGCATATGATGAAACGGTTGAGGTCTGGGCTATCGATTCCACCGTTTATATGAATGCGGGCGACCAAAAGGTAAAGCTTGAGAATGCCAGCATAGAAGACATTTTCGGCGAAGGTATGCTGGAATCCATCATCAGCTCCGCCATTAAAGAAATGCCCGATATGTATTACACCCTCGTTGAAAACGCTCAACTCTACTACTATGAGGATTCTTATTTCTTTGTGATTTCCATGGAGTTTGAGGGTACATCTATCACCGAAACCATCTTTTTTGACGAAACAGGAAAGGTCATTTGCATCATTGATGAAACAGAGGACGTTTATATGATAGCCTCTATCAACAGCTATGGTGAACCCGTTGAGGTTTTACCGCCCGAGGATGCAGACGAATATATCACCGAAAGCGATATTTCCTAAATTACCTTATAAACACGCAAACCAGCCACCCCTCGGGGTGGCTGTTCTCTTTCTTTTATTCACTTCCCTGCCTTATTTCTCGCAGCGGTCAGCGTATTTTTCAACAACATCGTTATTGTCATAGGTCCTACACCTCCGGGTACGGGGGTGATGGCGGAGGCGATAGGCTCAACCGATGCAAAGTCTACGTCACCCGTCAGTTTGCCGTCCTCGCGGCGGTTCATGCCGACGTCGATAACGACCGCGCCGGGCTTGACCATATCGACAGTGACAAAATCGGCTTTGCCGATGGCAACCACCAAAATGTCCGCCTCGCGTGTAACCTCTGCGAGGTTCTTTGTGCGACTGTGGCAGATGGTGACTGTTCCGTTTGCGTGGAGCAAGAGCATTGCCATGGGTTTGCCAACAATGTTGGAACGCCCAATGACTACGCACTTCTTGCCTGCAATTTCAACACCTGTACGCTCAAGAAGCGCCATAACGCCGGCAGGTGTGCAAGGCAAAAAGCTATAATCACCAATCATAATTTTGCCCACGTTGTAGGGGTGGAACGCGTCAACGTCCTTTTCGGGGTTGATGCGCAGGAGCACTTCGGTTTCGTCCAAATGCTTCGGCAGGGGCAGTTGCACAAGGATGCCGTGAATGTCTTTGTCGTTGTTCAATTCATCAACAAGAGCGTTCAATTCCAATTGCGTGGTGCTCTCGGGCATTTCATACACGCGGGAATAAAATCCAACCTCTTCGCAGGCTTTTTTCTTGTTGCGAACGTACACCTGCGATGCGGGATTTTCGCCCACAATAATGACTGCAAGTCCGGGCAAAAAACCGTTTTCTTTGTGGAATTGTTCTGTTTCTGCTTTGATCTCCTCGCGGATTTGCGCCGAGATCAGTTTGCCGTCAATTCTCGTTGCCATCTTGATTTTCCTCGTCGTTTTGGGGTTGGTTTTCTTGTTTTTTGAAAAGAGCTCTTCCTTTTTGCCAAGCATTTTGAAAGAATTCGGTCAGCTTTTGCCAATCGGTCTTTTTCGCTTCTTCTGTTTTCTCGGTATTTTCTGCAAGCTCTGCCTCAACCTTTTTGGCTGCCTCGTATGCGGCATTCTCCAAAACGAGCAGGCGTTCACGCTTGCGTGTTAGGATGGTGAGCACAAGCAGTGCGATTCCTGCGCCAACAAAGAACACCAAGCCAAGCAACTGCGAAATACGCACATTAGTTCCGGGAACGTAGAGGCTGTCGGTTCTGAAGCCCTCGATGAACATACGTCCAAAGCCATACCAAGTAAAGTAGAAAAGCGCCCATTGACCGTGGAATCTCTTGTGTTTGTAGAGAATATTTACAAGGATGAAACCAAGAATATTCCAAACACTTTCGTAAAGGAAGGTGGGGTGATAGTAGATGGTATATCCAAACTGTTGGAGCCCCATGCGGAAAACATTGAAAATGGTTCCCTCTCCCGAGGTCAAAACGAGCTCCTTATTGAAGAAGAAAAAGCGTGTGGTATCGGTGATTGCATAGCCATATGCCTCTCCGTTGAAGAAGTTGCCCCAACGTCCCATCGCTTGCGCAATCATAACACCGGGCGCCGCCATATCAAAGAGCTTGCGCCAAGAGATTTTTTTGACAAGGCACATAATTACAATGCCTATACATCCGCCAATAATACCGCCGTAAATGCCAAGGCCGCCGTTCCAAATGGCGATTGCCTCGCCAAAGGTTTCGTATTGGTCGAGTGTTGTCAAAACATAATAGGCACGCGCGCCGATAACACCGAGGATGACCGTAAGCAATGCAATATCGATGATATCGTCGGAAATAACGTGCTCATTGCGCCAGCCACGAAAAATAACGTACGCAACCGCAAAAATGATGCCCAGGGTGATAATGAGACCGTACCAACGCACTTCAAGCTTTCCAAACAGCGTGAATGCAACTTTGTTGAGTTCTATCGGCTCAATACCAAGGCCGGGGAAAGAAACGATTGTTTGATTGAACATACTGTTCTCCTTTCTATTTACATCCGCCGTTACAATGGGCGAACAACAGACATTGCGAAATATTGGGGTTGGTAGAGGGTATGCAAGAGTTCCTCGAGCTCCTCTTTGGTAATAGATGCCAAAACTGTGGGAACATCGAACAACTCGGAACCGTCGAACACGAATGAAAGCAAGCGGTTTGCGATTTCGTCGGTGGAGTCGTATGCGCGAATTTCATCGGCATACATCACGCGACGGCAACGCTCAAAGTCCTCGGTCGAAAGTCCGTTTTTCTTCACACCGTCCAAATAATCGATTAAAAAGTCATACACTGCTTCGGGGTTATCCGATTCTCCCGAAATGCAGTTGAATGCAAATCTTTCGGAGGAAGAATAGCCGTGCGAAAACGAGTGCGTGATGAGCCCTTGCTCAAACAAAGTGGCATAAAAGGGTCCTGATTGAGAGAACAAGATTTCGTTGAGCAGGGTGACACAAAGGTCGCGACGCAACCGCTCTGCAGGCTCTTTTGGCAGGACGTTATCCTTAACACCGATGTTGAAAATCGGCTTTGCCACCTGCATCTTCTTTTCTACACGTATGCGACGAACCGATGCGGGCTCGGTGGGATAGATGCGGCGCACCTCTTCTTTTTGAACTTTTGTGGCAGGCAAAACGCGGTCGGCAACCGCCACCACCGCCTCGGGGGTGATGTTTCCGCACACCACAAGCGCCATATTATCCAAGCGATAAAACGCATCGTAGCAAGTATAAAGAAGCTCGGGGGTGATTTTTTGAATGGTTTTGGTAGTGCCCAAAACGCTGACACGCACGGGATTTTTGTGATAGAGGGATGTGAGCAAATTGCTGTAAGCTCTCTCCCACGGGCTATCCTCATCCTCGTGAATTTCCTCACCGATGATGCCCCTCTCACGTGCCACCGATTCCTTGGTGAAGTGCGGCTCTGTAACAAAGGTTAAGAGCTCCTCCAAGGCTTTTTCTATATTCTCGGTGCCACTGCACAGATATGCCGTTTTGTTGTAATCGGTGTAGGCGTTGGAGTCGGCTCCGATTGCCGAAAAACGCGAAAACGCATCACTTCCGTCGGGCGCTTCAAAAAGCTTGTGCTCAAGGAAGTGCGCAATTCCGTCGGGCACGGTGATGGGCTTACCGTTGCCAATGGCAAAGGTGGTATCCATAGAGCCGTACTTGGTGGCAAAGAGCGCGTAGGTGCCCGTCATTTCCTTGGGAAAAACATAGATGGGCAATCCGCTTGCGTGCTCAATATAGGTGTATTTTTCGCGCAAAAGCGCGGACGTGTATTCAATCTTCTTCATCGATTGCCTCCTCTCCTCCTGTGGGGTGCAGGATGAAAACGGTATCGATTGTCATTTGCTTGGCTACGCGAACGACATCCTCTTTGGTAAGTGCGGCAATGTGAGCATTGCCCTCCTCGGGGGAAATCGGAACGCCTGCCAAGGCTCTGCCAAGGTAATAGACCTCTGTGGCAGAGGGGCTATCCGACAATTGTCGGTAAGCGTTCACCATTGATTTTTGAGCGGCTTGCCACTCTTCGTCGCTGATGTCGCCTGCGGCAAGAGCGGCTAATTGCGCGCGAATCTCTTGTTCGGCTTCTGCCAAGCGGTCGCTCTCTAAACTGCAACAAATGGTGAGCGCGCCCTTGTAGGCATTGTAGGTGGAAAAACACGAGTAGCAAAGACCGCGTTTTTCGCGCACGTTAATAAACAATTTGGAAACAGGCGAGGACGAACCCAACAGTTCGTTATAGAGCGCAACCGCAAAAAAGCCCTTATCCTGTACGGCGGCAGGGGTGCGCATACCAATAACCAATGCGCTTTGATGCACCGGCAAATCCTCGCATACTCTTTGCTCGCTCTCGCGGTGAGCGATTTTGGAAACGTCGGTGAGCGGAATGGTGGCGGGTGATCCCTTTGGAATGGGTTCGGCTTTGAGCCCCTCTATTTGCAAGCCGGCTTCCAGTGCGGCAATGACACTATCAGTGTCACTCGCCCCTACATAAAAGGCGTGCAGGGAAAGATTTTGGCAAATCGTTTTCCAATGCGCGGTCAGCTCCGCGGGGGTAACTGCCATAACCTCTTCTTCGGTGCCGTAAAGAGGGGTGCCGCAGGGCTCTTTATCGAACATCAGCTTGCGGCAAGCATCCATCGCGTAGCTTTGCGGATGGTTCTTTTTGGCGCGAATGGCATCGCATTGCAACTGCTTTTCGCTCTCTACGTAGGTGGAACAGAGAAGACCGTCCTCATCCAACACGGGAGAGAAAAAGATTTCGCGCATAACGTCCACCACCTGCGAGAGCAGTTGTTCGCGTTCGGCAGTGCCGTCGGGCAGATATTCTTTGCCGAGCACGTTGGCGCAAAGACCGAACACCTGCGAGTCTCCGCGATAGAAGTTGCGCACCGAAAGCTCGGTGCCAAACAAATAATCGAGGCGACGGTTGATGGCGGAAATATCGGGATAGCTCTTGGTGCCGCGCAAAAGAACAGACAACAAAAGCGAGGTCATATAGGGTTTTTGCCCCTCGATTGGCAACACCGCCGAAAGAGAGAGCATTTCGGTTTTGAATTTTTCCGTTTGACATAGCCGCAACGAAAGCGTTGGGCACAGTCGCAACTCAATAGGAGTCATATCGTTTTCCTTTGTTTGTAAATTGCGGCTCAATACCGCTTGGTGCCGTCGGGGTCGGGATTGTTTTCAAAATCCGGCTCGGTTACGGCAGGAGTCGTCTCCTCGATGGAGCTCTCCTCGGGGGTGGTTTCTTGAGAAGTGCTCTCCTCGGTAGTCACATAGGTAGTGTCGACAGGCGTGGTGACAACCAACGCAGGTAGCGTGACATCATCTCCTTGCGGTTGCAGATTGATACAGGATGCCAACATAACGCAGAGACACACCAGAGCGAGCAAAATGCAAAAACGGCGCATTAGTTCTCTAAGGAGCGCAGATATTTGATGCAACGCTCAACCTCTTTGATGCCGGTGGGGTTCAGAGTTTCGCTCTCGACTACCATTTCAAGGCCGTGCGCGATTGCATACTCGCGAACTGCGGCAACGGGTGCGGTTCCCTCGCCCAAGGCTTTACCTTGACCGCCGGCAAGTCCGTCTTTGAGGTGAATGACGCTGACACGATCGCCAAGACGCTCAAGGAGTGCGATGGGATCCTCGCCTGCGGCATACGCCCAGAAGGTATCGATTTCAAACTTGATGTTGGTGCATCTTTGCAGAACCTCGTGCGGAATTTGACCTGCCTTATTGGGCAAAAACTCGTCCTTGTGGTTGTGGTAGGAGAGCGTGATGCCGTGTTGCGCCAAGATGGGTTGTGCCTCGTTAACAAGAGCGACAAACTGACCAAGCTTGAGGCGATCGGAAAGATCTGCCCACGGAATGATGATATTCTTGTTGCCGATGATCTTGTGATAGAGAATGGTATCGTTGATGCGATTGGAAGTAAGTTCTTCCCAGCCCGTGTGCGTACCGCTGATGCGCAAGCCCGTCTCTCTTAGCATACGGCGCACCTCGGGTGCGGAATTGCCGAAAAATCCTGCAAACTCTACAAAGCTGTAGCCAAGATCGGCTACCTTTTGCATAGCATCTTGCAGTCCCTTTTGGGTAATGTCTCTTACGCTATATAATTGCAAACCGTATTCCATAATTTTTTCTCCTTTTGGCATATTTTTGCCATTTAATCTTGTTTACAAGATTATTATACCGCATTTGGCAGAGATTGTCAACAAGGAACGACGTTTTTTAGAGAGAATTTGAAAAAGCAAAGGACAGAGAACCGCGGTTCCCTGCCCTTGTTTGTTATTTGATTTGGATGCTTTGAAAAATCATTCTTCGACTTTTACAAAATAGAAATCTCTCCAATGCGCGGAGAAGGAGGCTTTGTCGCATTCGTCAAGGCGAATGTAGTTGTCCCCTGCCTGCAGGGTGATTTGAATGCCGTACAAATAGGATGTTTTTGTGGTGTCGTTTTCGCGCGCGGCAAGCATTTCTTCTTCGGTTGTGAATTGATAGATAATATCAAACGTGTACGAATTTTCGGTACCCTCGTTAACGGTAACCGTAACGCCACGCTGCTTGGTATCCTTCACTTGCGTATGGATAGCCATTTCATAAACACCTGCCTCGGCTACCGTTACCTTGTAAACAAAATGTTCATCCGTTCTCTCTACAAAATATTGGGTGTAGATTTCGCTAAACATGCTTTTGTCGGAGGACAGGACGTTGCTAAGCTCGGGAACGTAATCGATTGCCCCAACCTGAACAAGCCTCTCGTTATAAAATCCCTCGGGGAGTGCAGGGGAGAAGAGGTAACCGCTTACAGAAACAGGTTCTGCAATTTCTGTTGCAGGTGCTTCTGTCGTTTCTACGGGAGCTTCGGTTGTTGTTTCCATAGGAGTGGTGGGCTCGGTGGAAAGTGTTTCCGTAGGCGTGGTTGCCTCGGGTGTTGTCTCGTTACCAAAGGGGAGTTTTTGAGATAGGTCTCCACAAGATGCCATCATAAGCAACACAACAAGGGCAAGACACAATAGCGCAAAAAGTTTGATTGTTTGCTTCATTTTTTCATTCTCCTTTGTAATAATATAAAGTGGAAGGCACTTTTTCATTTTCAGTATAGCACGTTTTTTGGTAAATGTCAACACTTTTATTTTTTTGATTTTTAAGGGCAATGTGCACAAAAAGAGCGTCATCACGCGGATGACGCTCTGCTTGTTTTTATTGGATTGCTTCATTGGCGGCAAACTTATTTTTTCCAAGAAGTGGGAACACCGTCAACATAGTGCCAATAGTTCGCTTCCTTTTCTTCGGGTTGAGTTTCGCTATAGAAAACAGTCAAAGCCGTCCAAGCATCGTTGCCGTTGCCAATGGTTACCTTGCCCCAATCGTTTTCACTTCCTGCAAAATAAACAGCGGTAAGAGTTGCGCCATTACCAAACAGACTATCGCTAACAACCTTTACAGTTGCGGGAATAACAACGCTTTCAATGTCAAGTCCTGCGAATGCGTTTGCCAAAAGGCTATATTCGCCACCGTTGTAAGATGTTGTGGGAAGAGAAATATTGCTCTTGCCGCCTGCATAAGCCACGAGAGTAACGGTTTCGCCATCGTTGTAGAATACAAAGCCGTTTTCATCAACGCTCAATTTGCTTGCCGCATTTGCAGAGGTGAATACATCCTTTGCCCAGAATGCGAGCTTGCCGTTTGCGGCATCGCCTGCGGTTACGGTAAGAGCGGAGAGGTTGGTAACCTCAAAGAGCTTGGTGCAACCATCAAATGCCTTATCATAAACACGGGTAACATTTGCGGGAATGGTGATTTTGGTAAGAGAAGTGCAACCGTAGAAGGTTTGCTCTGCAATGGTGGTAACCTTTGCAGGAATGTTAATCTCGGAAAGAGCGGTACAACCCTTGAATGCGGCGGATGCAATGCTTGTTACACTTTCGGGAATGGTTACTTTGGTGAGAGCTGTTGCATTTTCAAATGCGCGCCAGCCAATGGTTGTGGTACCTTGGGGAATGGTGAGTTCGGTTACCAAATCGCCATTGGTGCCCAAGAACAGCAAAGAGCCGAAGTGGTTGGGGTAAGAAGAAACACCATTGAAGGAAATATTCATCCACGCCTTTACATCCCAAACAACAACCTCTTCGAGGTTTTTGCAGGTGTAGAATGCTTCGGCATCGATCGTTTTCAAGCCCTTGCCCAAAGCAATGCCACGAAGACCGGTAGCATTATAGAAAGCCGCAAAGCCAATGCCTGTAACTTCATCGTGCAAAATGATGTAAGGAATATTAACAATGTTGGAGAATGCCCAATCGTTGATGTGTTTTACGCTTGTGGGAATGGTCAAGGTTTCGGGAACAGTAGCTTCTTTGAAAGCCATAGCCGCAAAACCAACGGTATCTTGACGAATTACGAGATCCTTGGTTGCATAAGCGCCAACCAACCACTTATCTACATAAAAACCGCCTTCGTCCTTTTGGAGAAGCTTTTCACACTCGGTGAAAGCACCTGCACAAATGTTCTTAACGCTTTCGGGAATAGAAACATCGGTAAGCTCTGCACATTGGAAGAATGCGCCTTGTGCAATACCAACGGTATCGTTGCGCAATGCAACGGTGGTTGCTGCAGAATCACAAGCAACTGCCCATTTGCCTGCATAAGTGATGCCGCCTTCTTGTTGCAACAAACCTGTGCAACCCTTAAACGCATCAACCTCAACACGAGAAACAGACTCGGGAATGTTTACGGATGTAAGGTTCGTGCAGTTTGCAAAAGCCTCTCTTGCAATTACCTTAACGGGTTTGCCTGCATACTCGGCAGGAATGGTGATTTCGGATGCCTTCACGTTACCAATGCCTGCTACAGCATAGTAGGTACCGTCGGTGCTCAAACGAAACTCCAACGAGGGTTGTTGGTTGACTTCAAAATCAAGTCCGGCACCCTCTTTGTCGCAAGACGCAATCGTCAAAACGACCAAGAGCGACAGACAAATCACAACCGCGATCTTCAAAAAATTCTTCATTTCTCTTCCTCCTAAAATGGACAAAAGTTTCAAATCCCCTTTAGTTTACCACAAAAATTGCCATTTGTAAAGACTTTCGGCATAAAAAAATATTTTTATTTACATATATTCGCCGTTCCTCGACGTTTTGTTGGGATCTGTCATAAAAAAGTCATAAAGTAGTCAAATGTATGACACAAAAAAGGTGTAAGATATAGGGCAGAACATCTTTCTTGATTGGAGGAAGCAACATTGATAGAATTAAAATCTGTTTGCGGATCTTGTGGCTCCGGTAAAATCCAAAACATTAGCTTTCGTTTGCCCAACGGCAAAACGTATGGCATTCTTTCGTCTCGTTATGAAGATGCCGTTTGCCTTTGCGCTTTGATGGCAGGTGCACGCAAAAATACAGAAGGATCGGTTTTGGTTGGCGGATTTGATTTACACAAAGAAGCAAAGAAAGTGCGCAAAAATATAGGGTATCTTTCTGCCGATTTGCTCCCTGACAATGAACTGACCCCCATTGAGTATTTAATGGCGGTTGCCGAAATACTTGAGCTTCCGTTCGACAAAACCCTGCGCTATGCTCACGAATTGTTAGAACTTGCCGATTTAGCAGACAAAAAAGACCGTTTGATTGCCAATTTGACGTACGGAGAAAAGCGCATTCTCTGCTTGCTGCAAATTTTGTTGGGCAAGCCCGAATTTTTAATTTTGACCTCACCGCTCTCAAACCTTCCCTCAAGCGATGCAACAAAAATGCGCGAATTGATTGCCTATTTTGGCGAGACGTGTACCGTTTTTCTTTGTGCGCCATCTCTTGCCGATTTGCGTGAAATGAGTGATGAAATCATCGTTTTGCAGGATAGTACTCTTGCAACCATTTCTTCCCCCGATGATTCTGCTTGGCTGGAGCAGTTCTCTTTTGAAACCGCCCCCTCTACCATTACCACAGAGTCTGCCAAAAAACAAAAAGTCACACCGTGGAGCATATTAACACAAAAAAGCAATGATTTTGAAATGCTCGACACAAACGAAAAGGAGGATAAAAACTGATGTTCTCCGTTTATCGCAAAGAATTAAAACTATATTTTAAAACGCTTTCAACCTACATCATTTTGGCGATTCTTTTGTCAGCTGTGGGTATTTGCACTGCCCTCTTTGCTACAGTTGACGGGTTGCAATTTGTTCCCGTTTACCTCGCCCCCCTCACCTTGCTTTTGGCTCCCATGATGCAAGTTTTTGCCAACCGCAGACAAAGAAAAACCAATTTTGAGGCTTGTTACTTTGCTATGGGGATTTCCCCCATTTCGCTTACCGTGGGGCGTTTTTTGGCAACACTCACTGTTTTTCTGATCCCTGCGTTGGAGTTGGCTCTTATGCCTGCTCTGCTTTCTACGATGGGAAGCGTTTCTTATGGTAAAGCCTATGTTTCTGTGCTGGGCTACGCTTTGCTCGTAGCACTCACGCTCTCTGCAACGCAAGTCCTTTTCGACGTCATTCCAAACAAACGCACCTCCGCAATATGTGCATTTGTTCCGCCCGTTGCTTTTTATGTATTCCAATTTTTAATCACTCTTTTGCCTTTGGAAGAAACCGTTCTTTCCATTTTAACGGCAATCAATCCTATTGGTCTCTTTTATGCATTTACACACGGTCGTTTTCCTATTGCTGCTTGCATTTCTTTGATAGCAGGAACTGCTTTTTGTTTGGCCCTCGGCGCACTCTTAGGGTATGGCAGACGCGGTGACTTTTCTTCCAACAATCGCCGTCGCTCGGCTACTTCAATCATTGCCATTGCACTTGTTTTGACCATTGCTTTGGGTATAGGTGCATTTCTCGTCCCCGAACGCATCATGAACCCCAAAACAGACGATTCGCAAACCTTTGAAATTGTTGCGGGTGCCAAGGACTACCTAAAGACCTTGCGCGAGGATATTACCGTATACTACCTTGTACCTGGTGGCAAAAAAGCAGCTGACACGGATATGCTGTATTTTCTTTATGACTTTGCCGCATGTTCGCCACACGTGCAAGTGGAAATTGTAGACAGTTTAAACGCAACCGAGTTGAAAACGCGTTACGGTATTACACAAACAACCACCGCAAGCTTTGTTGTTGTCTCTCGGGATCGATATTTATTGCTCAATGAGGCAGATTTTTATCACTATTATAACTCTCAATTGCAACTTAACCTTTCCCTGCAGCAATACGCCTATTATTTGGAGGCATACAGCAACTACAGCACGGGTCAGTATGACGAAGCATCCGCCGCATACGGTCAACAACTCTATACTTACGCACAATATACCACCGCTTATTTTGACGGCTGTGTAAGACTGATCAATGCCATTCACTATGTAACATCCGATACCGTTTCTGTTGCAAAGGTTTATGATCCACTCAATGCAATGGATGCTACCCTGCACACTTATTTGATTTCGGCAGGCTACTATTTTGAAACCATTACATCTCCCTTGCAAGTTGGAAGTGATTGCGATCTCTTGATCCTCCACCCCCAAAAAAATGACCTCACGGCAAAAGAGGCAAATGCGCTTTCCAATTACTTGACAAATGGCGGCAAGGTCTTTTTGATTACCTCTTGCTTGTATTCCGATTTGCCAAATTTGTATAGCGTAACGCAAAAATTTGGTCTTAGCGCAATGGAAACCAAGAACGTTGTGTGCGAACAAGATGCGCAATATCAATTTTCGGCTGACCGCCCCTACTACTTTGCGGCACATATTGCAGATTGCGAAATCACAAAGGATTTTAACGGATTTTTTACCGTCATTAACGCACACGCTATTCAAATCAGCGATTCTCTCCCCGATGGTGTAACCGCATTTCCCCTGCTTTACACCGGTGCGGAAAGTGGCTATTTAATGTACTCGAATAGCGAAACAGATATGGATAACAAAGGCCAAATAGTTTGCGGTGCCGTTGCGCAAAAGGATAATGCAACACTGTTTTGGCTGAGTTCACCCGAATCGGCAGGAAAGAATGGTTACCTCCTTTCAAACGGTGGAAACTTCACCGTCATCCACTCCGCTATAAACCGGATGACCCAAAATGCCTATGCAAACATAAATATAGCTTCCACCCAAATAACTACCGGTAACTTGACTATCACACAAAACGGTGTTACTGTTTTGGCAGTGATTCTTGCTTTGGCGATACCGTTAGCGGTCATTATTCCCGCCTCTGTATCTATTTACAAGCGCAAAAAACGTTAATTTAACAAAAATGCAACCATCTCCGCACTTTCAGGTGCGGAGATTTTTGTAAAAGTATTTACAAATTCGGCAATCTGTGTTACAATTAGATTATGAACAATGCAAAAGGAGAATGTTATGAAAAAAATTATTTCCATCTTGCTTTTGATAGGCCTATCATTATCACTGCTTGCTTGCGAAGCATTGGACGATTTTTATGAAACCCTTCCCGACACCACGGAGCAAACCACACCAACAGAATCCACTCCGGATGTCACCATCCCTGAGGAAACTACACCCGTGGCAACCACTCCCGAGGAAACAACTCCTGCAGAAACCACTCCTGCAGAAACCACTCCTGCGGAAACCACCCCTGCCGTTACCGAGCCGGATTTAGAAAACGATCCCTCCAACCCCTATGATGCGGTAACTTATGTTACCCTTAAGGAACTTCGCACCAACCGCGAAGCGTATGTAGGCGTTAAGGTTGCTGTAGAAGGTATTGTTTCTCAAGATATCAACGGTACCCTCTACATCGAGCAATACGACGAGGAAGACGGCAGATACTACGGTATGCAAGTTTATTACGGCTACAATTTGGCTACCAGCGCTAAGAAATTCCTCAAGGCAGGTAACCTGGTTTATATCGTAGGAACCTTCCAATATGCCGAGGTTGTAAACGCTTATCAAATTGCAGGCTTGGAATATGACGTAATGAAGCCGGGCGATCCCGCTTACACACACTTGATCGAACAAAACCAAACCATTCCCTACACCGAAATTCAAGATCTCAAAGATTTTGTAAACGGAAAAACCAACATGACTGTTGGTGATGAAACCATTGCGTTTGCCAA
>JAZOMJ010000142.1:0-12404 GCA_045653865.1 Eubacteriales bacterium
GCCCCTCCCCTACCGGTTGATTTAGAGTGACCGATAATGCGCTCGTTTTCGGGAGGGGAGACCCCTCCCCTACAGGGTTTATGGGATTTCCTTGTAGGGGAGGCGTTTCGCCTCCCGTTTGCTAAATCCATACGGAGAATAAAAAAGCCCGAGGATTTTGTCCTCGGGCGGGGGTGTAGACTGATTATTGAATAAACATCGCGTCTCCAAAGCTGAAAAATCTGTATTTTTCGTTTACTGCGGTGTGATACGCCTCCATCACTCTTTCCTTGTTGTAAAACGCGGAAACGAGCATCACGAGTGTGCTTTCGGGCAGGTGAAAGTTGGTAATGAGTGCGTCAACTGCCTTGAATTTGTAGCCCGGGTAGATGAAAATGCCGGTGTCACCGCTCATTGCGGGGATGGTTCCATCCTCACGGGCAACGCTCTCAATGGTGCGGCAAGATGTTGTGCCTACACAGATGAGGCGTCCGCCTGCGGCTTTGCGTTCATTGATGATGCGTGCGCTCTCTTCGGGAACCGAGAAAAACTCGGTGTGCATCACGTGGTCGGTGATGTTTTCTTCCTTAACGGGGCGGAAGGTTCCCAAGCCTACGTGAAGCATTACGGGAGCGATGGCAATTCCCTTTTCGCGAATGCGCGCCAAAAGCTCGGGAGTGAAATGCAGACCTGCCGTGGGGGCTGCCGCAGAGCCCTCTTCGCGTGCGTAAACCGTTTGGTAGCGGCTGTTATCCGCAAGGCGCTCGGTGATGTAGGGGGGCAGGGGCATCAGTCCCACAACGCTCAAAACGTCATAGATATTTGCATATTTTTCGGTATCATAGGTAAAATGAATGAGACGGTTGCCCTCTTCCACAATGTCGGTGACCTCACCGTGGAGCAGTCCTTCGCCAAACACAAGCTTCATACCGATGCGTGCACGCTTGCCGGGCTTGACCAAGCACTCCCAAGTATCGAGTTCGTGCTGACGGAGCAGGAGCAGCTCGATGAGTGCTTCTTCTCTGCCCTCTACGTGTCCGTAAACACGCGCAGGAATGACCTTGGAATCGTTGATAACCAACACGTCACCCTCGTTGAGATAATCGATGATATCATAAAAATGGCGGTGCGTGATGCTCTCGTTTGCTCTGTCAAGCACCATCAGGCGCGAGGTGTCGCGCTGTTCCATGGGGTGCTGGGCAATGAGCTCCTCGGGCAGATCATAATAAAAATCCGCTGTACGCAGATTGGTTTCGGGCAACGTGTTTTTAATAGCGTCTTTCATAAATGTTTCAAAAATCCTTTTTGTAAATTCGCATTTTTTCGCACGGCTCATATACTGTAAATGTCCGCGACCTTTTTTTCACTATCATTATACATCAAAACAAGGTAAATTGCAACCTTTTTTGCAAATATTGCGTTTTTTGTTATAACACCAATATGCTGATATGAACAGGAGGACTCTTTCTATGAGCATAGAAAAACAAACTGTTTTTAAGGGCGTGTGCACTGCTTTAATCACTCCTTTTTACAAGGGAGAAATCGATTACGAAGCCTTGCATGACCTCATCGAGATGCAAATTGAGGCAGGGGTGGGAGCGCTTCTTGTGGCGGGCACCACGGGGGAGAGCCCGACGCTATCTACCCAAGAGCATGCCGCGCTTGTCTCTTTTGCCGCACGGCAAATTGACGGGCGCTTGCCGCTGATTGCGGGATGCGGTTCCAATTCGACGTCCCATGCGTGCGAATTGGCATCGGCGGCCTCAGAGAGCGGAGCGGATGCGCTTTTGGCTGTCACCCCCTATTACAATCGCACCAACGACCGCGGCATTGTGGCGCACTATCACGCCATAGCCGAAAGCACACAAAAACCGCTTATTCTTTACAACGTGCCTGCACGAACGGGATTTTCGATGACCCTTGCCCACTACCGCGAGCTTGCCGAGCACCCCCGGATTGTGGCGGTGAAAGAGGCCTCCCCTGACCTCTCGCTTTTGGCTTCGGTGTGTGGGGAGTGCGGTTCTCTTTTGGACGTTTACACCGGCAACGACCACCACACCGCATCGGCTATGCGCTTGGGCGCTTCGGGCGTGATATCGGTCTACTCCAATCTCTTCCCGCGCAAGATGACCGAAATTTGCCGCCTTTGTGCCGCAGGAGAGTGGAAGCTTGCCTATCAGCGTCAAAAACAAGCACTCACCGGGATGCAAGCGCTGTTTTGGGAGACCAATCCCATCCCCCTCAAATTTGTAGCGGCACATATGGGACTCTGCCGCGCAGAATACCGCCTGCCCCTCTGCTCCCCCTCGAGTGAGACCGCTCGACGCTTGTGCGAGGTATTTGAGATTTGATTTTTGGTCACCTTAACTCATAAAAAAGTTTTTTGGCGCATGATTTTTTTGCAAAAAATCCGTTGACAAATTGCATCATCTGTATTATAATAATTGCATAGTCACGCGTTTTTTGCAATTCTCGTTTATTTCGAATTTGAAAGTTGCAGTATTTTGCCTTTCTTCTTGCAAAAGCGCCAAAAGGAGGAAAACCTATTATGAGCATTCAAAATGAATATTTAAAGAAAGTATTGGCTGACGTTATCGCACGTAACCCCGGCGAAAGCGAGTTCCACCAAACCGTTAGCGAGGTGCTTGAATCCCTCGAGCCCGTTGTGGAGCAAAGCCCCATTTATATTGAGCGTGGCATCATCGATATGATGGTTGAGCCCGAAAGAATTATCAAGTTCCGCGTTCCGTGGGTTGACGACCAAGGTAAGGTTCAAGTTAACCGCGGCTTCCGCGTTCAATTCAACAGCGCAATCGGTCCCTACAAGGGCGGTCTGCGTTTCCATCCCTCTGTAAATGAGAGCATTATTAAGTTCCTCGGCTTTGAGCAAACCTTTAAGAACTCCCTGACCGGTCTGCCTATGGGCGGCGGTAAGGGTGGCTCCGACTTTGATCCCAAGGGCAAGTCTGACGGAGAGGTTATGCACTTCTGCCAAAGCTTTATGACCGAGTTGCAAAAATACATCGGCCCCGACACTGACGTTCCTGCAGGTGACATCGGCGTAGGCGCAAGAGAGATTGGCTACCTGTTTGGTCAATACAAGAGACTGCGTGACGAGTTCACCGGCGTTCTGACCGGTAAGGGTCGCTCCTACGGCGGTTCTCTCATTCGTCCCGAAGCTACCGGCTTTGGTGCAGTTTACTACACCGCTGGAATGCTGAAGACCTATGGCGAAGAAATCAAGGGCAAGACCTTTGCAATCTCCGGCTTCGGTAACGTTGCTTGGGGTACCGTTATTAAGGTAAACGAACTTGGCGGTAAGGTTGTTACCATTTCCGGTCCCGACGGTTACGTTTATGATAAGGATGGCGTTAACACCCAAGAAAAGATTGACTTTATGCTGGAAATGCGTGCTTCCTGCCGCAACCGCGTAGAGGATTATGCAGATAAGTTTGGTGTTCCCTTCTTCGCAGGCCAAAAGCCTTGGGGCGAGAAGGTTGACGTTATTATGCCTTGCGCTACCCAAAACGAGGTTAACCTTGTCGACGCTAAGAAGATGGTTGCAAACGGCCTGAAGTACTATGTTGAGGTTTCCAACATGCCCACCACCAACGAGGCAGTTGCATACCTGCAAGCAAACGGCGTAGTGGTTGCTCCCTCTAAGGCAGTTAACGCCGGTGGCGTTGCAGTATCCGGCTTGGAAATGTCCCAAAACTCCATGCGTTACAGCTGGTCTGCAGCAGAGGTTGACGCAAAACTCAAGGACATTATGAAGAACATCTACGACAGCTCCGTAGCCGCTGCAAAGAAGTACGGCATGGAAGGCAACCTCGTAGCAGGTGCCAACATCGCAGGCTTCCTCAAAGTAGCAGATGCAATGCTCGCTTACGGTGTAGTTTAATTGATATAACCCAAAGGGGCTGTCTCAATTTGATGCAGAAGGCGTGATCGGCCTATCGTCGCCGTACAAAAGTACGGCAGAGAGGTCGAGCGCGACTAAAAAGCCACATAAAAACAAAGAAATCCGTCGAATTTTTCTCGGCGGATTTCAACATTTATAACCAATTGTTAAAAACTTATTGAAATTTGGGTTGTCTTATTCGCGTGGCTTTTGTTCTGCGCTAAGTGAGACAGCCCCTTGTTTACTTTTTGTCATCATTTCAGCAAATAAAGTCGAGAAAAATCCTTTCGGTTTGTTCTATAATATTGATAGGGGGTGAGCAGAATGAATGAACACATCGAAGCCGTGCAAAGAATGCAAGACTATATCGAAACAAATCTTGATAGAAACATCACTATGGCTGACCTTTCAAATGCATCAAAGTATTCTCCGTGGTATTCCTACCGTCTTTTTGTGGATTTGCTTCATATGACACCTGCGGTATATATCAGACGTTTGAGACTGTCGAAATCCGCGCTCCGATTGCGTGACGAAAAAGTGAAAATCATTGACGTTGCATTCGATTTTGGATTTGAGAGTGTAGACGGCTATCAGCGAGCATTCTACAAAGAATTTGGTTGCAATCCTTACGAATATTCGGTGCGCCCCACACCCATTTATCTGTTCAAGCCCTATGGCATTAAGTATGCAAGCAGAAAGGAAAACAAAGAAATGAGCCAAGTAAAAAACATTTTTGTGCAAGTAATTGAAAAGCCCGAAAGAAAAGTGATTATCAAGCGCGGTAAAACCGCAAAGCATTATTTTGACTATTGTAGCGAGGTTGGCTGTGACGTATGGGGACTGTTGTGCAGTATGAAATCGATTTGCGGTGAACCCGTATGCTTGTGGCTCCCCCAAAAATACATTCCCGAGGGAACATCCGAATACGTGCAGGGTGTTGAGGTTGCAATGGGTTACTCCGGCGAAATTCCCGAGGGATTCGACGTTATCGAATTGCCCAAATGCAAATATATCATGTTTCAAGGTGAGCCTTTTGAAGAGGAAAACTTTGGCGAGGCAATCGAGCAAGTTTGGAATGCCATGAAGAAATACAACCCCGAAACAATTGGTTATGCGTGGGATGAAGAAAACCCTCGCATTCAACTGGAACCCATCGGAACCCGCGGCTACATTGAATTGCTTGCGGTGAAGAATATTTGATAAATGTTGTTTCAACGCATACCATAAACAAACCGCACCGTCATTTTTTGACGGTGCGGGTTATTTTTATGGGGTTCAATTCTATTAAAAGATATTCTCAAATATCGGCAACTCGCCATTTTTGTGGGCGGTGTCGAGTTCTTCTTGCGTTCTGACCGTCCAAACAAATTTGGGTGCGCCAAACAGTTGGGTGGTAATTTTTACGGGCAAGGTGTCTCTATCCGCTTTGTCAAAGGCGATAAAGTCGGGGCGTGCCACAACGTTGAGCGCCATTGCCGTGAGCGCGAGGTTGAGTGCGGATTTCTTCTTCTTTTCTCTGCACACGTTGGTGTAAAGCAAGCCGCAAAATGCCTCGGGGAACTCTTTTTTCATATTGCCAATCAACAAGGGGTTAAAGGATTCCAAGCAATACGCGCCTTTGTAATCGCGAAGAAGATCCGCAACCTTGGCACAAAGCGAGGTGTCAAAGCTCTCCCCTTTCAGTTCCACCAAAAGCGGAACTCTGCCATCAACCAACGCAAGCACTTGCTTGAGCGTGGGGATGGTTTGGTAGGTTCCTGCAAGCGTGAGGGTCATCAATTCTTTTGCATCCAGCTCGCAAAGCTTCTTGTCGCAACCCGTCATGCGAACAAGGGTGTAATCGTGAAAGACCATCACTTCCCCATCGTGCGAGAGTTGTACGTCAAGCTCGATGCCGAAGCCCGCACGGCAGGCATCCTCAAAAGCGGCAAGCGAGTTTTCGGGAACCCCCTCTTTATGCAGTCCTCTGTGCGCATAGTCACAAAGTAAAACCTCGGTGGGCTTTGTCTTTTTGGGCGGACGAACGAGTACGAGCAAATAAATTGCTACCAAAAGTACCGCAAACGATAAAATACCAATCATCAATCCCATGGCAATCAATCAACATCGAGCTGCTCAAGCAGGTCTTTTTTCACAATCTCTTTGGAGTCTCCGTGCTTTACAAAGAACATGGTAGCAAAGGAGAAAAGAACAAAAATGGTACCGAATGCAAAGAATACGCGGCGCATGCCAATCAAGTCATACAGATAGCCCGAAAGAATGGGCGCCACGATTTGCGCAGACATGGAAGCGGTGTAATAGTAACCCGTATATTTGCCAATGTCGCCGCCTTTTGCGAGTTCAACAACCATTGGGAAGGAGTTGACGTTGATGGTCGCCCAGCCGATGCCCGCAAGAATAAATACGGGATACATCACAAGTTCGGGGGTATTGGGTGTGATGAAATTACCGATAAAGAACGCGGATGCGAGAATGATGATACCTGCCAAAATGGTCTTTTTTCTGCCAATTTTGGATGCAATGATACCAACGGGAATGTAAGAAACGATAGCCGCCGCTTGCGCGATGATAAGTGTGAGGTTAAAATCGAAGCCAAGAATGTTGGTGGCATATACCGAATATTTACTGGTGATAGAGTTGTAACCGATATACCAAAGTGCAACCGATGCCAAAATGAGGAGCAAAGAAGTCATTTCGCCACGGGAAAGCTTGCGCTTTTCGGTGTTGTCGGCTTCCTCATCGGCACTTTCTTCCAAGCCGAGGCGAACGGATTTTTCTGCCATTTCCTCTGCCCACTTCTTTTCCTTAACCGTAAAAAGGAAAACAACCAAGCCTATAAGCATAATGCCAACAACGGCTACTACGTAGCCCGTATATTGCATGTAGTGGTTTTTGGAGGTTGCAAATACAATGCCGAGTGCCAAAACAAGCATAGCGCCTGCTGTGCCCGTGAGGTTGATAACGGCATTCGCCTTGGAACGCAAGGGCTTGACGGTGACGTCGGGCATAAGTGCAACGGCGGGAGAGCGGAAAGTAGCCATAGCCAAAAGAACAACCAAGAGGCTCGCAATAAAGCCGATAAAGGGGGCGGGATTTGCAATGGTGAGCTCTACGGTGAGTTTGCGAATGAGTTCGTCATCGGCACCGGCTTGCGCCACCTCGGGAATGCCTGCCGCAACAACCTTTGCAAGTTGATAATTATCGATAAAGGTGAGCGCAACAAAGGATACCATGGCAATAACAGAACCAATGAAAATAAAAGGTGTGCGTTTGCCAAAGCGGGTGTTCACCTTATCGGAGAGTGCGCCAAAAAGGGGAAGCAAAAATACTGCAAGCACGTTATCGATAGACATAACCGTGCCCGAAGCAGTTTGCGGAAGACCGAAGTGGTTGGTTAAAATCAGCGGAATGATAGCATCATACGCTTGCCAAAATGCCGAAATCAAAAAGAACGCCATTCCAACAAGTATTGTGCGTTTGTAGTTCAGTTTCATAGATAGTTCCTCTCAAAAAAGAATGATTGCACAGTACATGCCCTTTCAGTATACCACAAAATTTGCATTTTGTAAATAGAAATTATAAAACAAGCAAGAAAGATTGAAAAAATAGAACAAAATCCCCCAACGGAGTTTTCCGTTGGGGGATGATTTTGTTTTTAGAAATTATTCATCGTATTGATACATCTCTTCCTCGTTGGAGATAACTTCTCCGTCTTCGGTTACGATATATGCATACGGATCAACCGTTCCCTGACCTTCTTCCTCTGCTCGGTCAGCATCTTCGGTCTCGGTCTGTGCGGCATACGCTTCATCTCCAACTTCGTAGGAGTCGCCGTACGAGTCCTCATATCGCGAATCTCCTGCTTCATCTGGGGCGTAGCCGTCTTGTACGTCTCCTTCTCCAAAGACTCCATCAAAGGGGTCTGTATCATCTGCTTGGTCTTCAGTCGCTGAATCTGTTTCTTCCGCATCCGATACGCGCTCGGTCTCTTCTTCATCAAATTCATATACATTCTCCTCTTCATACGCAGAAGAATAGTCCTCGTTTGTCTCTTCAACAAACTCCTCGTCGTCGTAAACTTCTTCGGTTTCTTCCTCAAAAGTTTCCTCTGCAAATGTTTCTTCTGCTATCTCTTCTTCATTGGCATATTCATCAACAAATTCGTCTTCGCCGATTTCATCAGCATAGCCGTTTTCGATGAACTCATCGTTGATTTCATCATCAACAAATTCCTCGTTGTTTTGCTCATCATCGATTTGTTCTTGCTCGTCTGCAAAATCCTCGTTGCCAACCTCTTCCTCACCGTCAAATGCGGGAGCAGAAGCTTCGGTCAAATCTTCTTCACGTACAACGGCGGTAACCTCTTGTTTGGCAAAAGCGGCTTTTTTGGCTTTGAATGTGCGAATCATAGAAGAAGAAAGCAAAAGCCACATCAAAACAGCCATCAAAAGAATTGCAACAATGCCCAAAGCAAGCGCAACCCAACCGGCATTAACAGGTACAAAATGAATAGCAAGGAACATAGGCAATGCTACGCTTGCGTGTTGCACCGAATTCTTTGCACTGTTGCGAGTTGCAAGCACCAAAAGAATGGCAATCAGCAAACAAAGCACGAGAGCGCCCAGAGCGATAATGACGTAGCTAAGATCAACTGTAGGATCCGCCAAAATCACAAAATCAGTTACTTGATTTGTGTGGAATGTCAAGGTGTTGCCATCAACAATGGTTTTCAACAACTCTACCCTACCGGTAGCGGTGTTGTAGTAAGCTACTTGCAAACCCGTACGTCCCGCAAGAGCCTCGGGGATTGTGAGTGTAATGATGAAAGAATCCCCCTCGGTGGGTTGTACGTTAACCAGATAGAAGTTGTATGCGCAGATCGTATCCAAAACGCGAAGCAACTCTTTGGCATCTTCCGCCGAGACAAAACCATCGGCAACGCTACCCTTTGCAATGGCATCGGCAATTGCACGGCGCAGGGCTTGAATATCTTCTACAGACTTTAAAACGATGCCGCCGCCTTGTTGCAAGCCGTGCGCGCTTTGCAGCGTGATAGAAGTATCTTCATTGGTGGTGTAAAGGTAGGTTACGGAAATCTCCTTCATAGCCGCCATTGCGGTATCGTGAATGGTTTGAATATCCGTTTCGCGTTCAGCATTGCCAATGTCTATAACAGCCGCCGTGCAAAGAGCCTCAAGCAGATATTTGTTTTGTTCGCTAAAGGAACCGGAAAGGAAACATTGGTTAAGGAAATCTTCCAGAGAAGCTATTTTTGCATCTTGGAATCTTGTAAAGGCAATTTTTGCTTCTACTCCGGCAATCAACGCATTGATTTGTTCATAGAAATCGCCGGGTAATTCTTTGGAGTTTCTCAGTTCTTCAATTTTGTTAACAGCGTTTTGAATAAGCGCTTGGGTAACCTTGCCATCGCCCTCTTGGAACATACCGTTGAGATTTGCAATGGTCTCGTTTACATACGCATCGTATCTGGTGAGAACCTTCTCGTGGGCAGGAATACCGCTGTGTGTGTCGGCAGTTTCTGCCAAACGAATAAACACATAGTACGTAGTGCCGGGATTCAAACCGGTAAAGAGATAGGAGCTTTCTCCGCTTGCAATTTGATTCCAAACAAGATTGGTGTCGTATTCATTGCGAGAAATGGCTACCTCGTAGCGACCGGCAATCTCTGCGTTGGCAAACGGTACTTTAATAGAGGCATCGGGCTCGACCTCGAGAGTTCCAACATCTTCGCCAACACCCACGCGAGGAGCATCGGGACGAGCCATTGCGCCCAAAACAATTGCATCTTCGGTATCGATGGTAATGTCTTGAGAACGGAAAACGTTGCCTTCGTGAACAGAGACGGGAATGCCGTTCCATTCAACAATCTTAAAGCCCTCGGGCAATTCAATTTTTACATAGAACTTGGCGCCAAACAACAATGTGGCGGGATTACCCTCGTAGGGCGCATGGGTTTGTGAATCATAGATGGTAATTTTGACATCACCGGGAACCTTTTCGAGGGGATTTACTGTAACGGAAACAGATTTGCGTTCCCAACGAGCATACAGCGTAATGGTGCCACCATTTTCGCCATCAAGGCCCCATTTTGTAACCACACAGTTACCCTCTGCATTGAAATACATTTCACCATCGCCATCGGGGGTGCTAAAGTAACCCATAAAGTTGTAACCGTATTTAACGGGAATTTCAACAGAATCAATCGGCAATGCCTTATCATATTCAACATTGGGAACAATGACGTTTGTGGTATTGGAAATGTCATCATCAAACTCTACGCTATAGCTTTCAACCACCCAATCAGCCGTGAGTGAGATATTCTCCACATACGTGGTGCAACTCAAGTAATATCCGCCATCAGCCTCTGTTAAACCGGAAGTACCAACAGGAGAACCACCATTGGTGTATACCGTCCAACCGTTGAAGGTGTAGCCGGGGCGATAGGGGTTGGGGATAAAGCAGGTTGCATCAAAGGTAAAACTTGTAGGAAGCTCTGCCTTGTTTGTAATCAAATCCTCGATATCGCCCCAAGGATAGGTAATCTCATAGGTGTTGGCACTCCATTGTGCAACCAATTTGATTTCGTAAGTGCCATCTGCTTGTGCATCGGATGCAAAAATCGCATTGGGGTCATTTCTGCCCTCCGCGTTAAAGCTTGCATTGCCGTTGCCCAATGTAAAAGAGTTGGGATCTGTCAATTTTTCGTTGCCGAACTCATCCTTACCAAGAGGATTGATCCATTCGCCCGTTTCGGCATTGTAAATAGCTATTTGCCAACCCAAAAAGGTGTAACCTCTGCGAGAGGGGGATGCGATGGATGTGGGATTTGCGTAGATATATTGCTCGACTTGGGTGTAATTGACATCACCCTTATCATTCAAATCATACGTCAGTTTGTATTCGATGGGTTTGTAGAAACGAACCACTGTATTGTAATATTGATTGCCGGCGGTTGCGTTATCACCAACAATCCAGCCTTTATATCCGCCCGCCACTTCGGAAGACTCCATCATCAAATAGCCGGTGTATTGCTTGTAGCCGCCAAGTGCGATATCATCTATCCAATAGAGGTTTGCATCGGCAAAAATTGTTGTGTTAACAACCGCAGATTGCTCTACTGCGCCAAACAGTTTATCGCCATGGTGGGAGCTGCTGTTGCTATCGTAAACTCTATCCTCACGGTAAATGGGATATTCTACACCGCGCAAATCGGGATAAACGTAAATGGTGCCGTTGCTATCAAAATAGTTGGTGCGAGTGAGATCTTGGGGGATACAATACTTGCCGTTCTCATCCGCTTTAATGGTCAAGAAGTCGTTGGGACCCTCGCCCATTTTAATCTTCCAACCGTGGAATGTGTAGTCTTCTTTTTGAACCGCAGGAAGTTCTGTTAAGGGTTGAGCACCATATTGATAAGTGACCTCTCCGTGTGTCAACTGGTCAATGGTGTATTTGCTACCTTCAACGGTTGAATACTCAATATCTTCTTTTTGGTCATAGTTTAACGCGTGGATAACATAGGTTCTATCGACGCAGGTGATAGAAACAGATGCAGACTCCTTAAAGGGGTTCCAAGAAACACTGTTGCCTTGGGTGGTGCTGATGGTTTCACCTTCTACAACTATTACGGGCCACTTACCGATAGCAGGAATAACGGTGAGTTTTACATTTTGATTGTAAGGAACAGAAACGACGGTTCCGCTTTCGGTAACCTCACCTAAAACTTCCCAATCGGAATCGATACTGTTTTTGACATAGACGATACATTTGTCAACGTCTGCATCAAATGTGATGGTCAACTCTTTTGTAATGGTGGTGTTTGCCAAAATAGCAACTACAGACCCTGCAGCCAGCAAAACAACCGACAACAGAAGCAGTACCGATTTGAAAATATTTTGTTTGTATTGTTTTTTCATTTTTTGTACTCCTCCTCTCATCGAATCATAATGGAATCGCCGTCGGCATCGCTGATGGCTTTGATGGCATCCAGTGTGAAGTGGTTTGCTTCAACGGTGAATTGACCCTTGAGCTCGCCGCTTGCATAAACCTTAAGGCGTGTTGCACCCTCGGGAGCAAGGCCAACTTGTTTGAGTGTTTCGAGGTTAACGATAGCACCGTTTTCAAAGTAATCGTCAAATACGCATACATCCAAAAGAACAACGTCGCTCATGGGTTGGGGAGCAGGGGTTTCGTCAACCTCTTCTTCCTCAACAACTTCCTCAGCCTCTTCCTCAACGACCTCTTCAACCTCTTCGTAATATTCCTCGTCCTCTACGATTTCTTCCTCGTAGTATTCTTCTTCCTCTTCTGTGGGTTCTTCCTCGTAGTACTCCTCAACAACTTCTTCGTAGTACTCTTCTTCGCCCTCTTCCGTGGGTTCTTCCTCGTAGTACTCCTCAACAACTCCTTCGTAGTACTCTTCTTCGCCCTCTTCTGTGGGTTCTTCCTCGTAGTACTCCTCAACAACTTCTTCGTAGTACTCTTCTTCGCCCTCTTCCGTGGG
>JAZOMJ010000143.1:0-5213 GCA_045653865.1 Eubacteriales bacterium
ACGCTCCCAAAACGCAGAGCGTGCGGCTTTTTTCTCTTTTTTCTTCCATTCCTCATCGGTGTAAGGAGCCTCTTGGGCAATGCGCTCTTGCAGGCGTTTTTGCAAGGTTTTGGGCATTTCAAACCCTGCGTCGGGAGCATCGAACACCGCCGCCACCACAACGCGCAGAATGGCGGCAATCAGATAGGCGCACACATACGGAGCGGCATTTTGCATATTGACAACGGTGGTAACAAGCAACCCGACAAGCACTGCTGGAGTGTGCCCCGACGAGGCACAAAGGAGTGCCATCCCTAAGGGATATGTATCAAACAAAAGCCCTGCTTGTCCAAACACCCAGCCTGCGCATCCCCAAAGAACCTCCCCTAAAAGCCGATGCAACCGCGCAATCCATATACGCGTGTCCACACCGTTTTTAGTTGTTTTCTCTTTTGTTTTTCGCATAACAAATGTATTCATTTTTTCTTCCTGCATAACCATAGACCTTCCTTGATTTTGTATTCTTTACTATTTTACTCCTTTTTGCGCGTGGAAAATGTCACAAGCGGTTGGTCGGTTTTGGAGTTTTGCTGACGGTAAATGGCGCAAAAGCGCAAGAAAAGAAGAAAATGCTCCCCCGTGGGTTCAAAAAAAGAAAAATCGCCCCGCACTCTGACGAGATGGAGCGATGTTTGTCGTGCGATTTTTGCACTCTTTTTTGCTTTTTTGTGTGCTTGTGTGGAAAAAATAGAAAAAACCGACCGTTTGCCACTAGCAAAGGGTCAGTTTTTCAAAGCGCGAATAGCATCCCAAAAGTAGACGAGGTCGCCTGTGGGATCGATGCCGAAGAATATCATAAGCACGTTGCGCAAAACAAAAAAGGTTAGCAAAGCAACCACAAAAGCAATCCAAATCCACTTTGGCAAAACGATGAGGGGCTCTTTCTTTTGCGCGTAGCGCACCCAAGCCCATACGTCAAGGGCAAGAACGACAAAAGCGAGCAGAACAACAAAGGCATTGTAGTTCCAAGCCGCGAGGAAATCGAAGCGCACAAGTGCCGCCACGGCACGCGTTCCGCCACACATTGGGCAATAGATGAAAAAGCGGTGCATGATACAGCCACCCAATATGTTGCCGATCCATGATGTAACTTTCATATAGAGGGGAAAAATGATGGCGCCAATGAGTGCCACCGCGTGCAACATCAAAAATTGCGGATGCCGTAATTGTTGCAATTTGGTTTTCATTCTATCCCCCCCTTTCCTTTTCTTATATTGTAACATAAAAAGCGGCTTTTGAAAAGAGAAAAACCAAATTTTTCATCTTTTTTTCAAAACCGATTGACAAAAATGTTTTTTTCGTGGTATAATAGATAAAAATCCTCGGGAGGCACTTATGAACAACGAATTCGATTTCCAATCTTATACCCCCTCTGCCGAAAAGAAGAACGGCTACGCCATTGCATCTTTGGTGCTTGGCATTGCATCCCTTTTACTCTGCTGCTGTTGTTGCGCAAGCGTTTTCGGACTCATCCCGATGGGCATTTGCGCGGTTCTTGCCATTGTGTTTGCCTGCCTTTCTAAAAAGGATGGCGGCAAAATGCAAGCCATTGCTATTGCAGGCTTGGTGCTTGGCATTGTATCCATTTTGGTTTTGTTGCTCTTTTTGGTAGCCATTATTGGCACGTATGCAATGATTGACACACTTCCCCAAGAAGAGTTGCTTGCATTTGTTGAGGAGACCTACAAACCTTTGTTTGAGGGCAATGAGGATAGCTACAACGAACTTGTAGAAGCCATCAAATCGATTTACGCAACAAGAGGAAAATAATACTGACAAAAGCCGACGAGCAATCGTCGGCTTTTGTTGTGGGATAAATGTGGTTTTGCAACCGATGTGCGTTTTGTGCACGATATACGTTTTTCTTTGTAGTCTTATCCTCGATGAATTGCGAACCGTGCATAAAAGGAAAATCTCCCTTGGCCGTCAATACAACAACCAAACGTTCGTACGAAACAGCCTGCATAATGACAGAAACCATAGGGATGTTCGCCATAATGGCAGAGTATCCCCTTTGGAAAACTTTACAAGCGGCGCCTTCAAACTAGCGTTTTTGGGCACACATTCTGCAGAGGAATCCCCGAAAATGAGCAGATATTCATTAAAATTTACTCATTTCCGTCAGCCTTGGATTCGCAGTAAAGGCAACGGTAAATGCGCGCATCGGCATCGGTCAAAAGGAACACGTGGGAGAGTTCTTGCTCGGTAGTAGTGATACACCGGGGGTTTTTGCATTTGATAACATCGGTCAGTTTTTCTTCGGTTACATCGAAGGCGGATTTGTCGCTCTTTGCCTCATTCAAAAGTTTCAAAATGAGTGCCATACGCATAATTTTGCCATTGAATACCTGCTTGAAATAGCAAGCACGAGGGTCATTGTCGATGGCTACCGCAATTTCGTTGACACGCGGCAGAGGATGCAGAATAGAAAGGTCTTGTTTCGCATTCTCCAATTTATCGGGGGTGAGAATATAACTGTCTTTGAGGCGGAGATATTCTTCTTCGCTGTCAAAGCGCTCACGCTGAACACGTGTCATATAGAGGATATCGAGCTCGGGCATAGCCGACAAAAGATCGGTCGTTTCGTGGTAAGGCATACCGTTCTTTTCCATAACATCGGTTTTGATGTAGTCGGGAACACGCAACTCGTTGGGAGAAATCAGCACGATTTTGATACCCGTATAGCGAGAAAGTGCCGCGATGAGCGAGTGCACGGTGCGACCGAATTTGAGGTCACCGCAAAAACCGACGGTCAAGTTGTTCAGTCTGCCCTTTTCGCGAGAAATGGTCAAAAGGTCGGCAAGTGTTTGGGTGGGGTGGTTGTGTCCACCGTCACCTGCGTTGATAACGGGAATGCTTGCGTTCATAGACGCCACAAGAGGTGCGCCTTCTTTGGGATGACGCATAGCAATGATGTCGGCATAGCAAGATACGGTTTTTGCCGTATCTGCAACACTTTCTCCCTTTGCCGCAGATGAGGAATTGCCACCTGCAACCGAGAGCACGTTGCCGCCAAGCTCATACATAGCCGCCTCAAAGCTCAAGCGTGTACGCGTGGAAGGCTCAAAAAAGAGGGTTGCCAGCTTTTTGCCGCGGCAAACGTCGGCATACTTTTTTGGGTTTACAATAATATCGTTTGCTACCGCAATCAGCTCGTCGATTTCGGCAGGCGTTAAATCACGAATATCAATCAAACTTCTCATGCTTTTGCTCCGTTTACTGCTAGGTAATTTTTAATACGTGCTACATTTTCGGCATTCTTTTCGTCCTCTTCGAGGTATTCGATGATGTCGTAAACATCCACAATGGAATATACCGGGAAGCCGAATTGTTCCTCGATCTCCTGCATAGCACCCTTTTCGCTCTGACCCTTTTCCTTGCGGTCAACCATAATAAAGGTTGCGGCAACTCGGGTACCATCAAGGTGAGAAAGAATTTCCATGCTCTCGCGGATAGCGGTGCCGGCGGTGATAACATCTTCAACGATGACCACTTCTTCGCCTGCCTTGGGCACATAGCCCACAAACACGCCGCCTTCGCCGTGGTCCTTGACTTCCTTGCGGTTGAAGAAGAACGGAACGTTAAGCCCGTTTTTGGAAAGTGCAACTGCCGCGGAAACCGAAAGCGAGATGCCCTTATACGCGGGTCCGTAAAGAACGGCTTGCTTGTTGCCGAGTTTTTCAAAGTATGCCTTTGCATAAAACTCGCCAAGGGTTGCAATATCGTTGCCGGTCTTAATCATACCCGCATTGATGAAATACGGAATTTTGCGACCGCTTTTTGCTGTGAAATCACCAAACTTAAGAACACCGGCGTTCTCTAAAAATTGTATAAATTCTCTTTTGTAGTTTTCCATTCTATCTTCCCTCTCAATCTACAAATTCAGCAACACATCTTTCGTATGCCGCAACGGGATCAGCGGCGGCGGTAATGGGTCTGCCAACTACGATGTAGTCGGAGCCGATTCTCTTGGCTTCGGCAGGCGTCATAACGCGCTTTTGGTCGCCCACGTCACCATCTGCAAAACGAACTCCGGGGGTAACGGTTACAAAGCCGTCACCGCAACGCTCGTGTACCTTGCCTGCCTCCAAAGGAGAGCAAACAACGCCGTCGAGCCCTGCATTTTTTGCCACGGTTGCATAGTGCATAACAACGTCGGCAATGGGTTCTTTGATCAAGAGGTCATTCTCCATGCTCTCTTGGTCGGTGGAAGTGAGTTGCGTAACCGCGATTAGCATAGGACGGGTGCCGTCGGGACGGGTAAGACCCTCGATGGCAGCTTCCATCATGCGGCCGGTTCCTGCGGCGTGCAGGTTGGTCATATCAACGTCAAGGCGAGAAAGCACTGCCATCGCCTTTTTAACGGTGTTGGGAATATCGTGCAGTTTGAGGTCGAGGAAGATCTTATGTCCTCTTGCCTTAATTTCGCGCACGATGGAGGGGCCTTCGGCATAGTAAAGCTCCATACCGATTTTTACAAAGGGCTTGCGACCCGTGAATTGATCGAGGAATGCAAATGTTTTTGCGGCGCTGTCAAAATCGCACGCAATAATAACGTCTTTTCCCATAATCTATCTCCTATTCTCTTTCTGTTATGCAATACCGATGATGTCGGTCAATTTTTCAATTTTGTATTTTCCCATCACGCGAGGCAGATCTGCCACGATGTCGCGCGAGGCAAAGGGATTGACAAGGTTGGCGGCTCCCACTTCAACTGCGGTAGCACCTGCCATCATCATCTCAATTACGTCCTCGGCTGTCGCAACACCGCCCATGCCCACAACGGGAATGTTAACTGCGTGTGCGACCTGATACACCATTCTCACCGCTACGGGGAAAATGGCAGGGCCCGAAAATCCACCCATTTTGTTGGCGATGACGGGGGCTTTTTTGTTCAAGTCAATGCGCATACCGAGCAACGTGTTGATGAGACTGATGCCATCCGCTCCCGCCTCCTCGCATGCCTTTGCAATAGCGACAATGTCGGTAACGTTGGGAGAGAGCTTGATAATGACCGGCTTGGTGGTAACCGCCTTAACAGCGCGCACAACCTCTGCCGCTGCCTCGGGGGATGTGCCAAAACTCATGCCGCCACCGTGAACATTGGGACAACTGATGTTGACTTCAAGCCAGCCGACCTGTTCTTCTTTGTCAGGTTTTTCCCAGGCGTATGC
>JAZOMJ010000144.1:0-4652 GCA_045653865.1 Eubacteriales bacterium
CTCCACCAATGCCGTCTCTCAATGGGAGTGCGACAAAACCGCGCCCGATATTTCTCATTTGCCTGTACTGGCAAACATTTTTGAGGTGAGCGCTGACGTTCTTCTCGAAATCGACATTGCCAAAAGCAAAAAGCAGGCGGAAATTGAAGAATTTAAGTCAAAATATGCCAAGCTTCACAGCCAAGGAAAAACGGAAGAAAGAGTGCTACTCTCTCGCGCTATGCAAAAGAAATACCCCAACGATGAAACCGTTCGTCATCATTTAATGCGTGCTTTGCAAAACGAAGATACCGATAAATACTTTGAAGAGATCGTTTCCCTCGGCGAACAGCTTTTACAATCCGAAAAGACGGAGTACAGAATGGGCGCTATTAGTTGCCTGTGCTACATGCATCTGCACAAGGGGGATAGAAAAACAGCGTTGCAATACGCCGACATGATGCCGCAAGGAACGGATTTACACCTGCACGTGCTTGAAGGTGACGAACTTGTTACGCACTGCCAAAACTATTTTTGGAAGGTGTGCGACAAGATGTATCTTTATCTGCAATATCTCTATGATTGCCCCGAAGCGGGCTATACCCTCGAAGAAAAACACTCAATGTGGAAGAAACTCTATGACATGGTCGGTATGATCTTCTCCGACGGGGATTTTGGATTTTATGAAGATCGTCTTGCAAGAATCAGCTTCTTTATGGCGGCGCAAAGCGCAAAAGCCGGAAAGTTTGAGCGAGCACTTGACGAACTTGAAATGCTGATTGCTCACCTTGAAAAGTTGAAAAACTTCTCTAAAATTGAACACACTTCCCTGCTTGTTAATAAAATCAAGCACGGTGCAGACAATATTGCAAAGAGTGGAGACGAACCGCTCGGGCACTCCTATTGGCGGCATTTGAACCGCGTACTCGCTGACGTGTATGCGCCCATAAAAGATTCCGCACGCTATGCCGCGATCAAAGAGCAACTTGAAAAATTATAATTTGCTTTGAGAAAATAAAAACCATTCCCGCTTGGGAATGGTTTTTATCTGTTCGGGAAAGATTAGATCTGTTCCTTAACCTTGGATGCCTTACCAACGCGGTCACGGAGGTAGTACAGTTTTGCACGTCTTACCTTACCAACGCGGATAATGTCAACCTTTTCAACATTGGGAGAATGGATGGGGAAGGTCTTCTCTACACCAACACCGTAGGACATACGTCTAACAGTAAAGGTTTCGGAGATTCCGCCGCCGTGCTTTGCGATCACGGTGCCTTCGAACATCTGGATTCTCTCGCGGTTACCCTCTTTGATCTTGTTGTGAACACGGATGGTGTCACCGATGCGGATCACGGGGAGTTCCTTCTTCAATTGCTCGTTTGTAAAAGCCTCAACCAAATTCATTTTTGAGCCCTCCTATAATATACCGGACGTTCATGCGAGCATGCAGCGGACCATCCTAAATTTCTTGCGCCACAGCGCAACACGAGTATTATACCACAAGGTTTTGCATTTTGCAAGAGTTTTTTGAAAATTTCTTTTTGATTTTTTTCATTTTTTTGCTTTTTTTCAGTTTTTAAGAGATTTTAGTAGCCAACCCTTCCGCCTTCGCTATGCTCGGCACCTCCCCTTGCACAGGGGAGGCTTTTTGGTATGTCCTGCGAATTTTTAGCGGTAAAATAAAATTGGAACCTTTGAATTTTTTTTCGAGATTTTTTCGTTTTTTTAGTTTTTTCTATAAAAAGGATATGGCGGGTTTGTGCATATTTCCGTTTTTTCCATTCTGCTTGACAAATCCATGAAAATGTGCTATAATATGGATACATCCAAATAATTAACGGAGGTGACACCACGATGAACCTTGTTGCACAAAAGCAGCTCTGCCTGATGCAAAACGATTCCCGATGCCGCCTACAATGCCATGGAGGGCAACGAAAAATCGTAAGTTAAGAGCGCGAGGTAGAGCTGATTGCGGCCTATCTGTGCGCTCTTTTTGTTTTTTCACATTTTATTTTAACCTTAGGAGGAAAACATGAAAAAACTGATTTTATTTTTGTTAACCGCTACGCTTCTCATCTTACCCCTCTCGGGCTGTTTTGCCGATAATCAGCAAAGCGAAGGAACAACGCCTGCAAATACCACCGAAAATACGACGCCGGATTCAACAACACCGGAGAGTACCGAGCCGGACTATAACCCCGGTCCCGATGAAACCACATCGGAAGTGACGACACCCGAGGAAACAACATTACCGGATAATTCGCCAAACAATAATGTTCCTAATGACGATGATGCAGCTTATATAGTTGTTGGAAGTGATGCATCATCCGGTGATCCTATGTCACAATATGCACTTTCTGCAAAAATTCCTGTCGAATGGAACGTTGCTCACGGAAATATTCCAATTTTACTTAGCTTTGGTCTTCATGAGGGTTCCTCTTCAAATGCTTATTTTTTTTCAAACATTATATTTGAGTTTGGAAACAACGAAAAACAGTTTTATGTATTCAAGAGAATGGACATTGCAGAAATCGAAAAGCCCGAATATACCGTGAAATGTATATACAATGAAGAGTGGTGGGTTATTGGGTTTCTTTATACGCACACCGAAGCAGCAGAATTGCCACTTTTCATGTTTTCCGCAGATTCAGGGTATATTACAATTGCTATGATAGAGTGGGAAGATGATAGCACAGAGAAAGGAAAGAGCGGTGCAGGAGGCGGCACACTATTATACTATAAACGTGATGGTGAAAAGATTATTATGAGTGTTCGCAATGATTTTTCCCAGTAAATGACAAATAAAATAACCTACCCGTAACGCAATAACATTTTTTGGATGCCGCCGCGTGCGGCATCCTTTTTTGCTTCCTTATCATAAAAATTTGTGGAGAAAGGTCTGATTTTTTGATTTTACAGTTGACGAAATGTAAAATATATGTTATAATATATCAGTTAAATTGCTTTTTTGACGGAGGAAACTCAAATGACACTTTATGAAGACCTTAAATGGAGAGGTTTGATTCAGGATATTTCCAGCCCCGAGCTCGTTGAAAAGCTCAACAAGGGTGGCATGACCTTTTACATTGGTACTGACCCCACGGCTGACAGCTTGCACCTGGGTCACTACTCCTCTTTCCTTATCACGCGCCGTCTTGCTGCTGCAGGTCACACTCCCCTGTTGCTGGTTGGTATGGCGACCGCCCTCATTGGCGACCCCCGCGGAACTGTTGAGCGCAAGCTCTCCGACCGTGACGAGGTTATTCACAACTACGAATGCCTCAAAACACAATTGCAAAAAATCTTCCCCTACGAGGTTGTTAACAACTACGATTGGGTTAAGGATTTGACCATTATTGATTTCTTCCGTGACTACGGTAAGTACATCAACGTTGGTTATATGCTGAGCAAGGACCTCATTCGTCGCCAAATGGAGAGCGGTATTTCCTATGCGGAGTTCTCTTATATGCTCATTCAAGGTCTTGACTTCAAGTATCTGCACGAAACGCGCGGCGTTGACTTGCAAGTTGCAGGTTCCGACCAATGGGGCAACATCACCACGGGCATCGAGCTCATCCGCAAAACCACAGGTGATGAAGTATTCGCTATGACCATGCCTCTTGTTACCGACTCTCACGGCAACAAGTTTGGCAAGAGTGAGGGCAACGCAGTTTGGCTTGACAAGAACAAGACCAGCTCTTATCAGCTCTATCAGTTCCTGCTCAACTCCGAGGATAGCATGGTAATTGAGTACCTCAAGAGACTCACTTTCCTCTCTCGTGAAGAAATCGAAGCGATTGAGGCAGAACACAATGCCGCTCCCGAGCGTCGTTTGGCACAAAAGAAGCTTGCTGAAGAAATTCTGCGCGACCTGCACGGTGAAGGCGCTTATGAGTCCGCTGTTAAGATTAGCGAACAGCTCTTTGCCGGCAATATCAAGGAAATCCCGATGCAAGACCTTCTTTCCGGGCTGAAGGACGTTCCCCACTTCGAGACCGCAGGCGGTCCCGTTATGGACGTTCTCGTAGGCGCGGGCATCTGCTCCTCCAAGCGCGAAGCACGCGAGTTCATTTCCAACAAGTCCCTCACTCTCAACGGTGAGCCGATTGCCGATATGAACCTCGAAATCAATGCCGACGTGGCTCTTGGCGGCAAGTACGTTGTCATCCGCCGCGGTAAGAAGAAGTATTATTTGGGCGAAATTAAATAAGCGTAAAAAATTGTGGGGGAAACTTCTTGAAAGAAGTTTCCCCCACACCCCTTTCAAGAACTTTCGTACAACAAATAACTAAATAAAGTTGACAGTTTGCAAAAAGACAGTCGGCGCGCACCTTTCGGGGGGCGCTTTTGCTATCGCAAGCGTCTGGGTAGCGAAGCGGCGCGAGGGGAGTGAATGACACCACAGTGTGGTGTCAGAGCCCGAGCGTGACCGAGCCGCAGCGAGACCCACCAAGACCCTGCTCGCTAAGAAAGTTGTTATATAAAAAAACGGACAACCATTGTTGCCCTTATATGTTGGAATTTTGTTTTCATAAATTCGTTTGTGGCGGGACGCCCGGGAGGTCGTCCCCTACAAAGATACAAGAATGGCGTAGCAAATACGCTATCCCCTTGTACCTACCCGTGTGTAAAAAATTCCCTTTTTGTCTTTTTGTGAGAGTGCTTTTTGGAAG
>JAZOMJ010000145.1:0-15918 GCA_045653865.1 Eubacteriales bacterium
GTTTTTGCCCCGCATAAGGTAATTTTGCTTACTTTTTGCGGGGCATTTTTTTGCATAATTACCAAAGGCTTTTCGTTGCATTCGTTTTTTGCACAAAAATTTTTATGGCGATTTGTGCATTAGATAGAATTAATAAAAACACTTGACTTTGTACCCTAAAAATTATATAATATAACTACTGATAGCGCACGATAATATATGCTTGCGCGCAGTATTAAAATATTTTCCAAAGGAGAAAAAACAATGAAAAAACTGTTGCTTGCAGTTGCATGCGTATTGGTATTTGCTCTTACATTTACCATGCTCACGGGTTGCTCTATTTTCAACCAGAACACACCCGATGAACCCGACACCCCCGCTGAAGACAAGGTTACCGTTTCTTGGTACCAGGGCTCCAAGCTTCTTAAGGAAGAAGAAATCACTAAGGGATCCAAGGTTGCATCCTGGACTCCCGCAGCTATCGAAGGAAAGGACTTCACCGGTTGGTTCGCAGAGGCTTCTCTCTCCGTTCCCTTCGATTTCGAAACTGTAATTAACGAAGATACCGACATCTTCGCAAAGTACACCAGCAACGTATTCGAAGAGGATGACAAGTCCTACTACCTCATCGGTACCGGTACAGGTGATATGAAGAAGAGTGGTTGGAACCACGATAACTCTATGGCAAATCTCGTTATGACCAAGACCGAGAACGCTTCCGCTAACGTATACGAGATCGAAATTCTCATGTACGCAGGCGATGCATTCCAAATCTGTTACGGCGGTACTTACGACGGTCAAGTTGGTATCGGTTATGTTCCCGGCGTTGAGTACGCTGACGGTACTAACAGATATGATAGCAACACCTACACCGCTGCTGACAAGAAGTTCGCAACCGTTAAGAATGCTGCAGGCGAAGTAGTATTCGAAGGTCACGACGAATTCAACAAGGAATACTGGACTTGGAACATCTTCCTCGCAGAAGGCCAAGATGGTATCTACAAGATCATCTACACCACTTATCCCGATCACCCCGCTGACAACACCATCACCTACGAACTCGTAGAAAAGAAGGAACCCCTTGCTGAAACTCACGATATGTACATCTGTGGTACTGTTTCCAACTGGGACTTCAGCGATGATTTCAAGATGACCGCTGACGATACTAAGGAAAACTACTCCTTCCTCCTCAACATCACCGAACCCGCTGAAATCAAACTCCGCAACAAGATTGGCGATGTTTGGTACGGCGCAGAAAAGATCACTGTAGTAGACAACTGTGGCACTTGGAACGAAGGTGGCAACCTCGCCCTCGCAGCAGGCGTTTACAAGATTGCTTACAGCGTAGTAAGCGATACTGCTACTATTGAAGCAGTTGCTAAGTCCTTCTGGCTCGCAGGCGTAGTTAACGGCGGCGATCACTGGGATTGCAGCTCCGGCATCGAATTCGAAATGGTTAACGAAACCACCTACAAGGCATACTACACCTTCACCGAAGCAGACACCAACCACAGCTGGATGGATGGCGAAGGCATTCTCGGCGCATGCAAGGCAGTTTACGGTTTTGCAGGCTGGGCAGCAGACCTTTGGTACGGTGCAGTTGAAACTCAAGGCAACGTAACCATTAATTCTTACGGCTTGTACGAGCTCGTTCTCACTCTCAACGATGCAGCTGACTTCGCAGCAGGCGGTACTCTCACCGCTACCAAACTTGAAGGTTACTTCCTCGTTGGTACCATCGGCGACGGTGACACCTGGAGAGCAGAATCTCAAAACAAGATCGAAGTTGCAGGCGACGTAGTTTCTACCACCTACACTTGGACTCAAAAGGACAACGCTGAATGGCTCGGCGCTGACCAAATCTCCGCAGTTAAGATCATCCTCGTTGACGCTGCAGGTAACGTTACCTGGTACGGCAACGCAACCAATGGCGACAACGTAATCATTCCTGAGGTTGGTACTTACACCATCACTCTTGCTGACGGCGTTGTAACTGCAACAAAGAACTAATTTGTAGTTAATAAAATCAAAAACCCTTGCGGGGCGGGGCTTAGCCCGCCCCGCATTTTTAACCTAACAACACAAAATACAAAAAAGGAGAAAATTATGAAAAAGATCAGAATTCTTTCCCTTGTAATTGCATTGCTGATGCTCTGCATGGCATTCGCTGCTTGCAATAACAATAATAATAACAACAATAACAACAATGGTGGCGAAAAAGAAAAAGTAACCCTGACTGTTTGGGGTTCTCAAGAAGACCAAGAAATGCTCAAGGAAATGTGCGCAGCATTCGCAGCAGCGAACCCCGATAAGGAATATAAGTTCCTGTTTGGTGTTCAAGGCGAAGGCGACGCAGCCGATAAGGTTCTCAATGACGTAACCTCCGGTCCTGACGTATTCTCTTTTGCAAGTGACCAAATCAACAAGCTTATCGCAGGCGGCGCTCTTGCTCGTGTTGGCGGCGAATATGAAACCTTTGTTAAGGAAAACAACTCCGCAACCTCTGTTGATGCAGCAACCGCAACTGTTGGCGGTGAAAATCGTCTCTACGCTTACCCCATGACCGAGGATAACACCCTCTTCCTTTACTACGATAAGTCCGTTATCGGTGACGATCAAGTTGACACCCTTGATGAACTCCTCGACGCTGCACATGCTGCAGGCAAAAAGGTTCACTTCAAACTCAACGACGACGGTTGGTATCTCTCCAGCTTCTTCTTCGCATATCCCGAACTTGGCTACAACGTAACCTACAACGATAGCATGGTTGAACAAAGCGTATCTTTGAACTACAACAATGCACAAGGTCTTGAGGTTATGAAGGCACTTGCTAAGTACGTTAACCATCCCGCACTTGTTATCCAAACAGACGATAGCAAGCTGATTGCAGGTCTTACCCCCACCGCTGAAGGCGTTGTAGAAGCAGCAGCAGGCGTTTCCGGTACTTGGAATGCACAAGCTGTTCAAGGTCTGCTTGGCGAAAATATGGGCGTTGCTAAGCTTCCCACTGTTGAAATCGGCGGCGAGCAAAGACAACTCACCACCTACATGGGTTGCAAGCTCATCGGTGTTAACAACTATAGCCAAAACAAGGTAGAAGCTCACAAGCTCGCAATGTGGCTCACCAACGAGCAAAATCAGCTCAAGAGATTCGAAACCCGCGGTTTCGGTCCTTCCAACAAGGTAGTAGCAGCTTCCGAGGCAGTTGCTAACAATGCTGTTATCGCAGCTGTTATGGAGCAAGCTAAGTTCAGCCGCGCACAAAAGAGCGTTCCCGGTAACTACTGGACTCCCATGGGAGCTTTGATTACTCCCTTCATCGAGCACAAAGAGGCGGGCGATCTGCTTACATTCTACACAGATGCAGAGCTTCAAAAGCTTTTGGATGCACTCGTTGCTCAAATCGCAAAATAATATCTCTTTTTTCGGGGACTGTTGTATGCAGCAGTCCCCATCTTAAGTCAAAGAAGGAGGTTATCAATGGATCTCAATCATTATCGGATGACACCGTGGCAACGCTTCATCCATAAAATTTCACAGTTTTTTAAGAACTTTGGACGTGGCATAGCGGGATTTTTTGTTCGCATTTTCCGCGCCATCATTGGCTTTTTTGTTGGCATTGGACGTGGATTTAAGGAATTTGGACAAAACTTTTGGTATGGAGACGCCCTTACAAAGTCCTCTCACCTTGTTATGGGTTTGAGCCATCTTTGCCGCGGTCAAATCGTTCGCGGTATCATTTATTTATTCTTAGAAGTCGCTTTTGTACTCTACATGGTGCTTTTTGGCGGCAACTATCTTGTAAGATGCTTTGAAAATTTCATTGGCGGTGGAAGCATCGGCCGTGTTGAAACACATGAGTTTTGGGATGCGGAAAACGGTGTTTACGACATCATGCCCGGCGAGAATTCTTTTCTGATTCTTCTGTACGGTATCCTAACTCTGTTTGTTATCATTTTCTTTATCATTGTTTACGTTGCTTCAACCAAAGAAAGCTACGAGCTTGAGCAATATCGCATCATTGGCAAAAAGCCGAAGAATTTTGGCAAGGACGTAAATGATTTGTTGGATAACAAATTCCACCTGACATTACTCTCTTTGCCGATGGTTGGCTTATTTGTTTTCACCGTTATTCCGTTGGTTACAATGATCCTTATTGCATTCACCAACTACGATGCGGCACACGAGGTTCCGTCACATCTGTTCCATTGGGTTGGTTTTGACAACTTTAAGGAACTTTTCTCGGACAACAGTACTTTGGGCGCGACCTTCTGGCGTGTGCTTGGTTGGACGATGATTTGGGCGGTTCTTGCAACCTTCACCAGCTACATTTTTGGTATGTTGTTGGCAATGCTGATCAACCGCAAGGGTATTAAACTCAAAAAGCTTTACCGCACCCTGTTTGTTGCAACCATTGCTGTTCCGCAGTTCGTATCTCTTTTGATTATGTCCAAAATGCTCGATACCGGCGGCGGTATTCTCGGCTCGGGCGGTGGCATTATCACCCAGCTCATCGAGCGTCTGTTCGATTTCCATCTTAAGTTTGGTATCGATATTAACACCACGCGTATCTGCATTGTTATTGTTAATATGTGGATCGGTGTTCCTTACAGTATGTTGATGTGCTCGGGAATCCTTATGAATATTCCGAACGATCTTTACGAGTCGGCTCGCATCGACGGAGCATCTCCCGCGCGCCGTTTCTTCAAGATCACGCTCCCCTATATGTTGTTCGTTACAGGCCCCTATCTGATTACGCAGTTTATCGGTAACATTAACAACTTTAACGTTATCTACCTGCTCAGCGGCGGTGGTCCCGGTGACATTATGCTTTATACCGACGGTGCAAAGGGAACAGACCTGCTTATTACGTGGTTGTATAAGTTGTCCCTTGGTGCCGACCGCAACTACAAATTGGCATCGGTTATCGGTATTCTTGTGTTTGTAATTTCCGCTGTGTTCAGTCTTATTGTTTACAATAAGTCCTCGGCGGTGAAAGGAGAGGATAATTTCCAATGAGTACACAGATCAAAAATGAAAAGCCTGTCGTTCAAGACATGCAAGAGATGACTAACTGGCAAAAGATCGATCAGATGGAAGCTGAGATCGAGAAAAGCAAGCAAAAGAAAAAGCGCCGTGGCGGTATGAAGTTCAAAAGAATTTTTGGCGATACCGTAGGGCAGATCGTTCTTACCATTCTCTCCATTATTTGGATTATTCCTCTTTTCTATCTTCTTGTTCAATCTTTCCGCAAGGAGCCCGGTGCATGGTCGCCCACGTTCTTCCCGCAGGAATGGACACTCGATAATTACAAGAGACTGTTTAGCGAAACCAAGTTCTTGCAATGGTACGGTAACACGCTTCTCATTGCTGTTTGCAGTTGTATCATTACGGCACTTTTCGTGCTTTCTGTTGCATACGTTTTCAGCCGTATGAAGTTCAAGGCAAGAAAGCCGATGATGAATATTATGCTCATTCTCGGTATGTTCCCCGGCTTTATGAGTATGTCGGCAGTTTACTTCCTGCTCAAAATCCTCTTGCCCGAAAACTACCAATCGCACTTGAGTTTGATTATCGTTTATTCGGCGGGCGCGGCACTCAGCTATTACATCGCAAAGGGATTTTTCGATACCGTTCCCAAGTCCCTCGACGAGGCGGCACGCATCGACGGTGCATCCCGTTTCAGAACCTTTTATAAAATTATTCTTCCTTTGAGTAAATCCATCATCATTTATACTATCCTCACCTCTTTTATTTCTCCGTGGTGCGATTACATCTTTGTTTCCTACATTATGGCAGGTGTACCCGATACGGGCATGTACACCGTTTCTCTCGGTATGTACAAATGGCTTGAGCGTGAAATGATACAACAATATTTCACCACTTTCTGTGCGGCTGCCGTTATTGTGGCAACACCCATTACATTGCTCTTTATGTGGTTGCAAAAGTACTACGTTGAGGGTGTAACCGGTGGCGCAGTAAAGGGATAAGGGGGACGCAATGAGAAAAATCATTTCTATGTTACTCCTGGTCTCCCTTCTTCTTACTACGCTTACTCTTGGTGCTTGTAAGCCTGAAGAGGAGCCCAATGAAGAAGAGGAGAAAAAGGTTACGCTGAACATCATCGACGATAACTATCGCAACTGGTACGAAATTTTCGTTTATAGCTTTTATGATACCAACAACGACGGTATCGGTGATCTCAACGGTGTAACCGCAAAACTCGATTACATTAAGGAGATGGGCTTTAACGGCATTTGGCTGATGCCCATTCATCCCTCTCCCACCTATCACAAATATGACGTAACCAACTATTATGCAATCGATCCGCAATACGGTACGCTCGACGATTTTAAAAAATTGGTTGACGAGGCACACAAGCGTGGTATTCGTGTTATCATCGATTTGGTTGTAAACCATACGAGTGACAGTCATCCTTGGTTCCTTGAGGCATGCAGTCATATTCGTAACAATGGAACCCCCGGTGGTGCGTACGGTGACTTTTACAACTTCAAAACCAACAAAGACGGTGCATATCACAGTGTAAGCAGTACGCCGTATTACTATGAGGGACAGTTCTGGAGCGGTATGCCCGACCTGAACCTCAACAGCGAGAACGTTCGTAACGAAATCAAAAAGATTATGAACTATTGGCTGACCGATTATAACGTTGACGGATTCCGTTTGGATGCTGTTACCAGCTACTACACCGGCAATATTGACAAAAACATTGATTTTCTTTCTTGGCTTAACACCGAGGCAAAAAAGATCAAGCCCACGTCTTACATTGTTGGTGAAGCTTGGGTTGGCAACGATTATACCATCGACCGCTACTATGAAAGCGGATGCGATAGTTTCTTCCTCTTTACCGGTTCTCAAGCAACCGGCAGCATTGCATTGGCAGTAAAGCAAAACAGTGGAAAATCGCTTGGTACACTGTTTGAAACACTGCAAAGCACCTATGGCGATGCGATCCTTGCGCCTTTCCTTGGCAACCACGATACCATGCGCCCCGGTAGTTTTATGCCCGGTATAGAAAACGTCAAAATGGCGGCAGGTGTGCTTTCTATGATGAACGGCGGTACATTTGTTTACTATGGCGAGGAAATCGGTATGATCAGTAAGGGCGGTAATAACTCCGACCCCGCAAAGCGTATCGCAATGAAATGGGAAGCGAAAAACATCTACGAAGGACATTGCTACCTGCCCCCCGAGAATACCCCCGTTGATGAAACCTCTTACTACTATCCCTCTCTTGCCGAGCAAGCAGGGGATGCAAACAGTATTCTCAACTACTACAAGGCCGCCATGGAGCTGCGCAACCGATTCCCCTCGATTGCACGCGGCAAGGTGACCTATTATCCCGATGGACAAAACAACTACATTTGTGTAATCACCAAGGAATATCAAGGCGAAAAGATTACCATTGTTTTCAACATGGATGATACGTTTGAACAAAAGGTAACGCTTGACAAGGGTACGCTTGGCTACACAGAGCTTGTAGGTGCACTTTATGCAGCAGGCGGAGAGTTTTCTTTCAACGAGAGCGGAGAGCTTATTATGCCGCCGCAATCGATAGCAATCTTTAAGTAAGGAGAAAATAGTATGGCAAGTTTGTCACTCAAACATATTTTCAAAGTATATGACGGAGGCGTGAAAGCAGTAAACGACTTCTGTATGGATATTGACGATAAGGAATTTATCGTATTCGTCGGTCCTTCGGGTTGCGGAAAATCCACCACGCTGCGCATGATTGCAGGACTGGAAGAAATTACTGCAGGCGAGCTTCGCATTGATAACGAGATCGTTAACGATTTTGAGCCCAAGGACAGAAACATTGCAATGGTGTTCCAAAACTATGCTCTTTATCCCCATATGAGCGTTTACGAGAATATGGCATTCTCCTTGCGCACCATTCATATGCCCAACGATCAAATTCACGAAAAGGTTATGGAAGCCGCAGAAATTCTCGGCATCACCGAGTATCTCGAAAGAAAACCCAAGGCACTCTCGGGCGGTCAACGTCAAAGAGTTGCACTCGGACGTGCTATTGTTCGTAACCCCAAGGTGTTCCTTTTGGACGAGCCGCTTTCTAACCTCGATGCAAAGCTGCGTGCGGCAATGAGAGCAGAAATTTCTCGCTTGCACGAAAAACTTGGCACAACCTTTATTTACGTTACGCACGACCAGGTAGAGGCAATGACCATGGGCTCCCGTATCGTTGTTATGAAGGACGGATACGTTCAACAAATTGATACACCTATCAATTTGTATAAGTATCCCGATAACATGTTTGTTGCAGGCTTTATCGGTACACCGCAGATGAACTTCTTTGACGGTACTGTTATTAAAAACGGGGAAGACGTTCGCTTCTCTTTGGATTGCGGAACCAACATTGATATGAAGTACATCCAAGCCGATAAAATTCCCGTTAAGTACATGGATGGCGAACACAAAATCGTATTCGGTATTCGTCCCGATGATATTCGCGTTTATGACAAGACCAACTACAACGACGGTTCCTGGGCACCTGCCAAGGCAGTTGTTAGCGTAGTTGAAGTGCTGGGTGGCGAAACCCTCATTTATGCTAACCTGAATCTCGATACTCCCGATGCACAAAGCGGTGCTATCATCATCAAAGCCAACCCCGATACCGAGGTTCGCCGTGGCGATGTAATTGATATTGAGATTTCTCTGCGCAAGTTCCATGCGTTTGATAAGACGACCGAAAAGAGTATTCGTAAGAGAATTCCCGAGGTTAACGTTATTAAGGCATCTGTTGCCAACCGTGTGCTCGGCTTTGCAGGTCAAAGCTTTGCACTTCCCACAGCAATCAAGTGTGCCGATAGCCGCGATGTTGAAATCTCTATGCCTATCAGCGCCCTGACACTCGGTGACGGCAACGGCAGTGCTAAGGTACAATGGATAGAAACCATTGGCAACAAAACCCTTTATTTCTTGCAGGTTGGCGATCTTACTCTGTTCTCTTTGGAGGAGGGAGAAGCAAGATTTGCGATTGGCAACGAAGTAAAATTCGATATTGATTTCACACAAATGGCAATCGAATCCCTTGGTGTAGAGCCGCTTTCTTTGGTTAATACCCTTGACGGTATCTTTACAAAAGAAAAGGACGAGTCTCGCAAGTTCTATCATTTCTACATGAACATTGGAGATGCAAAGCTTGTTCCTACCGACAGCATTTGCGAAAAGGTGTTTGCTTGCAAGGGCAATAAAATTTTCCACACACCTCTGCAATACATTGTAGCAGCGAAGGATCTTGAGGTGCTTCCTCACACGAATGAAGCTGCAAATACCCTCACCGGCAAAGTTCTTGAAATTTTGGATTACGGACGCACAAAATACGCTGTGATTGATGTATACGGTCAAAAACTGATTGCTGCATACGATGGCAACGCAGGAGATATGGTGGACGTTCTCGTTCCTGTTGAGACGGTAACCATTAAGGATAAATCAATTGATATTATCATTGTTTAATCCGTAGTTATACATTTTTGACTTTGACAAAATAAAAAGCATTGAAGAACTGAACTGCCCCAAATTGTGCGGACAGTACAAAAACAGCCTTAATGGCAGAAGATATTAAAATTTAAGCAACGAACTGACATCGCTTTTCGAGTGGTGTCAGTTTTGTTTTGAGTTGGATACAGTTCCTCGTGAACGGTAGTTTTGAAGGCACAAAGGCGAAACATAAAAGCGAAACATAAAAGGTAAAATAAAGGTCATCTCTTATGATTTGTATGATTGTAAGAGATGACTTTTTATTATTTCAGTTCTCGTTTATATTTATAATACATTGTTATTTTGAATGTTACAATTTGCACTAGTTAAAAAAGGAGGCTGACTCATTTTTTGCATTTGAGCCAGCCTCTGTTTTTTGTTTTGACTGCGTCATTTTGAATTTCCATCTCCCATCCGCAAACATTTTCCGAACTTCTTTCAAACCCCATGTACGTATGCTGGGAAACGCGTTATAATTGATCAAAACAATTCAAAATGTGGGAGAGAAGGCACATGAAACAATCAAAAGGTGTGAACACAAAAAATGGGTTTCCTGCTTAGGCGGAAAATGCTTTAGAATTTTATTTTCTCTTGACATTTTCTCCTATTTATGTTATAATGATTTCGTCAAAACGAAAGAATAGTTTGCGCCTTGACGAAAACAAATATTTCGTTATGGCGAAAACAATTCGCTGAAAAAGTTCACTTTTGTTTCATTTGAGACGATCAAAGTGCTTTTTGGAGGATACCGGTATGGAATACTTGAAAATACAAGAAATTGCCGAAAAATGGGGTGTTTCCGTGCGCAGTGTGCAAATGCTTTGCGCCGCAGGAAAAATCGAAGGCGCTACTCGCTTTGGTCGCGACTGGATGATTCCCAAGGAAGCGGAAAGACCGCTTGACGGCCGCACGCGTCTTGGCAGAAGTCGACAAAATGAAGATATGCCTCTGCCTCGCAAAACGCCGTTTTTGATGATGAGTGATTTGTTCACCGTTTCCGGAACGGCAGACGAGGTTGTCAAAAAGCATTCCTACAACTATGAAATGCAGGTTTTGCTGGAGGCTGAGGTCGCCTATTTTCGCGGGGATATCGACAAGGTTTACGAGTACGCAAGCTATTTGTTCAGCAAGCACTCGGGCTTTTATGCGGTGCTTTCTGCGGGCATGATGTTCGCTTTTTGCGCCATTTGGAAAGGCGACCTTGAAATGTGGCGCCGTGCCAAAATTCACATTGCCGAGGCACCTGCCGCGAGTGATGCCGACCGCGATATTATTTCTTTTTCAATCACCGCGGTTGACAGTATGCTCTATGACGTGCAAAACTTTCCGGAGTGGTTCAAAAAGGGATGCTTCGAAGCGCTTCACAAGGATGCTTTGCCTGCCGCAAGCGTATTTTATGCCAAGTATTTGTATGCAACTGCCTATGCGGTAGCAACCAAAGAGCAATACGTAGAGGGCATTCAGGGGCTTTCTTTGATGCAAATTGTATCTCTTATTGTAGAGCCGTTGGTGTCTTGGACGTACGGTCAGGGCATTGTGGTGGCGGAGGCTTATTTGCGATTGACGTGCGCGTCCATTTACCGCCTTTGCGGCAACTTTGAGGAGGCTACTCGACACATTGACCGCGCAGTGGCTATCACGCTTCCTGACCGCCTCTACGGGCTTCTGGCTGAGTATGGGCGTACATTGGGAGCTTTGCTTGAGGAACGCATTGTAGCCGTTGATCCTGCCGCGTGGGAGGAGATCAAAGTAATGGCAAAGGTGTGCAGTGGCGGATGGTCGCGTTTGAGCGGTGCGGTTCGTGGCAAAAACATTGTCACCACGCTTACCGATAAGCAACGCGAGGTTGCCAAGCTTGCATCGTTTGGTATGTCAAACAAAGAGATTGCCACCAAGTTGGATATGTCCTTGGCGGGTGTTAAGCAGGCGCTTTTGGCTGTCAGCGATAAGCTGGGCGGTGTTAGCCGCGATCACTTTGCGGCTTACTTATAAGGTGTATATGCACGGGAGGTTTTCTCCCGTGCTTTTTTATTTTATTGGTTGGGGAGGGGAAAAACATATCCAATATTTTTCTTTTTTGATGTTTTAGCATAACCGTTTTTGGCGAAAAATGGCTATGCTTTTTGATATATCCAAAAATAGGATATATCCAAATTTGTTGTTTTTGGGTAGTGCACAGCCAAGCGCTTTTTTGATATACTATACGAGTAAACAAAAACGGCGGGCAACCGTCAGTCAATTTGTTAGAAAGGAGCGCAAAATGTTCAAAACGCTGTTAAAGCAAGAGGCGATGAAACAATCTGCCGAGCCGCGTGAGGGAGACCTCTACCGCGAGGTGGAAGTGTTTGGCAAAGTTTTTGATTTGCGATATGGCTACTACGAAGAAAAAGACCGACGAGGGCCACCCGACATCATCTATCCTAATTTTATAAAGGATCCCGTCTACACCCAAGACGGAAAACCGTTTGTAACCATGATGCAGGACGCCTGCCAATACTACAGTGGCGACATCGACTCGGGCGGCGACAGCATTTGCGGTGACTGTAAATATTTCAAGCACGGTGAAGAGTGGCTTGGCGTATGCACTTGCTCCAAAAAACAGTTGCAAGTGTAGCGTTCAACTTTACCATATATATAACAAAAACCAAAACAAATTTGGAGGAAAACAAAATGAAAACAAGAATTTTTACACTTCTTATGGCAATGATGATGGTTCTGGGGCTGTTTGCCGCAGGCGCATCGGTTGCTTTTGCAGAGGAAATAGCACAGGCTGCTTGGGGCACCGACAAGGATAACCTCACCGAACAGGGAACCCTGCAAGAGGCGTTGGATGCCGCCGGAAACGATGGCAGCATTACCTATATCAAGGTAGCACAAGATATCGATCTTGGCGATGCAGGCCTTGTTGCAAACGGTGGCAATTTCACACTTGATTTAAACGGTAAAACCGTAGAATCAAGCAACTCTCGATTGCTGGGGCTGAAAAACTCCGTTGACATTACTATTGCCGATAGTGCTGATGGCGGCAAACTTTACTGCAAGGGATATAATGCCATTGCGATGTATGATTCATCCAATGTTCGCATTACCGTTTCCGGCGGTACTTTCGAGTCAGAAAATAGCAGTGTTATTGATTTGGCAGATTTCGGAAATCTAACCGAGGCAGAGCTTACCATCACCGGGGGCACACTGAAGAGCAACGGCATCACCTCCAGCGTGATTAGCGCCTCCGGTAAGTCTGTTAAAATTAGTGGTGGCTCTTTTGAAAGTAACCACGAAAATATTTATTGGAAAACCGGTACGCTTGATTTTGCCGACTACTCCACACCTGATGGGCTGACGTTTTTCTTCGCTCTCGACTATGACCCGGAGTTGAGCATTGAGCATGTTTTTCTTCCCGATAACTATAGCCTATATCACAATGGTGTGAGAGTTGATGATTCTTTGCAGGATGGTACGGCTTACACCGTGAATCCCACAAAATATCAGGTTATCATTAACGAAATCGAAAACGGCAGCATTTCTCTCTCTCCCGAGGGTGGCTCTTATGCACCCGGAACCGAACTTGTTATTACCGCAATCCCCGATGAGGGCTACATGATTGATGTATTCCTTGTGGGCGGTGAGTCGGTTGAGGGCAACACCGCAACCGTTGTTGTTAATGCGGACACGGATGTTTCTGTAACCTTTAAGCGCATTGAAGCTGCTTGGGGCACCGACAAGGATAATCTTACCGAACAAGGCACCCTGGCAGATGCTTTTGCGGCTGCCATTGAAAGCGAGAATGCTACTTACATTCAACTGTCTATCAATTTGAATGATATTTTGTTGCCGCAACTCACCGCAGGCACAATTACCTTTGATTTGAATGGCAAGATGCTTATAAATTGTTCCGTGTTGGTGGATGGTGCAGATCTCACCGTTATAGATTCCGCCGGCGATGGCTGTTCTTACAGTGCGGAAGAGGCAATTTGCCTCACCAGCGGCAAGGTCACCCTTTTGAATGGTGCTTTGCAAGGTGACTACCAAGAACTCACCTTTAAGGGCGGCGTTGTAGATTTGAGCAAGTACGCGTTCTTGGAGGGCTTCCGCGTTTACAATTCTACCGACTCGGATATTGCTCTCTCCGCAGGCAACTTTATTCTTCCTGTAGGTGCACATTTCCGCGACATTGACGGCAACAAGATAGACGTTTTGGCGGCATATCAAACTTACGCCATTGTTCTTGACGAGGTCGCATGGGGCACCGATGCTGATCATTTGACAAGCTCCGGCTCTTTGGAAGACGCAGTGCAAGCCGCAAACGAGGCGGAGGGCGCGCTTTACATTCGTGTAAACAAGCAGCTACATTTGTATGATGATATTACCTTTGATGGATGCGAGGTTACTCTTGACTTTGCAGGCAACATGATCCTTGCCATTGCCGACGTTTCTATCAAAAACGGTGCAAAGGTTACTTTTGTTGACAAAACCGATGAGGGTGGCATTGTAAGTGTTGAATACTATGGAATTTACGTAAAAAAGGCAACCCTTGTTATTGAGGGCGGTAGCTACGGTATATCGGAAGAGCTCGGTTACACCTCATACGAACCCTTTGAGATTCAAAACGGTGCCGACGTTACCATCAACGGTGGTAATGTAACTGCAATTTATGAGGCTTTCCGCGTATATGGCGGTGCAAAACTGACTGTTAATGACGGTACTTTTACAGCAGGTTATTCGATTTTCATCACACTCGAAATCGGTTCCTCTAATAAATCCTCCACAATTGTTGTCAATGGTGGCGAGTTTGTCAATGCAGGCTCCGATGACTTTGCTCACATCGCCTATACCGCTAAGAGCAACTTTGACTTGACTGCAATGGGCGATGAAATAGAGGGATGGCTCGTTGAAATTCACGAATACGACTTGTTTGGCATCAACGGCGAGGGATTTTTGCCCGAGGGCTACACGCTCTATGACCAATACGGCATGCCCGGTTCTCACATTTTAACCGCCGATATTTACGAATACTACGCCGGCTTATTCACCATTGGCAAGGCTCCCGAGGAGAGCTACACTGTTACTTTTGTAGATACCGTTTTTGGTGGCGAGGATATTGTTCTCACCGTTTATCCCGAAAACAATGAGTTCACAATTTTCTATGACGAGATGTTTAAAAAGCCTGATACTCTTTTGTATCTCTATTTTGATGAATACGGCTACAAATACGATATGGACTTTTTGGTTACAGAGGATACCATCATCTATCTGGAATACGAACTCGAGCTTTTGGAGGCTCCTACCAAAGAGAACAACGCTTTGATCAAAACCGCTTACGATGATCAAATTGCTTCTTACGTTTGGTACATCCGTATCAACGAAGAATATGTTTTGGTTGAAGACGAAACTGCAAACAGCTTGCAAAACCCCGTATATGGCTACAGCTATTATGTTGAAGCCGTTATGAAAAACGGTAAGAAAGCGTATTTCGTTTATGATCACATTGACTTCACCTTTGTTCTTGAAGAAACCTCTCCTGTCGAAACCACCCAAAAGCCTTTTGTTGAGCTTGAAGATGAAACCGGCGCAAAGTATCAGTGGTACGAGGTAGAAATCACTTACGGTGATGAATTTGGCAGCGATAGCGAGCTTATTGTGAACGCCTACGAAGAGGAAAACAGAAATAACCTCAGTTATGAAGAAGGTCGCGGATGGATTGTTCTTCCCGACTCGGATGATTGGTGTAGTTATGTAAAAATTTACCTGCAAGCAGGTCAAACCATTGGACTCACTTACGACCGTGACGTTATTGCTACCTCTATTTGGCTTGACGAAGATGTTGCAAATGACCAATATACACAGTGGGATGGTCTTATAGCAGGTCAAACAGTATTCTTTACTGCAGAGCAAGAAGGCTGGTACGAAATGGACGTTAAACTGAGCTACGCGTTGGATATTCCCGCAGTTCGTATTGATGATGTCACTGTGGTGGAAACTTTGCTGGAGGGCGAAACCCAATCCGTAATGCAAAATCCCACAATCAACAAGTCTTACATTTGCAAAATCAGCGATGCAAAAGATTGGAGCGTTCTGCTGCAATCTCCCGTTATCAATTATGAAAACGGCTTTGTAAAGCAACCCGACTCCACAACTCCCGGTGTTGAGGTGGCAGATGACACCGACGGCAAGTATCAATGGTACACCGTAGATTTTGGCACCGAAATTACCGATGCGAATGCTATCCTTCTGGAAGGCGCGCAAATCTCCTTTAACTACGTTGAAGGTCTTGGTTGGGAGGGTGTTGCTCCTCAAATGGCAATAAAGTCGACTCTTGCAAACGGTGCTTATTATTTTGCAATGTTTGAGGCAGAAGAAGACGAAAGTATTCGAATTCTGTTCTCTGTACCCGTCAGCGGTACACTCGTAATTGCCGGTGAG
>JAZOMJ010000146.1:0-6720 GCA_045653865.1 Eubacteriales bacterium
GGAGATAGTGGTTGTTGCCTTCGATGCAGTACCAGTGAGTGATATCGCTGAAGGTTGCAGTGTTAAAGCTGCCGGAAGGGCTTTGGTTGGTGCTTGCTGCTACGTGAATAGCGCCTTCACCTTGGAACTTTTCGGGGAGAACAGGTGTGAAGAGGTAAACGTCAACCTTTTCGTCGCCATCGTTATCGTATACGGAAGCGTTTTCGAATACGGGGATGAAGCCGCAAACTTCACATTGACCGTCAACGATGGAGTGCTCTTCGCAAGGTACGTTAACGTCAGGAGCTTCGGTGGTAGTTTCGTCAACTACGGGAGCTTCGGTGGTAGTTTCATCAACTACGGGAGCTTCGGTGGTAGTTTCGTCAACTACGGGAGCTTCGGTAGTGGTTTCAACTACGGGAGCTTCGGTAGTGGTTTCAACTACGGGAGCCTCGGTAGTGGTTTCAACTACGGGAGCCTCGGTGGTGGTTTCTGCAGGAGTAGTTGCTGCAGGAGTGGTTGCTGCGGGAGTAGTAGCAGCAGGAGTGGTTGTTGCAGGAGTGGTTTCTGCAGGAGTGGTCTCCTCAGGAGTCTTGTTACATGCAACAATGGAGAGCATCATAACAATGGCAAGAACCATAGCAAGGATGCGTGCAATGTTTTGGTTTCTCATCTTGAAAACCTCCATTTAAAATTTGGAGCTGTGCTCCATGGCAACATTATATCATAATGCACCCATTTTTGTGTGGGTTTTCATAAAAAGTTCACAAATATTTTTTCCAAAAATGCCTGTTTTTTTCCTTTTTGGACATTTTCGGGGTTTTTGTGTCAAGCTTGTAAAGGTTCGATGAGGATTTTTACCATAAATATATGTATAAATCACCTGCGAAATGGTCATTTTGAACACTTTAACAGACTAAAAATCGCAAAAAGAAGGTCGATTGGGCTCGAACATACCCCGTCGACCATCCTTTTTTTGTCTATTTTTTTTCAAAACCATGAACAAAACCCGAGACATCCGCCGAACAGATATCTCCCCCGATGACTCGCCCGCGATGTACCAGCACATTTGCCCAAACGGTGCCCTCGTATCCCTCGTAATTTTTCACAGCAAAGGTGTAGCGCACAACATCTTTGCCGCGATATTTGGTCAAATTGAGCCCCTGCGACTTTTGCAGCTCGTTGTAAGCGGCAAAAATTTTATCAAATTCCGAAGGAATGGTAACAACCGTCTCTTCTACGGGTACACTTTCCACCTCCCAACCGAATTGCGCCAAAAAGTTGGCGGCGGCATCGGGTGTTTTGACCTTATCATAGGAATATTTGACATCGGCATCGGCATCTGTCGCAGGCTGTGTTGGCAAAGAATAGGTTGGAACAAACGCTATGAGCGTGATGAGCACCGTGAGCGCCACGCAAATCACTCCCACCAACTTAATACTGCTTGCACGCACAGAATAAACAAACATATTTTCCCTCCCGTTTTTGTGTTTTGTTGCAATATATGAGGTGGAAGCGCGGTTTATTCCTCTCTGTTGCCTTCCTGCTATGTTATTTTCTTGCTGATTTTTTTAGATTTTTTTCATAATGCTATTGACTCGTGAGTAAAGTTGTTGTATAATGGAACAAAACCGATAAGGAGGATTTTTTTATGGCTACCCCTATAAAACCCAATTACGTAATTAGAAAAAGTGCTTGGAGCGTGATTCGCCCGTGGCACATTTTGCTTGGCTTTCTCATTGTTCCCCTCATCATTATGGTTATCAAAATCATCAACATCAAGGATGAGTCGGTTTCTTTCTACTACAACAGGGTTGTGCATAGAAGCGGTATTTTCTCCAAACAAGAAAAAACCACTATTATGACACGCGTGCTCTCGGTTAGCGTAAAGCAAACCTTTTGGGGCAGAATTTGCAACTACGGCAACATTTATGTAGATGTAGTTGGCGAGTGGGATATCAACATGCGCGGCGTAAAAGACCCCCTGAAGGCAAAAGCATATCTTGAGCAATTCATTGCAAACGGAGCCGGTGTAAGACCCCTCATTATGGAATAATTACACGCAGGTTGTACATAAAAAGGCAGAGAACGATGAAGCGAACTCAAAATAGTTCCCTTCACGATTCTCTGCCTTTTTTGTTTATCCAAAGGTTTTGGATGCCGAAATGAGAGAGTAGTTTTTGGAGCCAACGTCAATGCGCTCCCATTGTTCGGGGGTACCGGTATAATAGATGTGCGAAAGATAGGCGCAATTATAGAACGCCATTTCGGCAATTTCGGTGGTGACGACGCTGATGGTCACACTCGCCCCTGCTCGCATGGGCGGATAGAGCAACAGTTCGCGCCCATCGGATGTGTAAAGGATGCCATCGATGTCGCAATAATCCTCGTTTTCATCACTCACCGAAATATACACCAAATTTGGGCAATTGGCAAACGCAAGAGCGCCGATGTGCTCTACGGTTGACGGAATTTGAATCGCGTTGATTTGTTTACATCCATAAAAAGCTCTTGCCGAAACAGAGGTGACGCGCTCTCCCGAGGGGGAATATGCGGGAATCACCACGCACGCATCGGTGCAACTTCCGATTCCCACAACCGTGCAGGTTCCGTATCCCGACGAAGCAAACGATAGGGTGTTGCTTGGCATTGTGACCTCTTCGGGAGCGGTGGTGGTTTCTTCTACAAACGTGGTTTCTATCAGCATTGGCGTTGTCACCTGCGGTGCAGGACTTGGCAGGGTTGTGTATTCTGTTTGCGGTCGTGTGTTCTCGCTCTCCACCCTCATAAATGAGAGGCTGATCATGGCGATTGTCAGCGCCAGTGCCACCGCGAACACGATTGCGAGAATCATGAGGAATGTTTGTGTCATTTTCATATACACGTCCTTTCTTTTTAACGGATGCTACGCGTCCGTTTGGTTGTCCTGTGCTTTTTATCTCGATTATGCCATCTCTTTATCTGTTTGTCAAGAAAAATCGAAAGACAAAAAGGGACGCTCTGCGGCACTGTTTTGCACAAATCGGGGGAGCGTGTGGGCGTTTTTGTCGGGTGTAAGCATCTTTTTGCAGCATCTGTCGAACAAATTTCGCCGCCTTCCTTGACAAACGCCCCGTTTGTTTGTATAATGGGGGGAGAAACACAAAGAGTGAAATACAGTTACCGCACAGAAAAATTTCAAAACCTCTTTATGCTTTTCTATCCTTGCTAAATCGCCGAGAAACAACACAAAAAACGGAGACCTTTATGAAAATTGCTGACATTACAATCAAAAACGGAATATGTCTTGCCCCTTTGGCGGGGGTGAGCGACCGCACCTTTCGTGCGATGGCGCGTCGGTTCGGTGCGGAGTACACCGTGAGCGAAATGGTGTCGGCAAAAGCGCTTTGCTACGAGCAGTTATGCAAGCGTCCCGTCACCGAGGAACGCACCAAAACCGCTCCTCTTGCGGCAGTGCTTCGCGAAGAACTCCCCATGGCGGTACAGCTCTTTGGGGCAGAGCCCGAGTTTGTCGCGCAAGCCGCGGCACTCCTTGAGAGCAACGACTATCGCGGATGCATCAGCGAGGTTCCGCCATCGATTATTGACATCAATATGGGTTGCCCAATGGCAAAAATTGTGGGCAACGGTGAGGGCTCGGCACTGATGAAAAATCCCATTTTAGCCGCAGACGTGGTGCGAAAAACGGTGGATGCGGTCAAAATTCCGGTCACAGTCAAAATTCGCGCCGGGTGGGATGCCGATAGCATCAACGCCCCCGAGCTCGCCAAGCGTCTTGCCGATGCAGGCGCTTCGATGATTTGTGTGCACGGGCGCACAAAGGCGCAGATGTATTCCGGCAAAGCCGATTGGAGCATCATTCGCGCGGTCAAAGAAGCGGTGGATATTCCCGTTGTGGGAAACGGCGATGTTTTTTCGGCAGAGGATGCTCTGCGGATGTTTTCGGAAACCGGTTGCGACGGCATTATGGTCGCTCGCGGTGCGCAAGGAAACCCTTGGATTTTTGCCGAAATTCTTTCTGCTATTGAGAAAAAAGAATACACGCCCCCCACGCACGAGGAACGCTTTGCGATTGCTCTCGAGCACGCACGCGGTCTTGTCTCTGAAAAAGGCGAGAGAGTTGGCGTTGCCGAAAGCCGCAAGCATTTGGCGTGGTATTTACACGGTATGCGCGGTGCCGCAAACGCGCGCAACGCAGTGATGCAAGCCACCACACTCCAAGAACTTGAACAAATTTTGCAGTCACTTTTGTAAAAAAACGAAATAAGCATTGACTTTTTGGTAATTTGGTGGTATGATAATAAGAGATAATGATAATAACCCACAGGAGGATAGAATAAATGGCAGACGCAAAAGCTAAAGTAGAGGGCAAATACCTCGAATATTTGGATAAACCGCTGGTTCGCGAGGGCAACACCATTTGCTATGGCGATATGAACGAAAAGTGCATTTTGGTTCTTGAGATTATGTCTTACAAAGAAGTGGAAGGCAAAAAGCTCCCCAAGGACGTATTCATTCAAGTAATCGATTCCAAGGATCCTAATAAGATTCTCAAGCAAGGCAAAAAAGAAGGTCTTTACGATGCATTCAGCATCGGCCTTGTGTGGCTTGACCTCGCTCTCAAAGCAAAATAAGACAAAAAAGAGTGCAACAGACAAAACCGTTGCACTCTTTTTGTTTTTTGAGTATTGTTCTTTTTTTAAAATTCAAGGCACTTTTTCTTTGTTTGGGGTTCTTTCTTTTCTTTCTTTTTGCTCTTTTTCTTTTTGGGAGCATCATTTACCGCCAATGTTTCGTGTGTATCGGTGGCAAAAATCGCATTTTGTTGCTCGGCTTGCAGAGTTTTCAGCTGATCGATTTGCGCCAACAGTTGTTCCAACTTTTGCTTTTCCCACTCCAACTCAAATACAAAAAAGTTGATTCCGATTTGGCACATGATTTGTGCATCGCGGATTTGTTCAGCATATCTTCTTTCTCGCTCGGCGCGTTTGCGCTCAAAGAAAGAGGGGCGTCTTGTTTTAGTGGTTATTTCTACGCGTGTTTTTTGGCGTTTCATTGCGTTATCTCCTTTTTTGTATATACGTAGTGGAAAATTACAGATTTTCGCTATTGGGAAGCGTATCGCCCACGGGTTCGGGAAAGCTATCGGCAAATGCGGTTGCAAGCTTATCGCACCGCTCGTTGTAAGGGTGGCCGTCGTGTCCTTTTACCCATACGAGTTCGACCTCGTGGGTGTCGAGAAGCTTTAAGAGTTTTTCCCACAAGTCGGGATTGAGCGCGGGGGATTTATCGGCTTTGCGCCACCCCTTGGCTTGCCAAGATTTTGCCCATCCTTGCGTGATAGCGTCGACAAGATATTTTGAATCGGATGTGAGCGTTACACGGCAGGGCTCTTTGAGTGCCGCGAGTGCTTCGATTGCCGCGGTGAGCTCCATGCGGTTGTTGGTGGTCATCGCCTCACCGCCCGACAGCTCACGCTCGGTGCCGCGATAAACCAGCACCGCTCCCCAACCGCCGCGCCCGGGGTTGCCGCGACAAGCACCGTCGGTGTAAATTTCTACGTGCTTCATCAAAAGCACCGCCTTTCGTTCTTTCTGCTTTCATTATACACGATTTCTTTGGAAATTTCAAGGGGGTGATGAAAAAAAGACTTGCGGAGAGGGGGAAAACTTCTTGAGAGAAGTTTTCCCCCTCTCCGCACCTCTCCCCTTTTCAAGAACTTGCACAAAGGGATAGGTCAGATGCTATGGGTTTTGCAAAAAACACTGGCAGAAAAAACAACCATTTGCCCTTTTTCTTCCTTCTTTTTGTTGCAACTTTTTTGCGATAAATGCTGTATTTCCTTGACAAGCACGTTTTTTTGTGTTACAATAATATGTTGTATATAATTTTAATCTATATTTTTTATTAAAGTGAGGTTCTGAAAATGCATTGGTCAGAAGAAATTGCGCAAAGAATTATCGCGCGCAACCCCGAAAAAGAAGAATACGTTTGCGCCGCGGGCATTAGTCCCTCGGGCTCTGTTCACATTGGTAACTTCCGCGACGTTGCTACGTCGCTGATGGTTGTTCGCGCCCTTGAGAAGCTTGGCAAAAAAGCAAAGCTCCTCTTCTCTTGGGACGAATACGACCGTTGCCGCAAAATTCCCGCAAACGTGCAAGCGGTTGTTGGAAGTGACTACGACAAATATATCGGCTCCCCCTACGTTGACATTCCCGACCCTTGGGGCTGCCACGAAAACTACGCAAAGCACTTTGAGGAAGAGTTCCTCAAAGCTATGGAGCAATTTGGCATCGAGCTTGACTGCGGCTATCAGGCAGATATGTACCGCTCGGGTAAATACACAAAGGACATTATCGAGTCTCTGCAAAAGAGAGCCGAGATTTTTGAGATCCTTGACTCCTTCAAAACCAAGGACACCACCAAGAGCGAAGAACAACTTAAGGCAGAACACGATGCAGAAAAGGCAGTTTATTACCCTGTAAGCATCTTTTGCCCCAAGTGCCACACCGACTTCACCACAATCACCAACCTCTCCGAGGATTGCACCGAGGCAGATTACACCTGCCGTTGCGGTCACTCCGGTCACTTCAACTTCCTGACCGACTTTGACTGCAAGCTTGGTTGGAAGATCGACTGGCCGATGCGTTGGAGATACGAAAAAGTCGACTTTGAGCCCGGTGGAAAGGATCACGCCGCTCCCACCGGTTCTTACAGCAACTCCAAGATCGTTTCCAAGAA
>JAZOMJ010000147.1:0-1565 GCA_045653865.1 Eubacteriales bacterium
ACCACTGGCTGTGGACTTGAGGTAGAATGTGTGCGGGTCGTCGTCACCGGCATCCTCGAGCTCAAAAAGAAAAGCTCCGGAGCAGATATACTTATCGACCGAAGTAAACTTTTGTAGACCAAAAGTGGTACCCTTGTTATACAAATAGCCACTACGGTCTTGTGTACCATCAAAGGCCGTGTTGAAAATCATGTACTTTTTACCGGTGCCATACTCAAGAGCACCTTTTACACGCTGGCCAACGGTGTAGTACTTGTCGGCCCAAGCGGATGATGCACTCATAACAAGGAGCATCAAACAAAGAAATAATCTTTTTGCTTTCATTTGGTTTTATTGTTTTTATTTTTCGTTTTTCCGTTTAACGTTTTGCGGCGTCCCGCCACGTACACATACGCAAGCCCGCGCGTATATAATAAGCGGGCGCTACGCGCCTGCACACACAATGCAGTCTGCAAAAATACTACTTTTTTGTATGATTTTCAATAAAAAACATAATTTTTTCACAAATCAAAGGAGAGACAGCGTGCAAAAGCCCCGGAAAGAGCCCTGCGCCCTATGCACTTACGTTCTTTTGTCTCTGAAAATAAAAAGCATAATATGGCAGTTGAGCAGCGTAGCCTGTGTCATACTGGGCGCAGCGAAGTATCTCCTTCCAACGCGTGTAGCGAGATTTTTCGCTTTGCTCAAAATGACATTGTTCGCGGTTTGTCATTTTTCGGGCAAGCCCTCAACAACACGTCTGAGCGCAGCGAAGTATCTCTTTCTAACGCGGTTTTGAGTTTCTTCACATCGGTTCAGAATGACAAAACCTAAAGTTTTGTTATCGGCGAGTTCATTAGCGGCTGGTCGCACGAAGTATGGATGAAAATCATACCGTGCGGGTCGCTAAGAAATGAACGAGCCAATGACATTGCAATTCACGAAAAAGTCGTGGGTCGACAGCTATATTATTGCTAAAAAAAGTCAAGACTCTTGATTTTTTCCCAACCCTTTTTTAACTTTGCTTGTAGCGAACCGTATGCTTTGCAAAATTGTTTACAAAGCAAGAAAAGATTGCATTATGAATCATCAGGATTTTATGCGCAAGGCCATTGCCCTTGCCGTGGAGAATGTAGAGAACGGCGGCGGCCCTTTTGGAGCTGTCATAGTGAAGGACGGAGAGGTAGTTGCCACAGGCGTGAACCGCGTGACACCCAACAACGACCCCACAGCACATGCCGAAGTGTGCGCAATACGTGCAGCATGCACAAAACTGGGAACTTTCGACCTTAGCGGATGCGTAATCTACACATCGTGCGAGCCCTGTCCAATGTGTCTGGGAGCAATATACTGGGCGCACATTGACAAGATATTCTATGGAGCAAACCAGCACGATGCCGCAGAGGTGAACTTCGACGATTCATTCATATACCGCGAGCTTGAGCGCAAGCCCGAAGACAGGCAGAAACCCGTTGAGAACATTCTGCACAAGGAAGCACAGGCACCATTCAACGCCTGGAGAGAAAAAGGAGACAAAGTGGAATATTAACAAACGCAGAGAGCGTGGTGTTTGCAACTTGTAAACA
>JAZOMJ010000148.1:0-5002 GCA_045653865.1 Eubacteriales bacterium
TTACAACGTAAACTACACCGTAGAAAATACCCGTGTAGGTAACGTAACGGACTACGATAAATTGACGTTGGATATTCTCACCAACGGAACCATCTCTGCAAAGGATGCGATTTCGCTGGGCGCCAAGATTCTCAATGAGCATCTCAACTTGTTCGTTGACCTTTCCGAGGGTGCACGCAACAAGGAGATTATGGTAGAAAGAGAAGAAACCATCAAGGAGAAAGTCCTTGAGATGACCATTGAGGAACTTGACATGTCTGTACGTAGCTTCAACTGCTTGAAGCGCGCAGGCATCGACACGGTTGAAGATCTGATCAGCCGCACCGAGGAGGATATGATCAAAGTTCGTAACCTCGGTAAAAAATCGCTGGAGGAAGTTATCCAAAAGCTGCACTCTCTCGGTCTTGAACTCAAGAAAGAGGAAGAGTAATCAGTTCACTTTCCCCAACATTGAATTAAAACTTATTCGAAAAGCAGAAGGAGGGACTAACAATGCCCGGAACCAGAAAACTTGGCAGAACCACTGCGCACAGAAAAGCAATGCTGCGCGGCATGGTTACCTTGCTGCTTAAGAACGGACAGATCGAAACCACGCTCACCAGAGCTAAGGAAGTTCGTTCTATGGCAGAAAAAATGATTACGCTTGGTAAGAAGAACACTCTCGCTAGCCGTCGTGCGGCTCTTGCTTACATTACCGAAGAGGATGTTGTATCCAAGCTGTTCAACGAGATTGCTCCCACTTACGAGAACCGCAACGGCGGTTACACCCAGATCTTTAAGCTGGGCGCACGCCGCGGTGACGCAGCTGAAATGGCTATCGTAAGACTCATCAAGGAAGAAGCAACCGCTCCCGTTGAAGAAAAGAAATAATCAAAACAAAATTAGAGGAGTCTCATTGAGACTCCTCTTTTTTTCGTTTTTTATTTACCGCAGCCCTTATCAAACGCGGGGTTGATTGCGTAGAAATTCTTGCTATTAAGGTTATCTTGCGCAATTCTCAAAGCATCGGCATTACAGTCAACATGAAGCATTAGTTAATAAAGGGCGAATAACACTTATTTGGTTGTTTTTGTTAAAGTTAGAGATTCCACTGAATTGTTGTAAAACATGTCACCTTTGATGCAATCAAGAATTAAGGTGTCATTGTTAGTTAAAGCACCAGAAGCACATAAGATTAGCTTTTTTTCTTCGCTACTTACATCATAAATCCTTATTCCTGGACCATATGGTAAAAATTCAATCTCTATCGGTATTATTTTGTCATTGACATTCCACTCGCCAACATTGGTGCTGGGAGAATACCAAAACGAGTGCTCCAGTGACTGATATACTGTGGAATCATCGTAATTGATAAAATCTTTCCATTGAGAAGAAGTGATAGAAAAAGCAATGCTTTCTTGATAAGATGTTTCAACTTTTGATGCATAGATAACACTTCCAGTTGATTCATTCCTAATGTGAATAATACCTTTTTTACGGTCAGGATTGCTTAGGTAAAATGATTCTGAACTTATGCTTTCGGAAACACCGAATCCCAAAAACAATTTAGATAAATCGGAATCATTTCTGCTCTTGTAACAAAACATACGATATGCATCTGCATTGCTTATAGGTTGATAAACACTACCAATCGAAATGAGTGAGATGTCGTTGCCGTTTACCCATTCGCCAATGCCTAATTTTTCATAAAAATGTATATACTCGGTGTCGGATATCGTGATTTTTACATAATTAATGTCTTCACTCCACGGGTATACATAACCTTCTCCGCGGTTTATTCCCTTGCATGATGTTAATGAAAATACAATGCAAAGAGATAGAAATAGTAAAATAGATACATCTATGAACTTTTTCATCAAAATATCCCCCTTACCAATTTCAAGTTTATTGATTAGTTGCATTATACCATAATTTTTACCAAAAGTAAATAGGACGGCTTGAAATTTTCAAGCCGTCCCGAAGAGTTTGCTTTGGGTTTGTTTTATTTTCCGCACTTCTTATCGAACGCAGGGTTGATTGCGTAGAAGTTTTTGCTGTTGAGGTTATCTTGAGCAATTCTCAAGGCATCTCCAAAGCGTTGATAGTGCACGATCTCGCGCTCACGCAGGTAGCGCAGAGGATCACGCACGTCGGGGTCATCGCACAGGCGAATGAGGTTGTCGTAGGTCGTGCGCGCCTTTTGCTCTGCTGCCAAGTCCTCGTTGAGGTCGGTGATGACGTCGCCCTTGATGCCAACGTATTTCATGTCAAAGGGCACGCCTGCCGCCGCTACGGGATAAATGCCCGTGGTGTGGTCAACAAAGTAGGGGGCAAAGGGTGTGTTTGCAATCTCTTCCTCGGAGATATTGCGCGTCAGCTGATAGAGAATGGCGGCTACCATCTCGAGGTGCGCGAGCTCTTCTGTGCCTACATCGGTTAGAATGCCCGTGACCTCGCCCCAAGGCATTGCGTAGCGTTGATTGAGATAACGCATAGATGCTCCCAATTCACCGTCGGGGCCGCCGAGCTGGGAAACGATCAAGCTTGCAAGCTTGGGGTTGGGGTTTTTAATCTTTACGGGGTATTGCAGGGTTTTATCATAAGTCCACATAAGTCAGTTCTCCTCCTATTATCAGTTTGCATCCGGTTCCCAAGGCCAAGGACCTTTTACCCAATCCCACGAGTTGCGGGATGCGTTGCCGTACATTGTCATGGGGCCGTAGTGCTTTTCATAAGAGGCAAGCAGCTTGTCGCGCTCCTCAATGAGTGCGTGATAATAGGCGAGTGCCTCGGTGTGGCAGGGGTAGGCATCCAAATAGAGAACCGTCTCCTGGATGGCAAAATTGATGGCGCGCAGTTTTTCGCGGTCACCGTGGCAGTTCGCGTGTTGGTGTTGGTTCATCATCGTGTTTGACGCGCTCACATCAGGCGGCGAGCGCAACCCTCCTTTCCACCTTTGTAGGAGTCTCCCTCAAAGGGGAGTACAAGCTCCGAAAAGATAGAGCCGTGTTTTAGCCCCTCTGCGGGGTCAAGCAGCTTGCGCCAGCATTGACGGGGGCAATAGACCATTGCAAGCGACGGAGCGGCAATTTCGGTGGGGCAGGAGGTGTCACAAGGTCTTTGACAACCACATCCGCCCTCGGGGCGCACAGGGGCTTCTTGACGTGCCTGCGGTCTCCATTCGCAGCATCTGCCTGCGTTGGCATCATTGCGTGCACGCATGTTATTGCCACCGTTCAACTCACCGCCAAGCATACGGCGCAAAAAATCGGCGTCGGCACGGCTTTCTGCCGCGCGACGGTTGCTTTCAATATACATTTATAACTCCTTTGTATCTTGAATTCGTCAACGCAACAAAGCGTTAACTATTCACAATATATGCTTTTTTGTCGCAAAATGTCAAAAAAAATAAAAAAAATATAGAATAAGAATTATTCTTTATATAAAAAGCGTATATTTTCTTGCTATATTTTCAATTTTGTATTGCTTTATTCATAAAAAATGTGTATAATAGAGCTACAAACAAAATTTTGATTGAAAGTGAGGATATCAATATGGCAGGACCCGGTGGTGGATCACGCGGTGGCGGATTTGGCGGAGGATCTCGCGGAGGCGGCTTTAGCGGTGGCGGAGGCGGTTTTGGCGGCGGTTCCCGTGGCGGTGGCTTTGGAGGCCCCGGCGGTTTTAGAGGCGGCCCTTATCATCGCGGCCCACGCTTTGGCTACGGTTACTATCATCGCCCGCGCTTCTTTGGCTGGTGGGGACCCCGTTACTATGGATATGGCGGTGGCGGATGCCTTGGCGGTCTCATGGGCGCCTTGATGGCTCCCATCATTCTCCTTTTGCTGGTTGGCGTTATGCTGATGGGCTTTGTTGGCTCGGCACTCACCAATGTGGCAAACGGCGGCATTATTTCTTATAGCGAAGAAAAATTCCAAGACTACGCAAACACCGAATATTACAAAGCCTTTGGCAACTCCAAGGCAACCGAGGATAACATTCTCATTGTTGTGCTCACAAACGAAGAGAAGGACGGCTATTATTGCATCGCGTGGGTTGGTGACAACATCAATGACAACATCAACCGCATGTTTGGCGACGACACAACCGCATTTGGTCAATCTGTGATTGCATCCGTCAACAAGTATTATGCATATTCGCTCGATTCCAACTTGGCGATGGTGATGAACACCATGACCGAAAAGGTAAGCGACCTCGGCTTAACGTCTTCCTTTAAAAAGACCTACAGCCACGAAAAGTCTCCTGCTTCGCACTTGGTCAATTACACCGACCTTTCTTTGACTGAGGAAACCGTTAACGATGCTCTGGTAGCCTTCACTGAGGAAACCGACATTCCCGTTGTAATCGTTGTTGAGGAAATGGAAGATGTATTTGGCAAGAACATTCCTCTTGAAGATTTGCTTCTTGTCGGCATCCTGATAGCGCTTGGCGTGGTAGCCATTGTTACCATTGTGCGCACCGTAAAGAACGGCAAAAAGTTTAAGGATGGAAATCCTGAGGATGACAAGCGAGACCGCGACGATCGCGATAATGACAGATGGTAAATGAATAAAAAAGCGCAGTACGTGGTGCAAAGAGCACTGCGGACTGCGGTTTTTTTTGGGGGGTATAGATGCTTATTCTTGTAGGGGACGACGTCCTCGGTGTCCCATTTGATATGGGGTTCAGAACCAAAACGTGCGTATTATGCAGTGCTATGCCTTACACACGGAGCGCACGTTATAATAAAAACGCAAGCGTTTTTATTTGGGTTCAACAATAATGTCATCTGCATAAAAACAAGAACCATCGCATTGCGATGGTTCTTGTTTTTATGGGGTGAGATATGGGGTTCGGACCCAAACGCGCGTATTATACGGTGCTATGTCTTGCACACAATGCGCGCGTTATAATAAAAAACGCAAGCGTTTTTTATTTGGGTTCAACTATGAGCACACTCGATAAAAACAAAGCACCATCGCTATGCGATGGTGCTTTGTTTTTATGGGGTGAGGTATGGGGT
>JAZOMJ010000149.1:0-10575 GCA_045653865.1 Eubacteriales bacterium
CGAGATCGAAAGAGGTCAAGTTCTTGCTAAGCCCGGCTCCATCAAGCCCCACACCAAGTTCGTAGGCCAAGTTTACGTTCTTACCGAAAAGGAAGGCGGCCGTAAGAAGCCCTTCTTCTCCGGCTACAGACCTCAGTTCTACTTCAGAACTACCGACGTTACCGGTAACATCGATCTTCCCGATGGCGTTGAAATGTGCCGTCCTGGTGACAACGTTGATATGACCGTTGAGCTCATTAAGCCCGTAGCTTGCGAGCAAGGTCTCCGTTTCGCTATCCGTGAGGGTGGTAGAACCGTTGGTTCCGGCGTTGTTGGTTCCATCGTTGAGTAATTTATAACAATTAAATTACACGGTTACTAAAACAAATATGGGTTGCTATGCTTAGCATAGCAACCCTTTTACAATCATATCATTTAAATAAAACACTTGGGAAATGGTGAAAATCCATACCGGCAGTGATATATTTTAGAGATAGAATTATTCTAATTCTAAAATATAGAGTCTGCGAACCCCGAAAAAACGGGGCCGAACGGGTGAAAATCCCGTACCGACGGTAACAGTCCGGATGGGAAAGGAGAAATTAAATATGAAATTTGGTAAAAAACAGGTGCGATATCTCGCAATGACAGCCATTTTATCGGCTGTGGCAACCGTTTTGATGATGCTGAGCTTTAGTGTTCCGTTGGTTCCGTCCTTTTTAAAAATGGATCTTTCGGAAATGCCTGCGTTGATTGCAAGCCTTTCTATGGGCCCGTGGTCGGGTGTTTTGGTTTGTTTGATTAAGAATTTAATCAATCTGCCAATGACCACAACGGGATGTGTTGGCGAGCTTGCAAACTTCTTACACGGGGTTGCTTTTGTGGTTCCCGCGGGATTGATTTATCGCTTTATGAAAAACCGCCGCGGTGCGTTGATTGCAACTCTTAGCGGCTGTGTTATTATGGCGGTGATTTCGGTGCCTGTTAATTATTTTTTGACCTACCCTGTGTATTCAAAACTGATGCCCCTGGAGGTTATTATTGGTATGTATCAAGCCATTTTACCCAGCGTAAATGGGCTTTTGGAATGCCTTTTGATCTTCAATGTTCCGTTCACTTTGGTGCGCGGACTCCTCGATGTGGCGGTCACTTTTTTGATTTACAAACGCATTTCAAAACTGATAAAGGGTAGCGTTTCGTAACTACGTATAGCAAAAAACAGCTCTGCAGCAACCTTGCTGAAGAGCTGTTTTTTTATGCGAAAATTGCAACACGTGATGCATTTTTGGCACTTTTTGATGGCTTTTTCGCACTACGTGTTGCATTTAGGGCGTTTATGAAGCTTTTGGGTTATTTGGTAAAAAAGCCGTCGGCAACCGCCGACGGCTTTGTGATTATTTGTTTACAATGGGAAGATCAACTACGTCCTTAGGCTTACGAACGGTCCACAAACCGTTGGTGAAGTCCGGGATGACTTGGGGTGCACCGCCTTGCTTGATGGAAGCTTCGGAGAGCGCGGAAATTGCCATCCAAGATGCACCGTCGTAAACGTCGATGGGCATTTCTTTGTTTGCCTTCAGGGCGTTTACAAATGCACGCATTTCAAGACCGTCCATACCGCCGTGACCTGCATCGAGGTCGGCTTGAGTAATGGTCTTCCAAATGTCGGGCAGGTAGTCTTCTTCAAATTTCGCAGCACTGCCTGCAAAATCGCGGTAGAAGCGTTCGGTATCCCAATATTCGCGATCGCCGTAGCGGTAAAGCAGGTTGGTGTCTTGCTCATAGTAGCCGCCTGTTCCGCGAAGCGTAAATTGACGGGAGTAGGAACGAGGCAGAGTAGTGTCGAGGCAGAGGGAAATGGTGGAGCCGTCAGCACAAGTGATGAGCGTGTTAACGATATCCGATTGTTGCCATGTCTTGCCTACGAGTTCGGGGAACTTATCGGCATTGCGGTTAACGTAGTCTGCCATACCAACGGACTTGGAGCCGACAGATACGAGGGAGAGCATTTGGTTACCGCGGTTGATGTTGAGTGCTTTCGCGATGGGGCCGAGCTCGTGGGTGGGATAGTTGTCGCAGTTGCGGAGCAAATAGTTGCGCAAACGGTAGTGGCGATGCTTTTCCCCGGTAGCGATCTCGTAGCACAGGTGGTGCGCATACGCGCCGTGCGCGTGAACAAGCTCGCCAAGCAGTCCGTTACGAACAAAAGAGGTGCCGAGCAACTCGGTTTTACCGAAGCAGCAGTTCTCAAGGAACATAAAGGGTGTGCCGGTTCTCTCTTGGGTACGAACGAGCTCCCAGATAGAATCAATGTTATACGCGCCGCAAACCTCCATAGCAACGGCAATACCCTTGTTGAGCGCCTCAATTGCAAAGGGAACGTGTGTTTCCCAAGAGGTTGCAATCATAACGGCATCAATGGCTTCCATATTCAAAATGTCCATATAGTTGGTCGAGCCGAAGGGGCGCTTGCCGCAAGCCTTTTCAACGTCGTCCATTGCTTGTTGTGTGCGATCCTCGTAATAGTCGCAAACACCGATTACTTCAACGTCGCTCATACCGAGCAGGATGCGTTGGGTCATACCCGAACCGCGTTGACCGTAACCGATAACACCAAATTTTACTTTTTCCATTTTTTATTCCTCCAAGAAGTAGATCTTGTCATATTACCACCATTATACACAAAAAAATAGAGGTTGTCAATAGAAAAAAAGCCCCAAAAACTTTGATTTTTGCTTATTTTGATCAAAACCATTGATTTTGGACATCAAAACCGCCAAGCCAAGCGTATATTTGGCATATGTGGTGAACTGAAGGGCAAAAAAGTGCCCAAACGAGCGCCTTTTGCGTATCTTGAAAGAGAGAGGCTTCGTGTTTTTTGTTGTGCTACCTGTTTTTTTGATAAATTCCCAAAATTTAGAAAGAGAATAAGAATAGTTCTCAAAATATAAGGCAAAAAATGGAATTTTTGAGGACGTATGGCGAAATTATCCATATTTTATTGGAAAAAGTGCGAAAAAAGTGCAAAAAAGTGCGAAAAAAAACCAAAAAAGACTTGACAACGGAGCGAAAAAATGGTATCATATATTGTATTATAGGGCGACCTATGCCCGTTTTCGTGTGCAAGTACGAAAATGGTACGAAAAAAAGGACTTTTCAAACCGCACAAACATACCGTTTGGCGGAAATTTAAACAAAGTGAGGTTTTGTGTTATGAAAAAGTTCAACAGAGTTCTTGCAATGTTGTTGGCACTCATCACTGTTGTGGCAATGCTGCCTATCAGTGCTATTGCTGACACATGGCTGGACGTAGAAGCTGAAAAGGAACAAACCGGTAATGTAACAACTTCCGATGTTACTGTTACTGTTGATCCTTACGCACTGCTTGCTTATCTCCAAGATGGCGACTGGGTAGGCCTGCTGAAGGGCATGTCTGCATCCGGCGGCTTGGGAAGCATTGTGACAAGGGAAGAACTGTTTGACATTATTCCCAAAGACCAACTTGTTGAGTTGGTAGCCGCAGTCCTCGAAGATGTTGACACAGACGAATTGCTCGACTGCTTCGACATTGGCGAGGTTCTCACCTGCTTCGACAGAGAAGCACTTATCGACCTGTTCATGGGTCTCGGTAATCTCCCCGCTTACGTTAGAAACTACGATCTCCTGATGAGCTACATCAGCAACGAAGATATCGAAGCAGCAATCAGCTACGTAAATGCAGCTGCACTCTTCGAAGATTACTCCGCTGAACTGATCGCTTTGGCAATCGAAGAGCTCGAGCCCTCCGATTGGATGAACGTTGTTGATCTTGAGGCTATCGTTAACGTTGTTGATTTTGCAACTGTTGCAAATCAAGAATACTTCGAGAACGTAATCACCGCTCTTATCGAAGACGGTGCTGATCTCGCTGATTTCGTTAACGTAGACGCAATCAAGGCTGACATTGCAGAGTTGACCTATGAAGAGATCCTTCCTTACATCAACGAAGCGAACGCTCAACTCATCTACAAGGCACAACTTGGTTCCACTTTGGGTCAATACACTAAGTATTGGGCACAATGGAATGGCGGTGCAGACATCATGGATCCCGTAAACATCCTCAAACTTGAAGTTGTTTACGCTGAAAACCTCCTTGCTAACCAAAACGAAGTTCTGTTCGATGGTTGCACCGTTGGTGAAAATGAATATGCTTCCGCAATCAACCTTACCGAAGTACTCTTTGGCGAAGACAAGTTGCTTGACTTCAACACTCTCATCGCTGAGGGTTACGTTGACGTAGCAGCACTTGTTGCTGAATACGGCGCAGACCTCTTTGTTGCTGAAGAGCTCGAAGCACAACTTTCCAATGCTGACGCTGCTGAAGTTGCAAACTGCGTAGACGTAGTTGCAATCCTCAACATCGTTGGTGTAGTTGATGCAGTTAACGCAATTGGTTCTTACAACACTGTTCTCAATAGCACATATGTTAATATGGACGGTTTCGTTCATTCTTTCGACCTCGACGCTATTGCAAACGAAATTATTTCCGACCGTGCAATCAATGATGTATTCTATGTAGTAGACCTCATTGAAGCTGCAGGCGCTAAGAACATTGCTCGTCTTGTTCAATTCAAGAAGCTTGGTAAGCTCATCTATGAGTCCGGCGCTATCGAAAAGCTCGCAGGTATGCTTGATATTAAGGAATACCTTGTTAAGGCATTCGGTATCCTTACCACTGCTCAAAAGAACATCACCGAAATTAAGATTAACGGCGTTGCTATTACTGTTCAAGAAGACGGCTACATTAAGCTCGTTCCTTCCAGAGTAATCGATGCTCTCGAAAACCTCGTTCCTTCTCTTGGCGAACTCGCTACCCTCGACGACAGCGGCAAGCTGCTCGGCGCAACTCTTGAGTTCTCCTACTATGCAGATGAAACCGGCGACGTTATCAACACCAAGGTTATCAACTTTAACTTTGTTCTCACCGCTGGTACAGGTATGATCCGCAGAGCTGCTGCTAAGCTTGCAGCTGTTTTGGATAAGGTTGGTTATGTTGACCTCGTAGGCGGCGAACTCGTTGCTGAAATCACCATTCCCTCCGAATTCGCAACCGTTCTGCGCAAGGCGCTTGAAAAGCTTGCAGATTCCTCCGATCCTAAGATGAACGCTATCAAGGATAAGGTTCTCAACGCTTACAATGCAAACCCCGATGATTTCATCGCATTTGCACAAGGCCTGACCTTTGAAGAAGTTATGGCTGTTCTCGATGCAATTGACCCCGCATTCTTCGGCGAAGTTTACAACAAGGCGCTTGCATCTCGCTACGCACAAGTTCTTCTCGCATATGTTGAAGAAAGAACCGGCTATGATCTCTCTGACAACCTCGAAGTTCAATACTTTGTAACCGCAATTTCCGAGATTCCCACTTTCAGAGATTTCGTTCTCACTCTTGAAGAAATCACCGAAATCGAGATTCTCTATCTCCTTCCCGAAACTGTAAACGGCTATCTTGATCACGACGCTTACGAAGTTATCGAAAAGCTCGGCGATGTATTCGGCTACGAGTTCGATATCTCCAACCTGCTCAAGGCAGCTGCTGCATCTGCAGATCCTTTCGGTTACCTCTACACCGCTGTTATTAATAAGGTAGAAAACTTTGGCGGCGCTTACGCGTTCATCCAACGCAACGCTATCAGAGTTGTAAACCGTTTGATGCACACCAGATTTGGTGCAGCTATCGCTGACAACTGCATCCTTGACTTCTACAAGGGCAACTCCACCTTTGTATTCGAAGATGATATTCACTTCGACGCAAAGCAAGTTCTCAAGAACGATATCAACAGACTCCTCGGCGTTATCTCCGGCCGTGTACCCACTCTTGCTGCTGCTATTGAAGAATACCTCGATCTCGACTTCTTCTTGAGCGATAGCTCCAACATGCATGCCGGCTTTGATGTTACCATTCACGTAAATGGCATCTACAGTGTTGAATTCGTAAACGAATACGGTGCTTCCATCAATACTCTGCTCCTGCCCGTAGGCGCTGACCTCTCTAAGATGGTTAACTACTATGCAGACGTTGACGCTTTCAACGGCTGGGTAGATGTTGCAACCGGCGAGTATGTTACCGTTGTTCCCAACAAGGACGTTGTTCTCAAGGCTGATATCCAAGGCTTTGACGATCGCACCGTTACCGTTGTTGTTAAGAATGGCGAAACCGTTCTCGGTACTCAAACTCTCGTAGTAAAAGATGGTGCTACTCTTGATACCTACAAGGCAACCCTTGATGAAATGGTAGTTGAGTTGTACCCCAACGATCTCACCAACGATCAAGTAATTCTCGGTTATGCATACACCCACTCCTTTAACGAGAACGAATGGCCTGCAACCGTAGAAGAAAACATCACCATTGAAGCAAACGTTGTTCTCAATCAAGTTAACGATCCCGTTAACTCTAACAACGATTACACTCTCGAACTCACCGAAACCGCTTGCATCGTTACCTTCGAAAAGAACTGGAACGAATATGCTAACGGTATCAGCATCAACTTCAACAAGGCATTCATCGCAGCTCTTGCTGAGGGTCGTGACCTCATCCTCACCGCAAAGGGTGAAAACGCACAAAAGGTAACCGTTAATGCAAAGGCACTTGCACAACTCGCAAGCGAAGCAGGCGTTAACACCATTGGCTTCACCTACGATAAGGGTACCAACACCTATGCTGAAAACAGCGGCGCAGAATCTTATGACATCAGCTTCAACTATGATGGCGTTGCAATTAAGAACCTGACCTTTACCGAAGGCGCAGTTGAAATTACTCTGCCTTACGCAAATGGTATCATCTCCGAAACTGTAAAGACTTTTGTAGACGCAGACGGTGACCCCGTAGAAATTACTGTAGCAAATGGCTTCGTTACTTTCGTTGCTCCTCACTTCTCCACCTTCACCATTGTTAACAAGTACAAGGTAGATTACTCTGAAGAAGAATACGCAATCGAAAACGCAAAGGCTGATGATTACCTTCCCACCGTTGGCGCTAATGTTGCTAACTTCAACAAGGAAAATCTCACCGGCTGGTATGCAGAAGGCGATATCATCGAAGGTAAGTTCGTAGCTTACGATAAGCTCGGCACTTTCGGTCTCGCTTACGAAAAGACCATGTTCAACGATACTGAATTCGACGGCAAGTTTGTAATGCCCGGCGAAGCAGTAATCATTACCCACTATGTAACCGCTGAAACCTTCTACGTTTACTACTATGTAAACGGTGTACAAAGAAATGACCTGACCCAAGAGCACAGCATCTTGATGAAGAATACTCTCAAGGTAGAAACCATCACCGGCGTTAAGCCTTCTGCAGATGTAGAAGATGGTTGGTACTGGTACGATCAAGAAAGCGTTGCTGCTAAGATTGGTAAGGAAGACATTCACCTGTACTGGGTAAATGACAGTGAAACCGAAATCACTGTAAACTTCATCATTGATGAGGCAATCGTTTATACCGAAACCAACAGCATTACTGCATGGAGAAACGGCGCTCTCGCAGGTCTCCAATCCACCATTTCCGCAAAGGCTCCCGGTTACACCTGGAAGAGCGACTACGCTGCACTCGAAAATTACACCGTTGCTGATTTGATTGCTGCAGGTGACACCGTAAACTTCTACGGCACCGCACGCAATCTCACCTACCACGTATTCACCGATGGCAACGCATACGTTGACATTGCTGATGCAAAGGCAGGCGTTACTATTACTATTGGTAGAGTAATCGCAAGAAAGGGCTATGATGCTACTCTCAGCGTTTACGAAACCGAAGACGGCACAACCTACGGTAATAAGGTTGAACTCAACGCAGACAACACCTTTGTAATGCCTTACTCCGACGTTCTCGTTGTTGTAACTTACACTCCTGTTGTTGATGAGTACGCAGAAATCTCCTTCACCATTCCCGCAGGTTCTACCCTCAACGCAAACGACATCACCAGCCTCAAGTCTGCTCCCGAAGAAATCGTTCTCGTTGATGCAGAGCGTGGTGCAAACGGCGATCTCGTTTTGACCTACCGTTACAAGGTAACCGAAAACTTCAACGAAAAGGCATTCCGCAACGCAGTAAATGCTCTTATCGCTAAGGCTCAATACGCAACCACTACCTACATTGTAGATGGTAAGATTTACAATAACGAAAAGGATGCACTTGCTAACCTGCCTGAAGGCGCAACATTCATGGGCTGGATCGAAATGTCCAACAATGTTAAGGTTGCATTCCTCGAGTTCGCAGAAACCGAGTCCAACACCACCTGGATCATCGTTTGCATCGTTCTGGTTGTTCTCTTGGTAATTGCGATTATCGCTCTTATCTACATCCTCCACATTTCCGACAGAATGGATTCTTCTTGGATCACCAAGGTTTGCACCGCAATCGTTACCGGTTTCTTTGCATTCTGCATGTTCGTCGCAAATGTAATTCTCAAGCTTCTCAAGCTTCTTGGTATCAAGAAGGAAGATATCATCGAAGAGCTCCCCACCGAGCCCGTTGAAGATATCCCCGCAGTTTTGATCAACCCCGAAGCAGAAGTAGCAGTTGAGGAAGCAGTAGTTGAAGAAGTTGTTGCCCAAGAGGCAGTTGAAGAAGTAGTTGAAGACGCTCCTATTTTGGACGCTGAAGTAATTACTGAAGAAACAACTGAAGAAACAACTGAAGAAAACTAAGATAAATGAAGCTCTTATGAGCGGATTGAATCAATAAAGCAATAGGGAAAACTTCATTCGAGGTTTTCCCTTTTGCTTAACTTGTGAGATAAAAGTATGAAATTTACACAACATTACACAATTAAGTGGCACGATACCGATGCCAACCGCCAAGTGCGCCCGTCGGCATTGGTGACTTATTTTCAAGAAACCGCCAACGAGCATCTCATTCACATAGGCGTCTCATTGGATAAATTGAGAGACACACACGGTCTGGCGTTCATTTTGGGGGGCATTTCTTTGCGTGCTTACGAACCGTTGTTCGCAGGGGATGCCATCGAGGTGCAAACGTGGGTGCATGGTGAGAGAGGATTTCGCCACAATCGTTGCTTTTCTGCTATGCGTAATGGAAAAATTGTAGCCGAAGCAACCTCGCAATGGGCGCTTGTCAATTTGCAAAACGGTAGTTTGGTTAAGGTAGAGGATATGCCTTTTGAGATGGAGCCGGATGTTGCCATCACCATTTCCGATTTGCCACCGCGCCTGCGTATGCCGAAAATTTCGGATATGGAACTTGTAGGCAAGCGACGCATTGCTTACTCGGATATCGACTATAATGGGCATATGAACAACACGCGCTACCCCGATATGTTCTGCGATTTTGTGCCCGAAATTTGCAAAAATCGCGTTACGGGCATGGTGCTTTCTTATCGCAAAGGTGCCGATTTTGATCATACGTTGTGCGTTTTTCGCGACAAAACCGAGTCCGGCTATCTGTTTTGCACGCAGGATGAAGATGGCAGTATTTGCACAGAAGCGCTTGTGCAACTCGAACCCGTAAGCGACACAAATTGAAATTTTCATTGCAAGGAGAGTGCTATGAAATCTGTTTTCAAAATTCAAAAATGGCAACTGTTAAAAGCGCGCGGTTTTGAGGGGGATGTTCTTCTCCCGGGTGGCGATTTTGTAGCCATCGGCAAGCGTGCGTTTTCCCACAAAAGCAACCGTTATTTGCAGTCGGTTCACATTCCAAGCGGCGTTTCTGTCATCAAGGCAGAAGCATTTTCGGGGTGCGAAAACTTACAAACGGTGGTGCTTTCAACGCAAAATAACATTGGCATTTCGGCAGGTGTTTTTCGCAATTGCCGCCGCTTGCACACTGTTGCCAATGCCGAAAAAATGCATTCCATAGGGCAAAATGCCTTCGCTAATTGCGACACGTTGTGCGAAATTCGCCTTGGGGACGAACTTTCTCGCATTGGCGAGAGCGCTTTTGTAGGGTGCAGAAGCTTGGCATCTGTTGCGCTACCTTCGAGTCTGAAATCCATTGGTAAGGGTGCGTTTCGCGGATGCTCCGCGTTGGCGTTCTGCTATATGAATGAGGGGCTTTCGCTTCTCTCAGAGGAGATGTTCCGCGATTGCGTATTGCTTCGCGAACTGCAGCTGCCAACCGCTATTTCTCTCATTCCCAAACGCGCGTTCGATGGGTGCATTTCGTTGCGCGAGGTAAACATTCCTGCCAATGTGCAAACCATCAAGGCAAGCGCTTTCCAAAATTGTCGCAAGCTTCATACCGTTCGTATGGAACTCGGCATCAAAGAGATTGGCGCGCACGCGTTCGATCACGCCCCCGTTTTACGCGAGGTGTTTGTTCCGCACTCTGTCAAAAAAATCGGCTTTGGAGCCTTTGGGTTGGGAAGCAAAAAAGACGGCGAAAAGATCACCGTCTGTGTTGAAAACGAATATATGGTGCGCAGAATGAAGCAATTGCTCTTCTTCTGCGGCTCCGCCAATTGCACCACCGTTAAGCTGATTGGCAAGAGCATTGAGGAGCGCAAACGCGACCGCCGCCGCGCCAACGTGGACGCGAAGGGGACGCATTTGATTTGAATTTTATAAAGAGAATGCAGGGGGAAACTTTTTGAAAAA
>JAZOMJ010000150.1:0-23479 GCA_045653865.1 Eubacteriales bacterium
AGCAAACGAGCTCATCGGCAGAATCCAAAACAACGGCACTCTGCCTATGATCACTTCTTGCTCTCCCGGTTGGATTAAGTACTGCGAGCACTACTTCCCCGAATTTACCGAGAACCTTTCTACTTGCAAGTCTCCTCAACAAATGTTCGGTGCAGTAGTTAAGACTTACTACGCTCAAAAGATGGGCTGGGATCCCAAGGATATCGTTATGGTATCTGCAATTCCTTGCACAGCTAAGAAGTTTGAGGTAGGCCGTCAAGATCAAAACGCTGCAGGCGTTCCCGATGTTGACTATGCTATCACCACCCGTGAGGTTGGCAGAATGATTCAAAAGGCAGGCATCAACTTCCGTGCTCTCGAGGACGAAAAGTTTGACGATCCTTTTGCAATCGGTTCGGGTGCCGGCGCTATCTTCGGTGCAACCGGTGGCGTTATGGAAGCTGCTCTCCGCTATGCGGCAGAAAAGATTCTTGGCAACAAGCTCGAAAAGCTCGACTTCACCGAAGTTCGTGGCACTGAAGGCATTAAGACTGCTTCCTACAAGCTCGGTGACCTTACCGTTAACGTAGCAGTTGCTTCCAGCACAGGCATGGCAAAGAAACTCCTGAACATGGTTAAGACAGGCGAACTCGACGTTCAATTCATCGAGATCATGGGATGCCCCGGCGGTTGTGTAAACGGCGGCGGTCAACCCATCCAACCCGCAAGCGTTCGTATGAATATGGATCTGCGTGCAGTTCGTGCAGCAGTTCTTTACAACGACGACGCTAACGATACTCTGCGTAAGTCTCAAGACAACCTTGCTGTTCAGGTTCTGTACGATGAATTCTTCGGACATCCCAACAGCCACAAGGCACACGAGATTCTGCACACCAGCTACATTAAGCGTGGTCTGTAATCTCAAAAGATAACAAAAAAGAGGAATCTTCCTGGGAAGATTCCTCTTTTTTGCGTTTTCGTGTTGACTTTTTCAATCTTTCGATGTATAATAAAAGGTGATGATTTTTTATAAAAAGGAAGATGAAAATGACTAAAATTGATATTTTCTCCGGCTTTTTGGGAGCAGGAAAAACAACACTGATTAAAAAACTGTTAAAAGAAGCATATGCCGGTGAAAAGCTCGTTCTGATTGAAAACGAGTTTGGTGAAATCGGCATTGACGGCGGTTTTATGCAGGATGCAGGCATTCAAGTAACCGAAATGAACAGCGGTTGCATTTGTTGCTCTTTGGTAGGCGACTTTGGCAAAGCGCTGCAAAAGGTACTTGACGAATACCATCCCGACCGCATTCTCATTGAGCCATCCGGTGTTGGTAAACTCTCGGATATCATTCGCGCTGTGCAGAATCTTGATGCAAAAGACGTTCTTCTCAACGGTTTTACAACGGTTGCAGACGTTAAAAAGTGCAAAATGTATATGAAGAATTTCGGTGAATTCTTCAACGACCAAATCGAAAACGCAGGTTGTATTGTTCTTTCTCATACACAAAACGCAAATGATGAAAAAATTGCCGAAACGGTAGCTATGCTGCGCGAAAAGAACCCCACAGCAACCATTGTAACCACTCCCTGGGATGTTCTCGACGGTGCACAACTGTTGGCTGCTATGGAACGCCGTGACACCATCGAAGAAGAGCTTGCACGCCTTGCGGCTGATGTTCATCATCACCACGAGGATGAGTGCGACGATCCCGATTGTCATTGTCACCATCATCACCACGACGAGGAAGAATGCCACCACGAGCATCACCACCATCACCATCATCACGATGGCGAGTGCGATGATGAGGAATGCGAATGTCATCACCATCATCATCACCACGATGAAGAACACGAACATCACGAGCACCATCATCACCATCACCATGAGTGTGATGATCCCGAATGTGAGTGTCATCATCACGAACACCATGAGCATGAACATCATCACGATCACGAATGCGACGATCCGCACTGCGATTGCCACCATCACGAGCATAAACACGGACATCATCACCACCATCATCACGCTGATGAAGTGTTTGTAAGTTTTGGCGCGGAAACTACCAAAAAGTTTGCAAAAGATGAGCTTGAGAGCATTCTTTCGGCTCTCACCGATGAAAAATACGGCTTTGTTCTGCGTGCCAAGGGCATTGTGGAGTGCAAATGCGGCCAGTGGTTGCACTTTGACTACGTTCCCGGTGAGGGCGACGTACGCGAGGGATCTGCGGCAATTATCGGCAGACTTTGCGTAATCGGTTCCAAACTCAACCGCCACGCGCTTGAAAAACTGTTTGGCACAGAACTGAAATAAGGAGAATACTATGGTTAACCAATTACCGGTTTATCTGTTTACCGGCTTTTTAGAGGGCGGCAAAACCCATATCATTCAAGAATCGATGGAAGATCAACGCTTCAATTCGGGCGAAAAAACACTCATCATCCAATGCGAGGAGGGAATTGACGAGTTCGATCTCGACCGTTTTTGGGGTAAGAATGTTTATCTGGAAACCATCGAAAACGAAGAAGATATCACCAAAGAATATCTCACCGAACTTTCCAAAAAGCACCGCCTCGACCGCGTTATCATTGAATATAACGGTATGTGGTCACTCACCACCCTCTATCAAAACTTGCCCGATACATGGGCAATCTATCAGGAAATGATGTTCGCCGATGCAAATACTTTCCTCACATACAACACCAATATGCGTCAACTGATGGTAGACAAGCTTCTCAATGCTGAAATGATTGTTCTCAACCGAACACCCGCTGTTATTGACAAAGAGGAAATCCACAAGGTTATTCGCGGTGTTTCTCGCCGTGTAGCCATCACTTACGATTATCCAGACGGCCACGTAGAATATGATGAGATCGAAGATCCGCTTCCTTTCGATTTGAGCGCACCCGTTGTAAATATCGAAGATGAATTCTATGCACTATTCTACCGCGATCTTTCCGAGGAAATGGAGAAATACGAAGGCAAAACCATTCGCTTTAAGGGTATCGTTGCGGCTGATGCCTCGCTTGGTACAAAGAGCGTTTTGGCAGGAAGACACGTAATGACTTGCTGTGCTGATGACATTGCTTTCAATCCGCTGGTTTGCATTTTCTCTGAGAAAACAAGCCTGAAAACACGCGATTGGGCAATACTCACGGGAACCATTAAGATCGAGAAGCACAAGCTTTATCGCGGCCCCGGACCCGTTTTGTATGTTACCAAAACCGAATTCGCTGTTCCTCCCGCACAAGAGGTAGCAACATTTTATTAATACAAATAGCCGTCAAACAAATTGTTTGGCGGTTATTTTTCTCAAATGCTTGCTTTTTGGTCGAAAAAGTGCTATAATTGATTAGATGTTTCGGGGAAACAGGTGAAAATCCTGTACGAGCCCGTCGCCGTGAGGCACATTTTTGTGCGCAATTCTTACCGAGAGCCGCATCTTGGGAAAGGGTCATTGGAGAAATCCGAGAAGGCCGAATTGTGTTGTGTCAAGTCGAAATACCCGGCATCAAGAATAAAACTCCAATATGAACTGCGGGCGCCGGTTCGGAGCAAAAAAACAATATTTTCTAAAAGGAGAAAAAACAATGAAAATGACAAACAAAACAAATTTGTTGTCTCTTTTCCTTTGTGTAGTGCTGATTGCGGCTATGGCACTTCTCACAACGGCTTGTGACAACATCAACCTCAAGTTTTGGGAAACCACCAGTGGAACCGAAACACCTGCTGAAAAGAAGAACTTCACCTTTATCGTAGTTGATAAGGATGGCAATGAAACTTCTTTTGCTATTACAACAGATAAAGCAACAGTTGGTGATGCTTTGCTGTCGGAAGGACTGATTGAAGGCGACGAAGGCGCATACGGTCTGTACGTGAAAAAGGTTAACGGAATCGTTGCCGATTATGACATCGATCAAACCTATTGGGCTTTCTACATCAACGGCGAGTATGCAATGACAGGTGTTGATAAAACCGAAATTGTAAACGGTTCAACCTATTCTTTCAAGGTAGAAAAGTGATGAAATTAAAAACGCGCGAAATTGCTGTTTTTGCGATGCTTGGGGCAATTATGTTTGTTTCCAAAGTTCTCATGGAGGGCTTGCCTAATATGCATCTTTTGGGAACGTTTGTGATTGCTTTTACACTGACGTACCGCATAAAAGCCCTTTTTCCAATCTACTGTTATGTGTTTGCAAATGGGCTTTGGGAAGGATTCAGACCTTTTGATTGGCTTCCTGAAACCTATATTTGGCTCATTCTTTGGGGCGTTGTAATGTTGCTACCAAAAAATATGCCACGGCGCATAGCCCCCCTTGTTTATATGCTTTTGGCAGCCATACATACTTTACTGTTTGACATATTTTATATTCCCGCGTACGTCTTGTTTGCAGGTATTCCATGGAATCGAATAGGGTTGACACTCATCTACGGATTGGCATTTAATATCATGCCTGCCATCGGAAATTTCGCACTTGGAATACTGATTGTTCCCATTGCAACACTTTTGCGCAAACTCGATAAAAACGTTTGATTTTTTGCAGTGTCACGCTCTGTGGCACTGCTTTTTTTGATAAAAAAACGCTATATGTATTGCAATTCGGCAAAAAGCGTGGTATAATAGGTGCAATAAGATCTACTTTTGGAAAGAAGGGAAACCATGAAGGATATTTCAAGAAATTTGACGATGCTTTGTGACTTTTACGAGCTCACAATGAGCAACGGCTATTTTGAATGTGGAATGAAAGACAAAATTGTCTACTTTGATATGTTTTACCGCAACAATCCCGACAATGGCGGTTATGCCATTGTTGCAGGACTTGAGCAGGTGGTGGACTATATCAACCAACTGCATTTTGATGAAGAAGATATCGCTTATTTGCGCAGCAAAAAGTGCTTTTCCGAGGCGTTTTTGGAGTTCTTGCGCACTTTCAAATTTGAGGGAGATATTTGGGCAATCCCCGAGGGAACTGTTGTTTTCCCCGGTGAACCCTTGTTGATTGTTCGCGGCAAGGCGATTGAAGCGCAATTTATCGAAACGTATCTGTTGATGATGGTCAACCATCAATCCCTTATCGCCACCAAGGCATCCCGTCTTGCACGTGCGGCAAAGGGAAGAGCATTGAGCGAATTCGGTTCTCGACGCGCACAAGGTGCCGATGCGGCCATTCTTGGTGCACGTGCCGCTTATATTGGCGGTTGCAACAACACCGCTTGCACCATTACCGATGAAGCTTACGGTGTTCCCGCTACCGGCACAATGGCACACTCTTGGGTGCAAATGTTTGATACCGAATATGAAGCATTCAAAACCTACGCATCTATTTACCCCAACTCCTGCACGCTTTTGGTAGATACCTACAATGTATTGGAATCCGGTGTGCCGAATGCAATCAAGGTGTTTAACGAGGTTCTCAAACCGCAGGGCATTACAAAATGTGCTATCCGCATCGATTCGGGTGACATTACGTATCTTTCGCAAAAGGTGCGCAAAATGTTGGATGATGCAGGCTGGACAGATTGCAAAATCGTTGTTTCCAACTCGCTCGATGAATACCTCATTCGTGAATTGATTCGCCAAGGCGCCTGCGTAGATGCGTTTGGTGTTGGTGAACGTCTCATTACAGCAAAGAGCGATCCTGTTTTTGGCGGTGTTTACAAGGTTTGTGCCGTTGAAAACGATAACGGTAATGTAATTCCTAAAATCAAAATCAGCGAAAATGTTGGCAAAATCACAACACCGCACTTTAAAAAGATTTATCGTTTGCGTGATAAGGAAACAGGCAAAGCTGAAGCTGACCTGATTTGCGTTTGGGATGAGGTGATTGACGATAGTAAGCCCTTAGAAATTTTTGATCCTCAACACACTTGGAAGCGCAAGAAAATGGAAAACTTTACAGCAACCGAGTTGCTTGTTCCCGTATTCAAAAACGGAAAGCAAGTTTACGAACTTCCTACATTGCAACAAATTCGTCAACATTGTGAAGAGGAAATTGCAGGAATTTGGGACGAAGTTCGCCGTTTTAGCAATCCTCACAATTATTACGTTGACCTTACGCAAAAGCTTTGGGATATCAAACACGACATGCTTAAGGCTCGTAAAAGTCACTAAACATAACAAATTTTCCGGAGTGTACCAACAGTACACTCCGATTGTTTTTTCCTCATGCAAAAAAACACGAAGAAAAAGTTGTTTTTAACAAAGTTTTTTAATAAAACCTATTGGAATTTAGAAATATATGTGTTATAATAGAATAGGTTATGAACAAAAGAATCTTTTGGAGGCGGATTATGAATTTTTGGTCAGAAATCTGGGCTCGCATTTGCAACTTCTTCATGCAATATGTAGCAGAACCAATTATGAATATGGGAGTACGCGACATTGTTGACGTACTTCTTTTGGCGCTCGTCTTGTACGAGCTTTTCCGCTTTGCCCAAAATAGACGTGCAGGACGCGTTACAATTGGTCTCTTGATTTCCATTTTTGCACTCACTTTGGTTAAATTCTTGAAATTACCGGCTCTTTCTTATATCAGCGATTTGCTTGCAGCCGCATCTTTCTTTTGCATTGTTGTTATTTACCAACCCGAAATTCGTGATGCATTGGAGCGTATTGGAAATTCCACTTTTCTAAACCCCTTGAGTGATACACTCCCTCGCAAGCATCTTCCGTTAGCCAAAACAACTGCTCAAGAAATTACAGATGCCGTATTCAGTATGGCTGAAACCAGAACGGGTTCACTCATTGTTATGGAGGGCTTGACAAAGCTTGGTGATTATATTCAAACCGGCAAAATCATCGATGCACGTGTTACCTCCAACTTGTTGCAAAACATCTTTTTTGATAAGGCACCTTTGCACGATGGTGCAATCGTCATTCGAAATATGCGCATTTGGGCGGCAAGTTGCGTTTTGCCATCAAGCAATGGAGAATTTGACTTTGGAAGCATGGGTACTCGCCACCGAGCCGCTGTTGGTGTTACCGAGGTAAGTGATGCTTTGGTTGTTATTGTATCTGAAGAAACCGGAATTGTGTCTTTGGCACAAGACGGTAAGCTTTTGCGCAATGTTGATGAAGAAACATTATACGACGTACTGATGACTTATCTTGCAGGTCGTTTGTATTTACGAACAAAGCGCGGTGTTCATGTCAACCCCTTTGATCGCGTTCCGCTTTACAATAAACAAACAGACGAAACGAATGACTTGGTTAATATGGGTCAAATCAGCATAACAGAAGAAGAGGAGAACACTGAATCCATTCAAGAATCCTCAATAACACTCGAAGACGAAGTTTCTCTTTCTCAAACAGAGGAAGAGGCAAACATAGAGGATGCGCTTTAAGCGCCCAATGAAAGACTAAGGAGGAAAAATGCAATGAAAAAGAATGCAGTAGGAAGAATTCTTTATCAAAAAGCCCCCATCAAAAGCAGACTCGCATCTTTGCACATTCCTGCACGCATTATTTGTCTTTTGTTGGCTCTTCTGGTTTGGTTGACGATAACGGCTCTGCAAGCAAATGCTTTATAGGTAATTTATGAGCATAACCAAACTTTTGATTGAAAGAATTCGTGTGAGCATTGATTGCTCAGATGAAATGATTACAAACAAAGCCAAGGAAAAAATGAAGCGGGCGGGAATAAACACCTCCACGCTTCATTTTCGGCTTTATAAAAAATCGATTGATGCCCGCAACAAGCAAGATATTTGCTTTGAAAGTGCGGTTTTGGTAGAAGGAGAAATCCCCCAAAAGGCACTCACTGATAAATTTCTTACTCGTTTACAAGCCCGCATCTTTCAAGAAAAAGAGCCCGAGTTGAGATATGGTTCCAAGCTGATGCCTGCAGCACCCGTTGTGGTTGGTATGGGGCCTGCCGGCTTATTTGCCGCGCTTTTGTTGGCTCAAAATGGATATGCACCGATTTTGATTGATCGAGGCGGCTCGATTGCCGAACGTGCGGCAGATGTTGCTCGATTTTGTGAAGAAGGCGTTTTAAACACCGAATCCAACGTGCAGTTTGGCGCAGGCGGTGCAGGAACTTTTTCGGATGGAAAATTGATCACACGCATCAATGATCCGCTTTGTAATTATGTTCTTAAGTCCTTGGTATCGTTTGGTGCTCCCGAAGATGTTTGTATCAAAGCCAAGCCCCATATTGGGACAGATATTTTACGTGTTGTTGTTGACAACATTTTGGAAGAAATCAAGCGTCTTGGTGGACAAGTCATCTACCATTGCCGCATGGATGCAATTACAGAATGTGCCGATCATACACTTATCGTAAAAACCTCACAAGGGGATTTGCATGCAGGTGCACTTCTTTTGGCTCCCGGACATAGCGCGAGAGATACTTACCACTATCTCATCAAACAAAATTATGCAGTCGAAGCCAAACCAATGTCTGTTGGCGTTCGTGTGGAACATTTGCAGACCGATATCGATAAGGCGCTTTACGGTAACTATGCAGGGCATCCCAATTTGGGGCCTGCCGAATATTCGCTTTCCGACACCCGAGGCGAGCGTGGTGTTTACACATTTTGCATGTGCCCGGGTGGTGAGGTTGTAGCTGCCGCTTCCGAAGAGGGAGGACTTGTTGTCAATGGCATGAGTTATCACGCACGCAACAATCCCAATGCAAATGCCGCTGTGGCTGTATCTATTCATTGCGATGATTATGAGAAAGAAGAGGGAAGTACACCTCTTGGTGCAATCACATTTCAACGCCGCATCGAGCGTGCCGCATTTGTGGCAGGCGGTAAAGATTATTTTGCCCCCGTTATGACAATGCAAGACTTCCTAAACAACACAAAAACGCACACTCGCGGTCGTGTAACACCATCCTATCGAGATGGCAAAGTAAAAGAAGCAGATTTCACAACTGTTTTTCCATCTTTTGTTACAGATTCTTTGCGTTATGGATTCCGTTCGTTTGGAAAAAAGATTGCAGGATTTGATGCTCCGGACACTATGCTGACTGCGGCAGAAACGCGCACCTCAGCACCGGTTCGAATTTTACGCAATAAAGAAACGATGACTGCTCTTGGGCACCCGTTGATTTACCCCTGCGGTGAGGGTGCCGGTTATGCAGGTGGCATTACAAGTGCCGCTGTAGATGGTCTGCGCGCAGCGATGGCGCTAATCTCTGAATTTGCACCGCAAGAAACAAACCAATAATCAAATTTAAAAACACTTAACGTGCCGTTGTGATGTTAAGCTGTTATTACGATCAAAACAAGTTATATTTTAATTTTAGACGATAATTTGGACGATAAGTATGCCGATGGATCTTATCCGTCCACAGAAAGAGATAGGAATGAAAGAATTGAAAAAGAATAAGAAATGGAGCATTCGATACGTCCAAACGGACGAAAGTACCATTGCTATAAAAATGCTTGCCGAAGAACTGGGCGTTTCCTTAACAACGGCAAAATTGCTTTTTACACGTGGTTTTCATACGGCAGACAAAGCAACCTCGTTTTTGAAGCAAGCAGAAACGAGTTTTCATGATCCTTTTATGCTCAAAGATATCAAGCTTGCTGTAAATCGTATTTTAAGCGCCCTTGAAAAAGGTGAAAAAATTGCTATTTACGGAGACTATGACGTTGACGGAGTCACCTCTGTTAGTCTTTTATACTTATATTTGAGTCAACTCGGTGCCGATATTGGCTATTACATTCCTTGCCGCAGTCGCGAAGGGTACGGTCTTTCCATTTCGGCTATTGATACGCTCAAAGAAAAAGGTGTAGAGTTGATCATCACCGTTGATACCGGCATTACTGCTATGGAAGAAGTTGCCTATGCCACACAACTTGGTATTGACACGGTTATTACCGACCACCATGAATGTCGTCCCGAGCTTCCGAATGCGTGTGCGCTCGTCAATCCTCACCGTCCCGATGACGACTATCCCTTTAAGGATTTGGCAGGCGTTGGCGTTGTTTTTAAGTTGATTTGTGCGCTTGAAATGACAAGATGCCAACAACAGGGACGCTCGCAAATGGATGGCGTTCGTCAAATTTGCCGAGAATACGCAGACCTTGTTGCTATAGGCACCATTGCTGACGTTATGCCCATTGTGGATGAAAACAGACTTATTGTCACCTTGGGGCTAAAATTATTGGAAGAAACCCATCGTCCCGGTTTACGTGCTCTCATAGATGCGGCATCCGGCAACAGAATGGGAGATCACAAATTCCCCCCAAAAAAGAGAAAAATCAACTCCGGTTTTATCGGATTCGTTTTGGCTCCGCGCATCAATGCCGCGGGACGTGTTAGCAGTGCTTCTATCGCTGTGGAATTGTTACTTGCTACGGATATGAATCAAGCTGAAGCGCTCGCACAAGAACTTTGCGACCTCAACACCACACGTCAGGTTGAAGAAAACCGAATTGCCATTGAAGTATATCAAAAAATTGAACAAATGCCACCCGAGTTGTGCGATAGAATCATCGTTATTGAAGGGGACACATGGCAACAGGGTATTATTGGAATCGTATCCTCTCGTATTACCGAAAAATACGGCTTGCCGTCTATTTTGATTTCCTTTGACGGCTCCACACGCGGTTATCCGAGTGATGATGACCTTGGAAAAGGATCCGGACGCAGTATTAAGGGTTTGAATCTTGTGGAAGCACTTGCCGACAGCGAAGAGCATCTTGCGCGTTTTGGCGGTCATGAGCTTGCCGCAGGTCTCACCATTCGTCGAGGCAATATTGACGCATTCCGCAAACAAATCAACAAATATGCGCACGAGCAACTTTCCGAGGATATGCTTTGTATTTCTATCGATGCCGATTGCGAAGTAAAAATGTCTGAGCTTACACTCGCATTGGCACAGGAAATTGACAGATTAGAGCCGTTTGGTACTTCCAATCCCGTTCCTAATTTTGTCTTAAACGATGCAAACCTTGTGCGTATCATCCCCATGGGTAACGGCAAACATACAAAACTCATTCTCGAAAAAGATGGAATTTCTATGGTTGCTGTTTGGTTTGGAACCGAATATACAAGTATTCCGTTTGAAATTGGAGATCGACTTGATGTCATGTTCCAACTCAATATCAACGAGTTTCAAAATATTACATCCTTGCAAATGATTGTGCAAGATATTCAAATTTCTCAAACCTACCAAGATTCCTTCCATGATGCTTGGGAACGCTACGAAGAAATTCGTGCCGGTGCACCGATCACCGCTGAAGAAGACGTGATTCCCACACGCGAAGATATGGCATTTATTTATACACTTTTGCGTCGCGAGTATCAAATAGGGCACACCTATTTCCCAATTCGTCGCATCCTGGCGATGTCTTCCCAACAGAATGCCAACATTGGATACTCTAAATTAAAAACAATTATTCGTATTATGCAGGAACTCAATATTTGCGAAATTACCGAGCCTGTGCAAGATTGTTTCGTATTCGATTTTTATTTCAATCCCACAAAAACAAGCATTGATAAATCCTCTATCTTAAAAAAACTGAAATTACAGCTCTATAAAGGTGAGGAGACACGCTAAAACTGTTACGCGAAAGGCGGTGAAGGTATGAACAGTTCTGTACACACCGATATCACAGGATTGCTTGAAATATTGCAAGCAACCGAAAAAAAATATAATATCCCCAAAATAACACTTGCATTTGAATATGCAAACGAACTTCACCAAGGGCAATTTCGTGCAAGTGGAGAGCCGTATATCTCTCACCCCATCGCTGTAGCTGAAATTGTAGCCGGACTGGAACTCGATACAGATTCGATTTGTGCCGCCCTTTTGCACGATGCGGTTGAAGATTGTTCGGAAAAGACCAGTTTGAAGGAGATCGAAAAGAAATTCGGTGCTCCCGTTGCAATGCTTGTTGACGGTTTAACCAAAATTGTGACCTTGCAAGTAGAAGATAAAGAGGAAGCTCACATTGAAACTTTGCGCAAAATGCTTTTGGCAATGTCCCGTGATATTCGCGTTATCTTTATCAAACTCTGCGACCGTCTCCACAATATGAGAACGCTCGCGGCTAAACCCGATCCCAAACGTCGTGTGACAGCTCTTGAAACTATGCACGTTTATGCGCCCTTGGCACACCGTCTCGGTATGCAGCGTATAAAATTGGAGCTTGAAAATTTAAGTTTGCAATTTTTGGATCCCATTGGTTATGAAGAAGTTAGTCAACACATCAGCGACAAGTATGGCGAAAACCAAAACTTTATGGATAAGATCAAAGCTGAGGTTGGCGGTAGAATGTCCGAAAACGACATCAAATTTACCCTCGAAGGTCGTATCAAGTCTGTTTATTCCATCTACAAAAAGATGTATAACCAAAACAAGTCTTTCGATCAAATCTACGACTTTTATGCACTTCGTATCATTGTGGACACCGAGTTGGAATGCTACACAGCACTTGGTCTCATCCACGAAATGTTCAATTCCATACCCGGTCGTTTTAAGGACTATATTTCCACCCCAAAACCCAATATGTACCGCTCTTTGCACACAACCGTTATCGGTCGCGACGGCATTCCTTTTGAAGTACAAATTCGTACTTGGGATATGCACCACATTGCGGAATACGGTGTGGCAGCACACTGGAAGTATAAATCGGGTGCATCTTCTAAGGAAGAGCTCGACAAGCGTCTTGAGTGGATTGCTCGCTTGATTGAAACAGAAGACGAGCAGCGCGACCCCGACGAATTTATGAACGCACTCAAGACCGATATCTTCCACGACGAAGTCTTTGTATTCACACCCAAGGGTGACGTTTTTGCTTTGCCGAACGGCTCTAACGTGATCGACTTTGCTTATGCAGTTCACTCCCAAGTGGGAGAACGTATGATTGGCGGTAAAATCAACGGCATGATTGTTCCGATTGACCGCACACTCAAAAATGGTGAAATCGTTGAAATTTTGACCTCTTCTTCTTCCAAGGGACCGAGCCGAGATTGGCTCAATATTGTAAAAACCAGCGCGGCACGTTCCAAGATTCGCGCGTGGTTCAAAAAAGAGAAGAGAAGCGAAAACATTGTCGTTGGTAAATCGGTAGTCGATGGTGAACTCAAGAAACACCGTAAAAATTTTACCGAAGCGCAAAGAGAAGAAATTGTTGCCATTATCAGTACACATTACGGTTTCAATTCACCCGATGATTTCTACAATGCCATCGGTTATGGCGGTTTAACGCTTTCTAAATTTGCAAAACGATTGCAAGATGAATGCGAACGTGTCATCAAACCCGAGGTAGAACCCACTCCCGAAATAGATGCAATTCCTTTGCCCATTACCGCAAAACCCAAAAACATCAAATCCGATAGTGGAATTGTTGTCGACGGAGAGGCAGGTTGCATGGTTAAATTTGCAAAGTGTTGCAATCCTCTGCCAGGTGACTCCGTTATCGGCTTTGTTACCAAGGGATTTGGCATTTCCATTCACAAAATGGACTGTCCCAATGTTATTCAAGGCAGAAAGAACCCCGAAAACGCTACTCGTTGGAAAGAGGCACATTGGGAAGGCTCTGTTGAAAGCGGACGCAGTAACAGCATCTATGAAGCTCTCTTGCAGATCTACGTTGATGACCGCATCGGTATGCTTGCCGATATTACAGCAGTTCTTGCCGATATGCGCGTTTCCATTATGCAAATCAATGTAACACCTCGCAATGATTCGGCTTATGTCATCAATTTAAAGGTCGGTTGCCGCAACATCGACCACTACAATTCCATTGTTTCCCGTTTGCGCGGCTTGCGTGGGGTTGTGAATATTCTACGCGGATTTTCTTAAAATACAAAAAGGAGTGCTATCCCCATGAAAGCTGTTATTCAACGTGTTTCAAGTGCATCGGTTGAGGTTGAGGGTCAAATTGTAGGCTCTTGCCAAAGGGGTTACTTGATTTTGCTCGGCGTTGCCGAGGGTGACACTGAATTGGATGCCGAACTGCTTTGCAAAAAGATTGCGGCTTTGCGCATCTTTCGCGACGAAAATGACAAAATGAATCTTTCTATTCGTGATATCGATGGGGAAGCGCTCGTTATTTCGCAATTTACGCTCCTTGCCAACTATCGCCACGGCAACAGACCCGACTTTTTGGGTTCTGCCAAGCCGGACGAGGCAAACAGACTCTATGAATATTTCAAAGGCTTGCTCGCCCGTGAGCTTCGCCGCGTTGAATGCGGCATCTTCGGTGCGGATATGAAAGTAAGCCTCACCAATGATGGCCCCGTGACCATTTGTATGGATAGCGAAGTTTTGAAAAAGAAAAAGTAAGGAATGTTTTTATGAAACTGATACTTGACGGAAATATCAATGCGTATTATGTGCAAACGCTTTGCATGATTTTCTTCCCGGGAGAAAAATTCGGTGCCGCTGAACAGCTGGACGCCAATGCTCCCGAACTCTACATCCGTCTTTTAGAGCAACACGATGGTGTTGAGACGTATGCTCGCATCACCGTTGACGGAAAAAGTGCATCGGCAGAGAAGTACTATACCTATTCTGCCGATTATGATAAGGCAAAAACCATTAAACTTGCCTGCGGTGCGGTAGTCATTGCCGCTTGCGGTGAAGTAATGGGATATCGCCCCGCGTGGGGAATGCTCACCGGTGTGCGCCCCTCTAAGGTTGCCACCGAACTCTTGCAAATCGGTTTGAGCAAAACACGTGTAAAGCGTATTTTGACGGGAGAATACTTTGTGATCCCCAAAAAAGCAACACTTGCAACCGAGGTAGCTCTCAATGAGCAAAAACTCATCGGCGCCCCCTCTCCCAAAGATTGCAGTGTTTACATCTCCATTCCGTTCTGTCCGACAAGATGCTCTTACTGTTCTTTTGTTTCCTATACATCTCCCAAGCTTCTCCAACTCATTCCCGAGTATTTGGAGCATCTTTTGATGGATATGGAATACACCTTTAAAAAGATCAAAGAGCTTGGCTTGCGCATTGCCACTGTTTATATCGGTGGCGGAACACCTACCATTCTCTCTGCCGATCAGTTGCGTTTGTTGCTCGCCAAAATCGCAGAATTGACCGACGTGACCGCTCTTGAAGAATACACACTCGAATCGGGACGCCCCGATACGATTACCGCAGAGAAGATGGCTGTTGCAAAAGAATACGGTGTAAGCCGCGTTTGCGTCAACCCGCAATCCTTGAGCGATGTAGTGCTGGAAAATATCGGTCGCACACACACTGCCGAGGACTTTTTGCGTGCATACGATATTGCAAGAAACGCAGGTATTGCAAATATCAATACCGATTTGATTGTTGGACTTCCCGGTGATAACTTCAAAACATTTTCCGCAACATTCGATAAAATTCTCTCGCTTCGCCCCGAAAATATCACCGTTCATACATTCTGCATCAAAAAAGCGGCTGAAATTTTGCGCCAAGGAAACAATGTTTATTCCTTGCGTGGCGGAGATGCAGGCAAATGTGTAGATTATTCTCAACTCAAAGCGCAGGAAGAAAACTATCTGCCTTACTATATGTACCGTCAAAAGAACACCGTTGGCAACCTCGAAAACGTAGGATTTTCGCTGGAAGGACACGAGGGACGTTACAACGTTTATATGATGGAAGAAGTACATTCCATTTTTGCTCTCGGTGCAGGCGCTGTTTCCAAAATGGTTGATTACCGTCCGCAAACGGGCGGCAAACCCGTCATTGAAAGATTATTCTATCCCAAGTATCCTTACGAATATTTGCGCGATGAAAGCACAAAGGATAAGATGCTTGCTATGGAAGAATTCTACACCCGTCGCGGACTTTTAGATGATTAAAAAGGATTTATTCTGATGAAAACAATTATCAAAAACGCAACTTTGCTTGCCGAAACAGGTTACGGCATGGGAAACTGGCACGTAACGGTTGAAAACAAGCGCATTACAAACATTACCAAAGAACTGCCGGATTTGGCAGGTACCGAGGTGATCGATGCCAAAGGGAACTTGCTTATGCCCGGCTTTTATAATGCCCATTGCCACGCGGCAATGACGCTTTTCCGCGGTTACGGTGAGGATTTGCCCCTGCAACGTTGGCTTGAAGAACGTATTTTTCCGGCTGAGGACCGTCTCAACCGAGAAAACGTAGCAGTAGCCACCAAACTTGCCATTGCCGAAATGCTCAAGGGCGGCATCGTATCTTTCTCGGATATGTATATGTTCCAAGATGTGGTTGCCGACGTAGCACTAGAGACGGGTATGAAAGCAAACCTTTCTCGCTCGCTGGTTTCTTTCTCACCCGACACCAACATTGCCGATGACTATCGATTTGCCGAAGCCAAAGCTTTGGTTGAACAGTATCAAAATTGCGGCGACGAGCAAATCAAGGTAGATTTTTCCTTGCACGCCGAATATACTAATGTACCAAATTACATAGCACAGGTTAGCGAATACACTAAGGCGAACGGGTTGCGTATGCATCTGCACGTATCGGAAACCGAAAAAGAGCACAACGAATGCATTGCACGCCATCAAAAAACGCCCACAAAGCTCTTCTATGACCTAGGCGCACTCGATACCCCCACACTTGCCGCACACTGCGTATGGGTAACTGATGAGGATATTGCAATGCTTGCCGAAAAAGGTGTTAGCGTTGTGCACAATCCCATCAGCAACCTCAAACTCGGCAGTGGCGTAATGCCGTTCTCCAAAATGCTCGATGCAGGCATCAACGTTTGCTTTGGCACCGACGGGGTAGCTTCTAATAACCGTTTGGATATTCTGCGTGAAATGCAAACAGCCGCTATCCTTCACAAGGGTATGCTGTTGGATCCAACAGCAACAACCGCTTCTCAAATGCCCAGACTTGCCACTCGCAACGGGGCACTTGCACAAGGTCGCGCGGATTGCGGTGAAATTCGTATAGGCGCTCGCGCAGACCTGATTTTAATTGACAGAACCGCAGTTCACAATATGCCTTGCTTTGATGACTACGCAATGCTGTGTTACAGTGCCGAGCGTAGCGACGTCTTGATGACAATGGTCGATGGGCGCATACTTTACCACAACGGAACATATACTCTTATTGATGAAGAACGCCTGCATTACGATGCACAAAAGGTGTTTGCTCATTACTTTGATTAACCATGAGGTAAATAAAAATGCATACAAAGCCGAATGCAACCAAAAAAGTATTTTTCTCGGGAGTATTACTCTTAACTCTCTCTACCATTTTGGTCAAAGTGGTCGGCTTATTCTACAAAATACCCATGCTCTCTTATCTTGGATCGGAGGGCATGGGATATTTTCATTCAGCCTACGAAATTTATGCAATCTTTTGCATCATTGCAACGGCAGGTTTACCAATTGCTCTCTCTGTGCTCATTTCTGCATCTTTGGCTGAGGGGAAGGAGAGCGAAGTCAAATTTATTTGGAAAGTCTCTCTCTCTCTTTTTGTTTTGATAGGTTTTATTGGTAGCTTACTGATGTGGATTTTCGCACGCCCGATTTGCAGATGGATCAAAAGCGAGGATGCACTTGGATGTATGATATCGATAGCACCAACACTATTCTTTGTTTGTGTATCGTCTGCTATTCGAGGATACTTTCAAGGGTATCAAAAAATGCTACCCACCGCCATCTCACAACTGATTGAGGCAGTAGGGAAGCTTGTATTCGGTCTTTTATTTGCACAAATTGCAATCAAGCAAGGCAAAAGCGTACCCGAACTTGCCGCTGCGGCAGGATGGGGTGTAACGGCAGGAACCGTTTTTTCTGTCATTTATCTTGCGCTTGAAAAGATGCACTTTGAACATTCATTTTGCATAGAAACATTCCCTAAAAACGATTTAATTAAGAAAGCAGTAGGCAAAAAACTGTTGCACATTGCACTACCAATTACACTTGGGTCTTTTCTTGTCAGTCTTAACAAAGTAGTGGATATGACTATGATTTTACGGCGATTGCAATCAATAGGTTATACCTCGGTTGAAGCCAACGAGGCATATGGCAGTTACACAACACTCGCCATTTCGGTTTTTGCACTCTTGCCAACATTACTCAATTCCATTGCACTTCCACTTATTCCGATTTTATCTTCGGCAATTGCATGCAAAGATAGAATAACCGAGCAAAAAATGATAGAACTTTCTTATCGTATCAATGCGCTCATTGCGCTTCCTGCTTCTGTTGGTATTACGCTATTTGCACGTCCCATTCTTTCGCTCTTGTTCGGCAATCAAATAGAGGCTATAGAAACAGCCACACCGTTGCTTTCTATTTTGGGAATATCCGTTTTTCTTTCTTGTATGATTACGGCTACAAATTCCGTTTTACACGCGTACAGAGAAGTCAAAAAGCCTATTTTTGCAACGCTTGCAGGCGTTGCGGCAAAGGGGATTACAGCATATATTCTCATCGGTATTCCTGTAATTGGGCTTTGGGGAGCTCCCATCAGCAGTTTTTTCTGTAATGCCGTAATTGTGGTATTGAATATGCACTTTGTAAGCAAATTCTGCGACACGTTGGATATCAAGTCGCTTTTTGTTTACCCAACATTGCTATCTTTCATAGCCGTCGGCATAGCTTATGGAGAATACCTGCTGCTTTGTTATCACTTCGGTCAAAACTTATTAACCACCATTGTACCAATGGTAACTGCTGCACTTTTGTATCTTATGTTAGGTTGTTTATTTGGTTTGATTTCAGAAGAAGATCTTTCTGCTCTCCCAATGGGAAGGAAAATATACGATTTTCTTGCAAAGATACACTTTTTGTCGAAAAAGGAATTTAAAAAAACTTAAAAAGGGCTTGCAGAAATGACAATAATATGATAAAATAAAGATACAAAATCATATTACAAGGAAAAGGCAATGAGACTTGATAAATTTTTAAAGGTTTCGCGTATCATCAAACGCCGCACCGTGGCAAATGAGGCATGCGATGCCGAACACGTAACAGTCAACGGCAGACGCGCAAAAGCGTCTTACGACGTAAAAGAAAATGATATCTTAGAAATCACATTTGGTCAAAGAACCTTAAAGGTGCGTGTTCTTGATGTAAAGGAGCACGTTGCAAAGGCAGATGCTTCTGCTCTTTACGAGGTGATTTCCTAACATTCATATTTGCATCTTCCTGCGCATACGTTTATAACAAAACGATGCAAAGGAGTAATTATATGAATTTGGAAAACAAGCAATCGGAAACCCAGGCACATCATTTGTCCATTCAAAATCGAAAAGGAGCACACTTAGAAGGTGTCATAGAAGTGATCCGCTTTGATGAATGTGAAGTTCTGCTTGAAACAATTTGTGGGACGCTCTCTATCGATGGAGAAGATTTACGCTTGAGCGAATGGAACGCTGAACGCGGATTGGCTTTTTTGGAGGGACGCATTGATGCCATAACGTATTTTGACAAAAAACAAGATGATGCCAAGACACAAAGTGGACTTTTGAAAAAGTTTTTGAAATAACCGATGCAAATATCTCAAACCGACTTTTTCCATCTTTGCTATGCTTCAGCTTTGGCGGGCTTGGCACTTGGATTTTTGTATGATCTTCTTTATATCATACAGCTATGGGCATTACCGTCTAATCACCGTTATACTATCTCTAAAATACAAGGATTGCTTTCGTCTCGCAAGGCAAAGCATAAGCAATCAAGCATTCCCTATGTGTTCCGCTTAATGCGTTTTATTGGGGATGTGTTCTTTTGCCTTGCAAGCGCACTTGCTACCATTTTGCTCCTATATTGCTTCAACAACGGCAACTTTCGTGCTATCACACCAATTTCTATGGCTATCTGCTTTTTAGGGTGGCATATTTGTCTTTCCAAAAAAGTTAGGTGGATGCTCGAATGGCTTGTTTTTTTCATAGAAACCGTTGTGCATATCATTTTAAAGCCTATAAAATATGTGCTTTATCGAATTGCAAAATCCTATAAAAATCATATTGCAAAGCAACAATTTCAGTTTTTATACAAACAACGGCAAAAGCACACAAAGCAAACATTGCAAAACATTGATAAAACGATAGAAAAGCTCACATTTAATAGGATAAAATAATATACAGAAAGGAGATAACAATGCAGAACCAAAACAAAAAACAATTTAGTTTGAGTCTTTTAATGCGCATATTTTTGGGATTGTTGGTTGTGATCTCCATCGGTATTTGTGCACGCAGTATTATGCAGTATAACGAGTTAAACCGTGAAGCCCAAGAACTTGAAGATGCCCTTGTGGAACTTCAAGAAATTCGTGCAGAGCTGATTCAAGATTTAGGATCCGCTGACGAACTCAAACACATTTTAAATGACTATGAGGCTTATAATGAACTAATGAATTCCAAAACAGCTACATCCGAAAACATGGCGGAGTATCAAGAACAATTGGAATACATTCGAGAGTTATTACACACCTCCAAAAACCGAGAATACATTGAGAAAATAGCAAGGAAAGAACTCAATCTTTACTTTGCTGATGAAGAAATGTTTTTTAACGATATCAATTGAGAGAAGATAATTATGGCAGAAAAGAAAAACGAAGGGCACAAAATCATAGCACAAAACAAAAAAGCTTGGCACGAGTATTTTGTAGAAGAGAAGTATGAGGCTGGCATTTCATTAGCAGGGACTGAAGTAAAGAGTGTACGTGCGGGAACAGTCAATCTCAAAGATTCCTATTGTTCATTTGACGGTGGCGAAATTTTTGCGCTTGGCTTGCACATCAGTCCATACGAGCATGGCAATATTTTTAATACCGATCCATTGCGCAAAAAGAAACTTTTGATGCACCGCAGAGAGATTATGAAACTGCAAGGATTGGTGCAACAAAAGGGATATACCATCATTCCGCTATCACTCTATTTTTCGGGCAGTCACGTTAAAGTAGAGCTCGGTCTTTGCCGCGGTAAAAAGCTTTATGACAAACGCGAAAGTGACGCGAAACGTCAGGCCGACCGCGATATTGACAGACACATGAAAGATCGTTCCCATCAAGAATAAAGAAAACGGCATGGATGGAGAAATCCGTGCCGTTTTTTATGGGACGATATGTTAATTTTTAAATAGGGAAGTGGTGTTTTGTTTTTTGTCAGTATACATTTTCACCAAAAAAATGTGTAGAAAATTGGTAAATTTACATCTTTAAAATCACTGTATAAAATGATATAATATAGATACCCATATTAAGAAAGGAGTTTTTCTTATGAAGAAAAAACTGACTCGAGCCATGGCAATTGCACTGCTTACTGTTATGCTCATTCCCGCATTTGCAGTTCTCCCTGTAAACGCTGTCGCTGTGGAAAACACCCCCGCCGATCAAATCGTTAACTACTACGATCCTGCAACGGCAACCAAAGATGCTCAACCCGACCCCTCTAACAATGGTCAAACTCTCCCCAAGACCGGTGAGTTGGCATCTGCTACCATCCATGTTAAAAATGTAGCATTGAAATACAACCTTGATTCCAATGTTGTAGCTGGCGATACAATTTATGTTGGTCCTTGTACCAAGGACGATAAAAAGCTTGACTGGACGTTTGCTTTTTACAAAAAGAAGGTAGGCGCTGGCGCTGAGTCGTCCCCCGCAATCAAAAGAACATATGAGTTAGCCGCCAATATTGTAGAGAACGGTACTTTTATGGATGGTTCTGTTATCTACGCAATTCAAATTCCTTCCAGCACAAAGGAATTTGCCCTCAGAGCGCTTTCTACCCACTTCGAACATATGCTTATCACCGTTAACCAACCCTTTGATATTGACGGTTACTTTGCATATGCAGATGCACAAGGTTGGGATCTCAGCGAATCCGGCTTGCGTCCTGTTCCTCCCAAGCTTGCAGACGAAGCTCCCGAAGGCTACGAAGGCATTTGGAATCTCTTCCCCCGCGAAGGTGAACGCGATCCTCTGCTTCGTCAACACCAAAACAAGACCTACATCGAATCCAACTACATCCCTGTAACTGAAGGCGACACCATCTGCTTGGGCGCTATTAGTGCAGCAGAAACCGGAACTGTTCTTTATGAGTTTGATGCTGATTTCAATCAAAAACTTACTCACAAAGTAGCAACGCTTACTTTCAAGGAAGATATTGGTTACGGCTACGCTATTTACACCTATACCGTTCCGGAAGGTGTTTCTAACATCAAAGTAAACGTTCACAGCGGTATTTATAATGACGGTGACGTTTTGGTTACTAGAAACCAACCTTTCACCGGTGAAGAGCTTCGCGAAACACTCGGCATTGCTGATCTTTCTGATGAAGCAAAAGCACATCCTTTCTATGGCAAAGAAGTTCTGTTTGTTGGTGATTCCATCAGCTACGGTTCTTATGATACACCTCCCACATATCGCAATCCTTCTGCTTCTTGGGCAAGACGTTTGGCACAAACCACCGGCTTGATTCCTACAAACATTTCTTACCCCGGTGCAAGTGTTGGTGAAACCAATTTGCAAGGCGTAGAGTGGATCTACAATCTCCTTAAGCGCCAAATGAGAACATCCATTAAAAAGTTCGATATGGTTGTTTTCCAAGGTGGTGTAAATGATGCTCGTAAAGATGTAGCTCCCGGCACAGCTCTGCCTAAGGATACAGATTATAACATTTTGAAGAGTAAAGAGAGAACTCAAACCTTTGCAGGCGGCTTGCAATTGATGTTCCACGATACCAGAGCATTCTGGCCGGATGCTGAACTTTATTTCATTGCAAACTTCAAGCTGATTCCCGAAAGTGTAATGAACAAAGATATGGACGAATACTATGAGCAAGCTAAGATTCTTTGCGCAGAGTATGGTGTTCACTACATTGACCTTTATGACGACGTAACTCTTTACGAAACCTTTGATTTTGAAAGCACCGACATTCTTCCTGACTTGATCCACCCCACAGGACCTTCCTATGATATCCTGTTCCCGACAATTCTTCGCCTGTTCAATGAAACAATCGAAGTAGAGGAAGAAGTTCCTTCTGAAAATCCCGAAGAGACTACTCCCGAGACCCCTGAAGAAACTACTCCTGAGGTTCCCGAGAATACTACTCCTGAAACTCCCGAGGACAATACCTCCTCCGAAACTGAGCACACCTGCGCAGAAGTAAGCGGTTTTGCTAAGTTCTGGAACTCGATTCTTAATTTCTTCCGCAGACTGTTCGGTCAACCCGAGCTTTGCACTTGCGGTGAAGTAATTAACAAAAAAGACTAAAATTATACAACAAGCGGCAAGGTTAATGACCTTGCCGTTTGTTGTAATATCTTTTCCCCATGGATAAAAGGGCAGACCTCATCAAATCTAACGGGAATTTCACCTGCGGTGAATATCTTTCGGCTTGTCACCGTCTCGTAAACGGACGGATGCTCTGCGCCGAAGATGCGAACCCAATTCTGCGCTTTGCGCAGAGATGGGTTCTTGTGCGGGTACCAATGCAGAAGGTCTGCCGAAAAGGCAGACCTCATCAAATCTAACGGGAATTTCACCTACGGTGAATATCTTTCGGCTTGTCACCGTCTCGTAAACGGACGGATGCTCTGCGCCGAAGATGCGAACCCAATTCTGCGCTTTGCGCAGAGATGGGTTCTTGTGCG
>JAZOMJ010000151.1:0-4853 GCA_045653865.1 Eubacteriales bacterium
ATAAAAACAAGAACCTCTCCGCTATTGCGGAGAGGTTTTGTTTTTATGGGGTGAGATATGGGGCTCGAACCCACGACCTTCAGGGCCACAACCTGACGCGCTAGCCAACTGCGCTAATCCCACCATATGAAATTTAAAAAGTGGCGTGCCTTGAGGGATTCGAACCCCCGACCTACTGCTTAGAAGGCAGTTGCTCTATCCGGCTGAGCTAAAGGCACATCACCGGTGCCTTTCGGTCACCATTTGGAGCGAGTGATGGGAATCGAACCCACGCGGCCAGCTTGGAAGGCTGGAATTCTACCATTGAACTACACTCGCAAAGGTGTGTGCTCACACAAGTACTTGAATATTATATCACACACGTTCGGTTTTGTCAATACTTTTTTTGAAAAATCTTTTTGATTTTTGCAAAACTCTTTTGCAATTATTTTTGCTGGGTTTTTCAACGTTTTGGCAATCACACATCAATCAAAATATTTCATAAAAAACTGCCGTCTTGCGTGATGCAAGGCGGCAGTTTTGCGTTTATTGTTATGTAAGGTCTTTGATAAAGCAACGGCGACGCTTGTGCTGTTCCTTTTCAAAGAATTTCCACTGTGCTTGAATTTTGGTGTTGGTTTCAAGCTGTGGGCCCGTTTCGGCATACAAGATGTGGTTCTTTGCCGTGGAATTGACAAAATGATTGAAGATGGTGGCAATGAGGAGACTGCCTTGCAGCTCGGGTTTGATGGCAATGAGAAGCAGATCCACGGTGTCGTTGTGGTTCATCGAGTAGAGCACGGGTGCCCATCCCCAAGGGAACAACTTACCGCGGCACTTGGTGAGCGCGTTCGACAAAGAGGGAACCGTTACACCGAATGCTACCATTTCGTCGTTCTCGTCCACGATAAAGCAAGCGTAGTCGGGATTGATAAGCGGGATGAATTTGTTTGCGTATTTTTCAATTTGCTTGTCGCTCAATTCAACCGTGCCGTAAAGCGGAGCGTATGCCTCATTGACAAGTTGAAATACCTGCTTCACATAGGGTTTGTAATCGCGGCGGTGCTTGAGGTTAGCCACGTGATATTGGCCTTGACGCTCGTTGCGAGCGGCTACGCGTGCAATCATTTGTCCCTCACGAGAGTCGGGGGTGGGAACGTTGATGCGGTACTCAATCCAGTCGGTAGATTTGCCGTAGCCCAAGCGCTCGAGGTGCTCTTTATAATAGGGTGCATTGTAGTAGGTGATGAACATACTTTGGCGGTCAAAGCCCTCAATCAGCATGCCCTCGCGGTCAAGGTCGCAAAAGCCGAGGGGACCGTGCACCTCATTGCATCCTTTTTCGCGCGCCCAAGCTTCCACAGTATCAAAAAGCGCTTTTGAAACACGCTCGTCATCGATGAAATCCACTTGAGAAAAGCGCATTTGATTCTTGTTCCATTTTTCGTTGGCGCGATGGCTCAAAATGGCACCGATGCGACCGACGATTTTGTTATCTTCAAAAGCTAAAAAGCATTTGGCTTCGCAATATTCAAAAGCGGGATTTTTGCGAGGATTCCAATCGTCTATGTCGTCATCAAAAAATCCGGGCACGTAGTTGGGTTCATTTTTATAAAGTTGATTGGGGAAGTCAACAAAACGACGTCTGTCACGATTTGTGGTTACTTCCTTTACAATGATGTTACCCATAAACAGCTCCTTTGCAAGTATTTTGGTGAATCTATTATACAAAAAAAGTCGAACATTGTCAATAGTTTTTGCTATAATTTGGGCATTTGAGAGTATATGCCCAAATTTCAAAGGATGATAAAAACACATCAAAATTGCTTGTTTTTCGAATTTTTCAATGCAATTTTTACAAAGATTTATCTGTGCTTAAAAAAGAAACATCCCACGTTAAATTTCGACAAAAGAATACTTGAAATTGTGGGAGAGGTTTGCTATAATAAAAGTGTCTTTACGCATTGCAATAGGAGGTTAGCATGATAGCGAAAACAAGTGATTCCAAACAACGCTACGGTAAAAGATATTTGCCCGCAAAATGTATTGAAAATGATCCGCTTGACGATCTTGATATAAAAGATAATTGCTTCGCACTCCTGATGATTCACGAGGGGAGCTTGAGCCTGCAAATTGGGGAGAGCGTACTCAACGCAATGGCACCTTGCCTGATTTGCTTAGATGAAACCAAAGAAGTAAAACTGCGCCGCAAGCGCCACTTGGTGTGCGACTCCATCTATTTTCACCCCGTTTTTTTGAACATCAACATGACCTTTGAGCGCGTACATTCCGAGGGGTATGAGGAGCTTGCCAACGTTCACGATTTGTTTTTGCTCGCTCCTTTTACCAGCGGACGCCGGCAGGTGTTGCCAATGCTTGACGAAAATCAAGCAACCATGCGCTTTTTGTTTTCCAAAATATGCAATGAAATGAACGAGCAACCCGATTGGTATTACCCTTGCCGCAGCCGTTCCTATTTTATTGAAATTATGCTACTGTTAGAGCGCATTTACGACTTTTTTGGTGGTCGCCACGTGGAGACCACCGAGAGAACCGAGGAGTTTGACAATCCGCACCTGCAAAAGGCGGTTGCCTTTATTGAGGCGCACCACGCCGAGGATATCAAATTGCAGGATATTGTCAAATCCTGCTCGGTCAATCACTCCACACTCACAAAATTGTTCAAAAACGAGTTTGGACTAACACCCTATGCCTATTTGTGGGATTATCGTATTACGGTTTCCAAAAAACTTTTGGAGTTTACCAATTTGCCCGTTAAAGAGATTGCCACGCGTTGCGGTTTTAAAACCACGCAACACTTTAGCCGCAAATTTGAGGAGCGGTTGGGCATCTCGCCCGCAGTTTTCCGCACGCAGGCATTGGCACGCCGCCGTGCAAGTTTTTAAGGAGGATAAAATGAAAAGATATATTGCACTTTTTCTTTGCTTCATAACGGTTTTTTCGTTGTGTTCTTGCAACGCATACGAAAAAATCTTTTCGGCTTTTTCTTTCTCTGCGCCAACGGCTTCGGAGAAAACTGAAACCGCAGAGCGACAAACCACTCCCGAGGCTATCGACGAAACCACTCCCGAGGCTATCGAAACCACAACCGAGCAACCGATTGCCACCGAAGAACCCGAAACAACTACGCAGGAGCCGCAGGAACTGAAAGTTCCGCAACTGGAGGGCAATGTAACAGAGGAACCTACATGGCAAACCAACGTTTTCGGCTCTTATGAGGAAATTCTCGACGTTTACCGCTTGGCAATTGAAAGATTTGATTTGATATATGCTCCCACTTATGAGATTGCGTTCACGCTCGGCTTTTCCAATGTGGAAGAGGTTGAATGGTTTGAGGCAATCTTGATGTCATCCTACACGTATTATCAATATGACGGCAGGGATGAACGTGATGCGAGTTGGGATAGACTTTATCATTTTACTTATGCGCAAACCGACCTCAACGGTGACAGAATTGAGGAATTGCTTCTTTTGACCCAAGCACAAGACGTATTGGCGATTTTTTCAACAATCAACGGCAGTCCCGTTTTGCTCGGCAACTATACGCCACTAAAAGCTTGCGAAATCGATGCGAGAGGACAGCTCCACGTCACCGAGGTGGGGAGTCGCAATTCGTATTCCAAATCTGTTTATGAAATTGCCAAGGGCGGCAAGGGATTGAACAAAATTGTAGAGTACGGTGTGGATGATCTGTTAATCGATTATCCCGGCTATTATGTAGAGAGCTTTGGCAAAAAGACCTGCACTTCCAAAGAAGATTTTGAATGGTTGGAGGAGACCTACGGTACCTATAACACAGTATGGTATTCCACGCTTCGTTTATTCTCAAGCACAAGAATTCTGCGTGCCATGTATCAGCCCGCCATTTGGGGTGAGGTGCAAATTTATTTTGCCGAGACAGGCGAATATCTCTACCTAAAGGATTATACACCGCCTCGCAGCACTGTTCCGCTTTACAAGCGTCAAGAGCTCAAGTGTTCATTTGGGAACTTTGATGCCGAGCAAACCAAAATGCTTGAGTGTGTTATTTATTACGGCGATTATCTGCTTTTGGAGTACGACTATATCAATGATACCGTCAGCGCACGCTCCTTGACGGATAAGGAAAAATTGTATGCTCAAGGCGGTGTTTACCGACCTCTGCCGGCACCTTGGCGCGAGAAAGATATATCCCCCGAGGATATTCGCAAAAGTATTCCCGGTTATTGGGATGTTTACAACGGAATGCTTGAAAAGGTAGGCAGCATTACATTCCAACATAATATTGATGTAACGCTCACACCTGACGAGAGCGGCTATTATTTGGTTACTTGGCAAAAAGAGCATTCGCCCCTTTCTTGCAGTTGCTTGGATTGCGAGTTTGGAATCAAGCATAAAACCTTGGTTTATAAGCAACTGCTCATCCACGCCAAAACGGGTGAGATTATTGAAGTTGGCGTAAGTCCCGAGCGTGCAAAAGAGATTGCCGCCGCGTATTGGAACACCTGCGATGGAGGCGTTGACCATGCTGCGGGAAGTACGTATGTTATGCGAATTGTGATAGATGGCAAGCCCGAATATACCTATGGGGGCATGTACTATCACGTTGTTTGGCAGATGGAGCACTACTCGAGCGAAACATACCAAAACGGTGGCAAACCCAATTATGCATATGACTACGGACATCTTTACGTGCATACCCAAACAGGAGAATGCTATCTTTACCCAAGCGACGGAAAATAACCCAAGTGGCTGTCTCACTTAGCGCAGAACAAAAGCCACGCGAATAAGACAACCCAAATTTCATTAAGTTTTGTAGCAATTTGATAAAAATGTTGAAATCCGCCGAGAAAAACTCGACGGATTTCTTCGTT